>CALJNC010000001.1 GCA_937981995.1 uncultured Chitinophagaceae bacterium
TCTACTTTCGCTTGCATTATTTATTTCTTGCATATTCTACCCTTATATTTGCACTCTAAATTTTAAAAATGAAGATATTAGTTTGTATAACTAAGGCTCCAGATACTACAACAAAAGTACAGTTTACTGATAACAATACTAGGTTTGTAGAAGATGGAGTGCAGTGGATTTTGAACCCGTATGATGAGTGGTATGCACTAGTACGTGCATTGGAGTTAAAAGAAAGCGGTGCGGCTACTGAAGTACACTTAATCTCAGTAGGTGGAGCAGATGCTGAGCCTATTATGCGCAAAGCATTAGCACTTGGTGGCGATCAGGCCATAAGGATAAACGCTGAACATACTGACAGTTTTAATACAGCAGCTCAGATTGGTGAATATGCTAAGGCTAACAGCTACGATTTAGTACTAGCGGGTAAAGAAAGTATTGATTATAATAATGGAAGTGTTCCTGCTATGATAGCAGAGCATTTGGATGCACAATTTGTGCCTAATGCTACTAAGCTTGATGTGGAAGGAGGGTCTTTAAATTTAGAAAGAGAAATTGATGGTGGTAAAGAGACTTTAACCGTTTCAATACCTGCAGTTATATCTTGTCAAAAAGGAATGGCTGAAGCGCGCATACCTAATATGCGTGGCATCATGGCGGCGCGTACAAAACCATTAAATGTGGTGGAGCCAGCCGCGGCTGAAAACTTAACTGAAACTACTTCGTATGAGTTGCCTCCGGCTAAAAGTGGCGTTAAATTAATTGACGCTGAAAACGTACAAGAATTAGTAGATTTATTACACAACGAAGCAAAAGTTATATAAAGATGATATTAGTATTCGCAGAACAACAAAATGGAGCTTTTAAGAAAGCAAGTTTCGAAGCAGTAAGTTATGGTGCGCAATTAGCAGCAAAACAAGGTACAGAATGTGCAGCAGTAGTTTTAGGAAACGCCAACGACCTTTCTGAACTAGCAAAGTATGGTGCTGATAAAATTTATCATAGCAATAACGAAGCGCTGAACAATTTTAATTCAAAGTCCTATACAAAAGCAATTAGTGAAGCAGCAAATAATACTGGTACAACTACAATTGTTTTTAGTGATAATGTTACAGCTCGTGGTATTGCTCCTCGCCTTTCTGTAAGATTAAAAGCAGGAATGGTGAGCGGTGCAATTGCTTTACCGGCCAATGATGGATCGATTAAGAAAAGTGTATTTAGTGGCAAGGCATTTGCCCACGTAAATATCAAGACTGATAAAAAAATTATTAGCTTAACACCAAACTCAGTTGGAATTACTGAAAATGCGAAAGCCGGAGCAGTAGAAAATTTAGAAGTGGCAATTGATGATGCTTCTATCACAAATCAAACGGCACAAACTGCCAGCGGAGATACTGTTCCTTTAGGAGAAGCTGAATTGGTTGTAAGCGGTGGTCGTGGTTTAAAAGGACCAGAAAACTGGGGAATATTAGAAGAGCTTGGTGCTTCTATTGGTGCAACCTTGGCTTGCAGCCGTCCGGTAGCAGATAGTCACTGGCGTCCACACCATGAGCATGTAGGTCAGACTGGTGGAACGATTCGCCCCAATCTTTATATAGCCGTTGGTATTAGTGGAGCCATTCAGCATTTGGCTGGTGTAAACAGTTCTAAAACAATTGTAGTTATCAATACTGATCCTGAAGCTCCTTTCTTTAAGGCAGCAGATTACGGTATTGTAGGCGACGCGTTTGAAGTTTTACCTAAGTTAACAGCAGCCTTAAATAGTTTTAAAGCGACGCAAGCAAATTAAATTTATCTCATGAGTGGTTACAAAATAGAAGTAGAGATTGTTGCACTAACGAATAGTATTAGTGGGTCTCATTCCTATGCAGTAGTTATTGGGGAGAGTGAAGGGATAAGACGAATTCCAATTATCATTGGCCATTCTGAGGCACAAGCAATTGCTGTTTCATTAGAAAATGTAAAAAATGCACGCCCCCTTACTCATGATATGATGAAGGATATGATGGACACTTTTGATATTGAATTAAAAGAGGTTATAATATACAAACTCAAAGAAGGTATTTTTTATTCTAAACTAATTTGTAAATCACCCGACGGTGAAAAGGAAATAGACTCAAGAACTTCAGATGCCTTGGCTATGGCAAGTCGTTTCAATACACCTATCTATACTTACGAAAGCATCTTAAGCAATGCGGGTTATGTAGATAAAAATAATGAAGAAGAATCCGATGCCGATTATACACCCGCTTCATCAACTGCCGATCCAAAAGGAAGTAGTAACAGCTTATCAAAAATGAGTCCTGAAGAGTTAAAGGAACAATTGAACGAAGCCATTGAAAACGAAGATTACATCAAGGCGGCTGCACTTAGAGATGAGTTGAATAAACGCTAATTAGTTAGCCTACTAAAGCCTCATACATAAGCTTCTTTACCTCTTCCAGATTAAGCCCCTCCATTAAAACTTTATCCTTAGCTACTGAAACCTCTTGCGTTTCTTCAGAGATTGCGATGGCTATTACCTCGCCATTTTCGGCAGCTCCCAAAGCTCCTCTGTGCCTTAAACCACGGTGTGCAGCCATTTTTTGACTATCGCTAATTGGCAGTGTAATACCCGCCGCAATAATTTGATTATTATCAATTAATACGGCTCCATTTTTTAGTGGACTATCAGGCGAAAAAATACTATTTAATAATTCTGACGATACTAAACTTTTAATAAGCACCCCTGAATTTGTATCCAATTGATATTTATCTGTACGAGCAATTACTAAAGTAGCGCCAACCTTTTGCTTTATAAATTTATGAATTGCCTCCATAGTTTCATTAATCACCTCTTCTTCTGCAATGTATTTTTTCAATCCACTCTTCTTAAAAAATCGATTAAAAATTCCACTAGTCGGTCTACGACCCAGATTAATTAAAAACTTACGTAACTCGGGCTGAAATAAAACTATTAATCCAATTAAACCAATGCTTACCAATCTATCAAATATCTCGCCCATAAGCGGCATTTCAAGATGATGTATTACCCGCCAAAGTATGTAAATAATTAGCGTCCCAATAAAAATATTAAATGCAATACTTCCTTTAACCGAACGATATAATTGAAAAATCAAAAGCAATACAAGTGAAATATCAATTACCTGTAACCATGTAAAGTCAGAGAAATATTCAACGATTCCCAAAAGCATAAAAGCAAATGTAGTAAATTTGAAAATGCTATATTCCTATGACAGAGGTAATTAAAATCAACGGCTTAATAAAGGATTACTACCTTGATAAACATAGCGTACATGTGCTTAAGGGTATTGGTCTTACCATTCACTCAGGCGAATATGTAGCTTTAATGGGGCCATCAGGTTCGGGCAAGTCTACTTTAATGAATATTATTGGGTGTTTAGATTCTGCCACATCGGGTGAATATATTTTAAACCAACAGAATATTAGCACACTGCCCGAAAGTGTTCTTGCTAGTATTAGAAGTAAAGAAATTGGATTTGTTTTCCAACAGTTTAATTTATTGCCGCGCCTTACCGCTTTAGATAATGTAGCCCTACCATTAATTTATGCGGGAGTAGATAAAAAAGAACGCACTAGAATTGCCAAGGAAAAACTTGCACTTGTAGAACTTGCTGACCGAGCTGACCATAAACCCAATGAACTTTCTGGTGGGCAAAGCCAGCGTGTAGCAATTGCTCGAGCTTTGGTTAACAATCCATCCATTATCCTTGCCGATGAACCCACTGGTAATTTAGACACAAAAACTTCGTATGAAATTATGAACATCTTTGAGTCTTTAAATAAAAGTGGGAATACAATTATACTCGTAACGCATGAGGAGGATGTCGCAGCGAAAGCCAAAAGAATTATAAGATTGCGAGATGGTGTAATTGAAAGCTCCGAGGATATACATAAAAGAGTACACTTCAAAGAAGGAGTGGTTCCAATAGCTCCCGTTAAAAAGGACAAGCCTGATTCGCTAATCTAATAGCTGTATACATCTTCTTTAGAACTTGCTTAGCAGTAGGCTTAATAAATGATCAAAAAAACTGACATTTGCCTCATATGGCATTTAAGATCTATACCAAAACAGGTGACAAAGGTGAAACAGCTTTATTAGGTGGTACACGTGTACCAAAACATCACATAAGAATAGAAGCCTACGGCACAGTAGATGAGTTAAACTCATGGCTTGGTAATATAAGAGATTCTGTTTCTGCTGACTTTGAAAAAGAACTTTATAAAATACAGAATTACCTTTTTACTATTGGATCACATCTTGCCACTACTCCTAGTAAAGATGTAAAAATGAATTTGCCAGATTTGAAACCTGAAGAAATTCCATTTTTGGAAAGTAAGATTGATGAAATGGAAAAAACACTCCCTGCCTTAACCAATTTTGTATTACCTGGTGGCGATGGTGCCGCTTCTAAAATTCATATTGCACGTTGCGTATGCCGCAGAGCAGAGCGCATTTCCGTAGCACTTGCATCAGAAGAAAAAATTAATGAAACGATCGTTCAATATTTAAACAGACTATCTGATTACCTCTTTGTATTATCCCGCTTTGTTTTAAATAAAAACAACGGAACAGAAGTTATTTGGGATTCTTAATAAAAATTAATTATTCTACCGTAACACTTTTAGCTAAATTACGTGGCTGATCCACATTACAATTGCGCATAAGCGCTATGTGATAAGAAAGCAACTGCAATGGTACAATTGATACCAATGGAGATAATAACTCCTCAGTTT
The DNA here is from genome assembly GCA_937981995.1 of uncultured Chitinophagaceae bacterium. Taxonomy (GTDB): domain Bacteria; phylum Bacteroidota; class Bacteroidia; order Chitinophagales; family Chitinophagaceae; genus JAGNRR01. Next base: position 4,747 of record CALJNC010000001.1, read on the forward strand.
CCGGCACTCTTATTACATCATCGGCTAAGCCTTCAATTACCTCATCGGCATGATTAATAACCGCAATTACTTTTCCTTTTCTTGCTTTAACTTCTTGAATATTTGAAACTATTTTTTCGTGTGCGCTTTTATTGGTTGCAATAAATAACACCGGCATATTTTCATCAATCAAAGCGATAGGTCCATGCTTCATTTCAGCAGCAGGATACCCTTCTGCGTGTATGTAAGATATTTCTTTAAGTTTTAATGCTCCCTCAAGTGCAACAGGGAAATTAATTCCACGTCCTAAGTATAAAAAGTTTTCAGCTTCAAAGTATTTAGCAGCAATCCTTTCAATCTCATCATTCAAGGTTAAAGCCTCTTCAATTTTCTTAGGAATTTCTTCTAGTTCATATAAAATCTGACGAAGTCTTGAAGCTGAGATAGAACCTTTTTTCTGAGCTAACTGCAACGCCATAAGCATTAATATAGCAACTTGAGTACTAAATGCCTTAGTAGAAGCTACTCCAATCTCAGGACCTGCATGCGTATAAGCTCCTGCATGAGAAACACGTGAAATAGAGCTTCCTATTACATTACAAATACCAAAAATTAATGCTTGACGTTCTTTAGCAATTTCAATAGCAGCTAAGGTATCAGCCGTTTCTCCTGATTGTGAGATGGCAATCATTACATCCTTAGAGGTAACAATTGGGTTTCTGTATCTAAACTCAGAAGCATATTCTACTTCTACTGGTACACGTGCTAATTCTTCTATAACATACTCCGCAATTAAACCGGAGTGCCAAGAAGTACCACAGGCTCCAATGATTAAACGTTCTGCATTATTTATACGTGTAGCAAACTCACTTACTCCACCTAATTTAATCCAGCCTTCTTTAGCATTCATTCTTCCACGCAATGCATCTCCAATTACTTTAGGCTGCTCATAAATTTCTTTAAGCATAAATGTATCATATCCACCTTTTTCAATTGTTTCAAGATCCATTTCTAGCTTTTGGATATAGGGTGTTTTGGTAATGTTACCTAAATCCTTAATTTCCATATCACCGTTTCTGTGCAAAACAGCAAACTCTTCGTCGTTTAAGTAAACTACTTCTTTTGTAAATTCTACAATTGGTGAAGCATCACTTGCTACATAAAATTCTTTATCGCCTATTCCTATTACTAAAGGACTTCCTTTACGAGCCGCTATAATTTTATCCGGATTTGCTTTATCAATAACAACTATCGCGTAGGCTCCTACTACTTCATTTAAAGCAATACGCAAGGCTTCCTCAATATCAACCTCCTCTTCCTTTTTAATGTCTTCAATAAGATTCATTAAAACCTCAGTATCCGTATCACTTTTAAAAGTATACCCACGTTTTACTAGCTCAGTTTTTAAAGATGCATAGTTTTCAATAATACCATTATGAATAATTGCTAATTGCGCAGAGTTAGAAACATGCGGATGCGCGTTTAAATCGGAAGGCACACCATGTGTTGCCCAACGAGTATGTCCTATCCCAACTGTTCCGGTTTTATTCTTGCCTTCAGCGTGCATTTCTAAATCAGAAACTTTTCCTTCTTTTTTAAGAATCGTTAAGTCTCCATTTAAAAGTGCAACTCCTGCACTATCATACCCGCGATACTCTAATCGTTTTAATCCTTTAATTAAAATTGGGTACGCCTCTTTTGGTCCAATATATCCTACAATCCCACACATGTTATTTATTGAATTTTAGTGAAAATAATATTTAAATTCGGTTTTTCCAACGTAATACCTGAGCCACTACCTCGTAAAACCACTCTATTAGAAGCTGGGTAATCATTCCTAGCGCCCGACATTTTTAAAGCAAAATTGCTATTTTGTAACGTTATCGCATTTTGAATTGTATGCGTTATATTAAATACATACTCGATTTGTTGTGTAGTACCTATGGTTGCCCAATTTCTTTTACCTCCTACACGAGTTGTTCCAAACTGAATATAATCTTCTAAAACTTCATCCTCACCATTTTCATTTATATATACTAGTTGTAACTGAGGAGGTATATTAAATGTTCCTGAGTCTAAAGACGACAATGCAGTAAAACTAAGTTCAGCCTTGTTTATAATCGCATTAGGAAAATTTCCAATATTAGGAAAGGTAACCAAAGAAGCTAAACCTGGCTCACTTTGTATATATAATAAGGAATCGCCACCAACGGTTCCGGTTTCAATAAAATTACTAGCTGGCGATCCGGCATAATTTCTTTTTATATTATTAAAACGGGTACAATAGGTTGCATCAAATGGGAATACGGCTACTGTTGTATCAGCTTCACTATTAGAATTCAAGAACCTATAATAAACATACATTGCTGTATTATCTGTATCAAAATAACCTAGTGTATTACCAATTGAAGAATCGGGAGTGATATAAAAACCACCTAACCAAGTAAGAAAAGTGGGGTAATCTAAAAAGCCAGTAGCAGCAGTTTGAGATTGTAAATCATTTCTAAAATTTGTGTCTAACTTAAAACTAACTCTTGGTCTAAGTCTTACTCCGCCAATAAGGGGAGAATCTGTTCGAATGGTATTGAAAGATACTTGTGCATCATCTAACCAAGTCCCCAAATTTGTGATACTGCTAAATTCATAATAAGTTGAGTCAAAAGGTTTATTTTCTGGAGTACGATACAAATTAAAGGTTTGGTTTTGAGCCATCATGGTATCACCATAAGCAGTTTCATAATTTACAGCTACAATAATCGAATCAATTACTTGATTGGTACCACTAAATGCAAAAGCAGGAGAAGGTGGTCTTACTTGAACGTAAGCCGAACCAATAGTTTTACCAAAAATAGCATCTCCGGGAGCACCACTTAAAATTGTACCTATGGCATGCGAAAAATCGGCATCTGCACCAACATTTAAGCCATTTCTAATTCCACCTGTAAGTATACTATCGTCGAACGTAGTATGTGTAACTACAGTAAAAGTATCTTGCTGAAACGTATTGATATTATCTACGGCCGGAACTAAATCAGGTGGTAAAATTGTATTTTCCTTACAAGAAGAAAGTATAACTATAATACAAGCTATCAGTCCTATAGAAGCAAATCCAATTTTGGACGCTCTAACTCTTATTAATTTATTCATTAATTTTTTTTTCTTTATTCCTCCTCTTCTTCGTCAGGAACTAATTCGCTATAAAGGTCAAGAATAGTTGCTAAATCATCTACTTCAGGATTAAATTTTAACACTTTCTTGCTTTTCGTAGCTTTCACAGATTTTGTTACTGCTGCTTCTACATCAGGGTGCGAAAAGTAAACAACATCAGCATTTTTTGCTCCACCTTTATAAAGGTCAGTATTGGTACCTCCTTTATATGGTTCAATTGCTTTTGCTTTAAGCTGGGTGCTATTTGCAAGCATTTCAGCAAAACGATCCCCTAAGCTTTCATTTGTCATTTCCTTAGTGGCAGAAAAAATAATATGAGACTCAGCAAATACTGGTTCATTTTTAAACTGATGTTTAATTAATGCAGGGATTAAAGATCCCATCCATCCATGTATATATATAATATCAGGAGGCCATCCAAATTTCTTAACGGTCTCGATAGCACTTTTACAGAAGAAAATCATTCGCTCCGCATTATCCTCAAAGAATTTTTCATCCTCATCATGAAATACTTGTTTACGCTTAAACATGTCCTCATTATCCATAAAGTACATCTGTAATCGAGCGTTAGGCAATGAAGCTACTTTGATAATCAAAGGATAGTCTTCTCTATCCACATGGATATTGATACCAGATAAACGCACTACCTCGTGCAGTTTATGTCTTCTTTCATTAATTGTACCAAAGCGTGGCATGATACAGCGAACCTCGTATCCTTCTTTGTTAGATAATACAGCTAAACCGTTAAGCGCTTCGGCCATTTCGGTTTCAATATTATAAGGATGAAATTCGTGAGATATATAAAGTACTTTTTTCTTTTGTAATGGAGTCATTCAACAATTAGTTTTCAGGGCGAAATAAGATTTGCGAAATTACGAAAAATATAAGACTTTCACAGCCTGTTTCACCTACTATTAGCATTTGACATATGAAGATTGTAAACACAAGTAAAGAACTAACCGAATACTTAAACCATCTAAGCCCTACCCAAACCATTGGATTTGTGCCTACTATGGGTGCCTTACATGATGGGCACCTTTCCTTGCTATCAAAAGCAATAGAAGGTAATGACGTAGTAATATGTACCGTATTTGTAAATCCTACTCAGTTTAACGAAAAAAGCGACTTTGACTCTTACCCCAAAGTCCTAGATGCTGATATTGAGCTATTAAATACAATAAAAGTGGATGTACTATTTGCGCCAAGTGTAGCTCAGATATACCCTGAGGGTACCAATGATATCCCATTTTATGATATTGGTGCGTTAGAAAACGTTTTAGAGGGCGAACATCGCCCTGGGCATTTTCAGGGTGTTTGTCACATTATAGATGTTTTCTTGAATATGTTAAAGCCCACAAGTATTTATATGGGCGAAAAAGATATTCAACAAATTGCAGTGGTACAAAAGCTCATAGAAATAAATGATCATTCGACTCTATTAGTTCCTTGTGTAACACTGCGCGAAGAAAGCGGCCTTGCCATGAGCTCTCGAAACCGAAGATTGAGCGTTCAAGGAAAAATAAATGCTGCTATGTTTAATAAATCTTTATGCCATATTAGAGATTTACAAAAAGAAAAAAACTTTCTCACCTTAAAAAAGGAGGCCGAAGAAATGATGAAGGCAGTAGGTTTTACACCTGAATATATTGCTTTATGTAATGCCAATACGTTAGAAGAACTAAGTGATTTTGACCAAGACATCCCTATGAGATTAATCGCGGCTTCATTTATTGAAGGTGTTAGATTAATAGATAACATTGCCATATAAATAGAATCCTAGTTAATAGATTATATTTGAGCATTAATATGTTAGTAGAAACTTTCAAATCAAAAATACATCGGGTAAAAGTTACCGAAGCAAAACTTAACTACGTAGGCTCTATTACAATAGATGAAGCCTTGATTGAAGCAGCAGATTTATTTGTAAATCAGCGAGTGCAAATAGTAAATGTAAACAATGGCGAACGCCTTGAAACCTACGTTATCCCTGGAAAACGAGGTAGTGGAGTTATATGTCTTAATGGGCCAGCTGCTCGTAAAGTTGAAGTAGGTGACACTGTAATAATTATAGCTTATGGTTTTATGGAAGAAGCCGATGCCCGCAAGTACGAACCGACTGTAATTTTCCCAGACGAAAACAATCAATTAAGCTAGAAAAATGCAGATAAAATTTAGCTGGAAAAAAATAATCCAATACACAATTTTTCTAGCTATTGCAGCTTTATTCCTTTGGCTGGCTAGCCGAGGCATTCCCATGGAAGAAATGATGGGGCATGTAAAAAATGTAAAACTGTGGCCTTTATCTCTCGTATTTATCGGTGGGCTTGGTAGCCATTTTTTAAGAGCTCTGCGCTGGAAAATGCTAATTGATCCCATGGGTTATAATGTAAAAGCAAAGAATACTTTTTTAAGTATCATGATAGGCTATTTAGTAAACTTGGTGACACCTCGTATGGGAGAGGTTGCCCGTTGTGGAGTTTTATCAGTTTATGAAAAAGTCCCTGCTGATAAACTAGCAGGCACTATGATAGCTGAGCGCGCTTTTGATCTTATCACTTTAGTAGCTGTTTTTCTTTTGACCTACTTAGTTGAGTATAGCACCGTTAATGCTTTTGTACAAGAGAACCTTTTATCGCCACTAGCAAACAGATTTTCTACCAATGGTTTATTACTTGTGGCACTGATAGTTATTGTTTTAGTTGGAGCATTTATAGCTTTAAGAAAAAAAATATTTAGCTCCGAAAGCAAAATTGTAGGTATAATAAAAAATATAGGCGAAGGCCTCGGCTCTATCCGAAGGTTAAAAAACCCATACCTTTTTATAGGGTACACCATTGGTATTTGGTTTCTTTATTTATTTATGACGGCGCTTGGTTTTTGGGCGTTTGATGATCTTAGTTTTTTATCCTTGCGGGAGGCGTTATCTGTTCTTGCGTTTGGAACTATTGGCTTTGTAGTACCTGCACCAGGTGGTATGGGGTCTTTCCAATATTTTGTTTCTCTTACATTGCAAGAGATGTATCAAATTCAAAAACCTCTTGCGCTAGCTTATGCTAACGTATCATGGCTTGCGCAAACTATTGTACTTATAACTGGTGGAGTTGTTTCACTTATTTTATTACCTATTCTTAATCCCAAAAAAGAAGAGTTAGATGAAAAATAAAATTGTTTCACTCCATGAATTTCTTTCAATAAAAGAAAAAGAACTTACTGATAAAACAATTGTTTTTACAAATGGCTGCTTTGACATTTTGCATCCCGGTCATACTGATTATTTGACCAAGGCAAAAGAACTAGGAAATATATTGGTATTGGGTATCAATACTGATGAATCAGTAAGTCGTTTAAAAGGTACAACAAGACCAATACAAAACCTGGAAGCACGGAGTTTAGTATTATCAGCACTTGAATCTATTGATTACGTAATATCGTTTAATGAAGACACACCTATTGATCTTATAAAAGCAATTAAACCAAGCTTGCTTGTAAAAGGTGGTGATTATACCCAAGAGAATATTGTAGGTGCAGAGTTTGTTTTAAGTTATGGAGGAGTAGTAAAAATCATCCCATTCCTAGAAGGTTATTCTACCAGTAAGATTATTAATAAAATAAATAAGTAAGTTCTACTTATTTAGCCTGACCATTTTTGGCTTTATTCATTTTTTCAAGGGTAGCAGCATCAAAACCATAAGCAAATACCATTAGCTGTCCTTTGGAACTTTTCAAATCAATAATATCCATTAATTCTATTATATAATGACATACTCTTTGTCTATCCTTTTTAGATAATCTAGATTTAATACCATTAAAACTTGAAAGACCAAACATGATCTTTTTTTGATATTTAATATCCGTAGGAACTTCTTCTTGCGAAACTTGCATAAAATCTTTGGCAATTTTATTTATGTTTTGAGTCAACTTTTCTTTTAAATCGGCATCAGCGATTCCTTTGTAAATCAACTTTTCATCCTCCCCAAATTTATCCTTTTTTATGAATGTAAGAAAAGATTTATCAGCGTTAAGCGGTGTGGTCATTTCTATTACTTCTGGTATAACATCTTGAGCTACAAGTAGTGATGTATTAAATAATAGAAATAGTAGTGTTATATATTTTAGCATAGTAGATTAATTATCCTCCCAAAAATACTTCCTTTTTGACAAAAAGAATGTTGTTTAAATACTATCTACATGTTAGTTCACATTATTTTTACAAGCCGGATATGACAGCAGAGCAAATAAAGGAAATGAGGCGGCAATTGGAAGATTTGCATCACTATTTACAAATAACCGATAAGAAACAACAAGTAGCCAATAACCAACAATTAAGTACTGCACCAGGTTTTTGGGATGATAATAAACGCGCTACACAAATACTTAAAGAGACAAAGGGTTTTGAATATTGGTTAACTACGTACCAAGACACTTTGGCTAAGGTTGAAGATTTTGCTGTTTTATTTGAATTTTGGAAAGCAAGTGAAGCGGAAGAAGATGAAGTAAAAATTGCTCATTCTGAAGCAATCCAAGCCTTAGAAAATTTAGAGTTTAAATCTACCCTATCAGCAGAAGAAGATGAAATGCCTGCCGTGCTTATGATTAACTCAGGCGCCGGAGGTACCGAAAGTCAAGACTGGGCTGAAATGCTTTTGCGCATGTATAAAATGTATGCTGATAAGCAAGGTTTTTCAATTCAAGAGTTAGACACGCAATGGGGCGATGGGGCTGGCATAAAACAGGTAACCATTGAAATTAATGGACCTTTTGCCTATGGTCAGCTAAAGGGAGAAAATGGTGTACATCGTTTAGTGAGGATTTCGCCATTTGATAGTGCTAATAGAAGACATACATCTTTTGCTTCAGTGACTGTTTATCCTTTAATTGATGATTCTATTGAAATTGAAGTAAACCTAGCAGATATTGAATGGGATTTTTTTAGAGCAGGTGGCAAGGGTGGTCAAAATGTAAATAAGGTAGAAACTGCTGTTCGTTTAAAACATATTCCGTCTGGAATAATTGTGGAATGCCAACAAAGCAGAACACAAGGTGAAAATAGAGATAAGGCTATAAAAATGTTAAAATCGCAATTGTATGAAGAGGAGATTAGAAAGCGCGAAGAGATAAAAAATGCAAATAACGATAGTAAGAAAAAAATTGAATGGGGCTCCCAAATACGCTCCTATGTATTCCACCCCTATAAAATGATTAAAGATCACCGCACTGATTATGAAGTAAATAACGTACAACCTATCATGGATGGTGAATTAGAAGGTTTTATTAAATCTTTTTTAATGTGGAATAATGCCACAGAAAATAATTAACTTTAATACTGAGGATTGAAGAATTTGTGTTTCATATTATTTGTATGTTTTTGCTTTGTTTTTAAGCAAAGTGCGGGCCAACAGCTATCTGTACAGGATAGTTTAAAGTTTAAATTTGAACTTAAACGAAAAGCAGATAGTACAAGAATGGCTTTAAGACGAATTGCCATTCAAAAAAGGCAGGACTCCATAAAAATTGTAATTCAACTAAGACAAGCTGAGCGGCTAAGAAAAGCTGACAGTACAAGAGTAGCTAAAAGAAAAGCGCGTGAGGCCATGCGCAAACAAAACAAAGAATATACCCTGCGTAAAAAAACAAGAGAACAAGTTAGAGACAGTATAGCAAAAGCTAGCAAAAAAGCAGCTGCCGCCAGAAAGGCTTATAAAAAGAAACAAAAAAAATTAAATCCCACTTTAAAAAAGAAGCCAATTACAGCTATTGTAAAAAAGAAAAAAATAGAAACGAATAAAGTATTTAGCCAAAGGCCTAAGAAGGAAGTAGTAAAAAAGAAGATCGCGAAAACGAAGAAAAGAAAAAAACGCAGACAAGATATTTCTATTGTTACAAAAAACAAGAAAGAAAAAAAGGAAAAAGTCAAACTTACTAAGCCAAAGATTGAACGAAAAAAGAAAGTCGTTGTAAAAAAGAAAAAGCTAAAAAAAGAAATCGTAAAGAAGAAGCCGATTAAAAAAGAACCTGTAGTAGTAGAACCGGTAGTAGTTAAGAAAAAGAAGATCAAAATTGCTAAGCGCGATAGTGTTTCTATTACTAAAACTCCTAAGTCTAGAATTGAATCAATTTACCCAGACAGTTACAAGCCACCTATTTTTACGAAGAGAGTAAAAGAAAAGAGACCGCCTACTGAGAAGCAATCCTTTTTTGGATTTCAATTTGGCCAATCAAATTATTTAGGAGACCTTGGGGGAGGCTCAAAAATTGACCCATCAGCATTGGGAGATTTAGATTTTAAACAAAACACCTTCTTTTATGGTTTCTCTTTTACACACATGAGAAAAGAAGCTATAGGCTTAAGATTGAGTTATGTTTTTGGTAAGATTGCGGCCAGTGACAAAAACACCTATTATGTAAATTCAACTGACCCATCTTACGCCAGATATATTCGCAACTTAGATTTTCAAACTAACATTAGTGAAGGTTCGCTGATGTTTGAATTTCACCCGTTTAAATTTTTATCTTATAAAAGTAAATTGCATAACTCTTACTTGCAACCCTACGCTCTTATAGGTATTGGTAGATATTCATTTAATCCGCAAGGTTCCATTTATGATCCTATTTTGGAAGAAGATGTTTGGATAGATTTACATCCCCTTTCATTAGAAGGTCAAGGTATGACGGAGCATCCGGATCGCACACCTTATAAACTTTCACAATGGAATCTTCCTTATGGTTTTGGATTTAACTATGAAATTAGCCGAACAATTACGGTAGGTTTAGAATATGTGGGCAGAATATTAAATACCGATTACCTAGACGATGTAAGTACAAATTACATTGACCCCACTCTTTTTGACACGTACCTAAACGCTGATAATGCCGAGCTTGCAAAAGTGTTGAATAATAAATCAAATTTAATTGATGCCAATAGGCAATATAAGCCTGGCCAACAAAGAGGCAATATCAACAATAATGACTTTTACTTTTCATTATCTGGAAGATTAATTATCAATTTAAGTAGAAATAAAAAGAAAAACAATCCATCCTTCAAGTATGATGATTATGAGATTTGTGAGTAATCCAAATTATATTTGACTCTCGTAATAAAAATAAATAGTATGCAATATAACTTTTCGGCTATTGAGCAAAAATGGCAGAAAAAATGGCAAGAGGACAAAGCGTATTTAGTAACTGAAGATGATTCAAAACCTAAATTTTACGTATTGGATATGTTTCCTTACCCATCGGGTTCAGGCTTACACGTAGGGCATCCATTGGGCTATATTGCATCAGATATTTATGCACGCTATAAAAGGCTAAAAGGCTTTAATGTTTTGCACCCTATGGGGTTTGATGCATTTGGCTTACCTGCTGAGCAATATGCTATTGAAACAGGACAGCACCCCGCCAAAACTACAAAAGACAATATTAAGCGATATAAGGAACAACTTGGAAAAATTGGATTTAGCTATGACTGGTCAAGAGAAATAAAAACGGCAGAATCTGGTTATTATAAATGGACTCAATGGATTTTCATACAACTTTTTAATAGTTATTATGATGACGCCGAAAATAAAGCTAGACCAATAAGTAAATTAATTGAATCATTTGAAAAAGAAGGATCTCAAGGCGAGAATACGTTTAGTGCTGAAGAATGGAATACTTTTTCAATTAAAGAAAAAGAAGATACGCTCATGAATTTTAGATTAGCTTATCGCAAGAAAAGCTATGTAAACTGGTGCGAAGTTTTAGGAACTGTTTTGGCTAATGATGAGGTAGTAAATGGTGTTTCTGAAAGAGGTGGTCACCCTGTTGAAAAGAAGGAAATGATGCAATGGTTTTTGCGCATTACAAAGTACGCCGATCGCCTTTTAAATGGACTTGAAAAAGTAGATTACCCTGAACCCTTAAAAGATATGCAACGCAATTGGATCGGGAAAAGCCAGGGAGCAATTGTTGACTTTAAAGTTGAAGGAGAAAAAGAAAATATAAATGTTTTTACTACGCGGCCGGATACAATTTTTGGTAGCTCATTTTTAGTTCTAGCTCCAGAGCATGAATTGGTTAGTAAAATTACTACCGAAACCCAAACTAAGGATATTGAAAATTATATAAATAAAACAAGCAAACGCTCAGAACGTGAGCGCATGGCAGAAACTAAAAACATTAGTGGCTGCTTTACAGGTGCGTATGCTATACACCCATTCACAAAAAAGAAATTACCAATTTGGATTGCTGACTATGTTTTGGCACATTACGGCACTGGTGCCATCATGGCCGTTCCGGCAGGAGATGATAGAGACTATGCATTTGCCAATCACTTTGGGATTTCAATACCTCCTATTTTTAAAGATGCTGATTTGTCAGAGAAAGCTTGTACTGATAAAAATATTGAATTAACTAATTCGGGTTTTCTTGATAATTTATCTGGAACTAAAGCAATTGAAAAAGCAATTGACAGTTTAGAATCCAATAGCATTGGAACCAGAAAAATCAACTTTAGAATGCGAGATGCAGGCTTTAGCCGTCAAAGATATTGGGGCGAGCCAATTCCTATTTCTTATAATAAAGATGGGTCTTTAAGTACGGAAAGTCTACCGCATATTTTACCACAAATTGATACTTACGATAAAGGACCAGAAGGAAAAGGCCCCTTAGCCCATTTAGCGGATTGGGTAAATACGAGTGAAGGAATTAGAGAAACCGACACTATGCCTGGTTATGCCGGAAGCAGTTGGTATTATTTACGCTACATGGACCCTAACAATGAACTTGAATTCTGTGCGAAAGACAAATCGGATTATTGGAATCAAGTAGACCTATATGTTGGTGGTGCGGAGCATGCTGTAGGCCATCTGTTATACTCAAGATTTTGGTGTAAGTTCCTTCATGATTTAGATTTAGTTTCTTTTGATGAGCCGTACAAAAAATTAATTAATCAAGGAATGATTCAAGGAAACTCCAGATTAATTTATCGCATTACTGGAGAAAATAAATTTGTAAGCGCTGGATTAATTGAAAAATATACTACGGAGCCTATTCATATTGACGTAAGTCTTTGTCATGGTCTTGAGTTAAACATAGAAGGATTAAAAAATTGGAGAGAACAATTTAAAGATGCTGAATTTATTTTAGAAGACGGAAAATATATCTGTGGCCAACAAACAGAAAAAATGAGCAAACGTCTCTATAATGTTGTAAACCCCGATGATATTATTAAGGACTTTGGTGCCGATACCTTTAGAATGTATGAGATGTTTCTTGGGCCAATAGAAGATAGTAAGCCATGGGATACAAAGGGTATTGAAGGAGTTCACCGTTTCCTTAAAAAGCTGTGGCGCTTATTTTATAATGATGATACTTTACTTGTTACGGATTCTGAAGCTTCAAAAGAAGCGCTCAAGACATTGCATCAAACAATTCAAAAAGTAGAAAAAGCAACTGAAAGTTTTTCATTGAATACTGCTGTTAGCCAGTTTATGATTTGTGTAAATGAATTATCACAATTGAAGTGTAATTCTAAATCAATATTAGAAAACCTACTTATTTTATTGGCTCCTTACGCACCGCATATTTCTGAGGAACTATGGAGTAAGATAGGTAATGATTCATCTATCATTAGCACAAGCTATCCTGTTTTAGATGAGAATCATTTGATAGAATCTGAAATTATTTATCCTATTGCAATTAATGGTAAAAGAAAATTAGAATTAAAATTAGACGCTGCCATTTCACAACAAGAGGCAGAGGAAATAGTTTTGGCTAATGCCGATGTTCAAAAACTCATAGCTGATAAACAAATTCGTAAATTTATATTTGTACAAGGCCGAATGATTAATATAGTTGTATAATCTTTTGTGAAATCGTTTGTGAACCTAATGGTTCAATGTATTTTAGTTTTTAAATCTAACAACTTATCTTACGAAAAGTAAAATATTCAATTTATGG
>CALJNC010000002.1 GCA_937981995.1 uncultured Chitinophagaceae bacterium
CTTTAATTCTTAAACCATTCTACAAATAGTTCAAACTCCAAGTGCAATAAATAGTCAGTTGCTACAAAAATTATTTCTTAAAAAATTGAATTGCTTGTTGCCCTCCATTTATACTTCTTACAAAATATAAACCAGTAGGTAAGCCAGAAACATTTAGGCTAGACTTTGTAAGTACAGGTACTACCATTAACAGGCCAACACTATTAATAATCTTAATATCACTTGCATTTGCACCAATTATTTGAAGTTCATTTAAAACTGGATTAGGATGTAATGCTAAAGAAGCTTGATTACTTTTTGATACTGTAATTACTTTAGAATATTGAATTTTTCCTTCTACATCAATCATTTTTAATCTTAGATACTGCTTTTGACTCAACCGATGAACATCTTGATAATATGTAGTAACACGTTCTGAATTTTGTGCCTTGTGCTGTGAAATCTCTTGCCAAGAATTTAAATCTGTACTGCCTTCAAGAATGTAGTAGTCCATATTCTCCTCTTGTTCCGTTTCCCATCTTACTTCTATTTGATTTGCTCCTGTCTCTTTGTAAACAAATTCTGTAAGCTCCACCGGCAAAACAACATTGATTAAATTTCCGCAAGGTCCATTATCACTCAAACCTCCTGGTCCACCAATTTGCAATGTGATAGGACAGTCTAAAACAACATTGCTACATTGAGTATTTGCATAAGAAAAAGTTGCCGAGGTTGCTGTTCCTTGCCCACCGATATTTGGAAGATTAAAAAATGAGGCGCCGCTACCACCCACACAATTAAAATTACCTTGTAATACATCCATATCTTGAGGGCTCCACCAACTAGGCTGCACTCCATTGGTAATAATTGAAATATCATATCCCACTACTATATTCACATTACACGTAGAACCTGCTTGAGTATAGATAACATTATCAACCGATAAATCATTAATATTTACGGCATAATCAAAGCCGCCAGAATTAGCCGAGAAAGAACATTGGGCCATAAGGCTTTCGCCAGAAACGAATAGCCCCAAAAAGAGTAAAAGAGTAAATTTTAAATTTTGCATAGTAGTAGTTATTTTTTTTCAATATAAATAGAGCAATAACCAAGCCGAAATAGTGTTATCGTATTGCAAGAGGCTGTTAATAAGTTGTAATACTTAAATTAACTCTCTCGGTGCAAGGCTTAACAGCAATTAATAACCTAATAGTTATTTCTTTAAAAAAGCAAATTCTATGAATAATAGCATTGAATCGACAATTATTCTAAATTTGTATTAGATTATACAAATTAGCATGAGCACAAATAACCACATTAACTATATAGAATTTTATGCCAACGATTTAATCGAGATAAAAAAATTTTATACCACTGTTTTCAATTGGAAATTCACGGATTATGGACCTAATTATACGGCTTTTTCTAATGCAGGATTAGAAGGCGGTTTTGAATTTAGCAATAAACCCATTACCAATGGCGCACTAGTCGTTTTATATCATAAAAATTTAGAAGACGTAAAAAATAAAATCATTGGAGCTGGCGGTAAGATTGTGAAAGATATTTTTTCTTTCCCCGGTGGTAAGCGTTTTCAATTCACAGACCCTTCTGGCAACGAGTTGTCTGTATGGCTATCGGAAGATTAGGGAAGCTACCCATACCATTATTTCTTAGTTTCGTGTGTATAGAATAAACTGTTTAATAAAGCAGATTAGACTTTCTATGGTTAAATTTATTGTTCGCAATTATGAAAAATATATTTAGTAAAAGTAGCGTACTCTTTGTGGCAGCGCTTATGACCCTAGCAAGCTGTAAACAATCAACAGAAACTATCATGAAAGAAAATCTTTTATTACAAGATTGGACAGGAGAATTTGGCGGTGTCCCCGCCTTTGATAAAATGGAATTATCGCAATTAGAACCCGCCATACTTGCCGGCATGGAAAGCAACTTAGCCGAGATTGATTCTATTGCCAACAATCCTGAAGCACCAACTTTTGAAAATACAATAGTGGCTATGGAACGAGCAGGCCAACCGCTAGAATTAGCCTTTCAATACTATGGCATTTTTAGTAGCAATATGTCGTCGCCTGAATTTAGAAAAGTGGAAGAATCTCTTTCTCCTAAAATTTCCGAGTTCTCATCTAAGATAACCCAGAACGAAAAATTATTTGCCCGTATCAAAGCAGTATATGACGCTAGCAAAACAAATCCTTTACCAGCAGATCAGCAACGTGTGGTTGATTTAAAGTATAAAAACTTTGAAATGAATGGTGCCGAATTAGATGCCGAAAAGAAAAAAGAATATGCAGCTATTGAAAAAAAACTATCAGGCCTTTATACAAAATTCTCTAATAACGTTTTACACGATGAAGAGAACTATGTAACTTATTTAAACGAAGAACAATTAGGAGGTTTATCTGATGGTTTTAAAAAATCAGCTGCTAAAATTGCAGAAGACAAAGGGCAGAAAGGCAAATTTGCTATAACAAATACACGCTCCTCTATGGACCCGTTTTTAACTTACTCTACCGAAAGAGAATTACGCAAAACTGTATGGACAAATTATTACGCTCGTGGTGATAATGGTGATGAATATGACAACAATAAATTGATTGCAGATATTTTAAAACTGCGCCGAAAAAAAGTAGAAATACTTGGTTACAAAAACTATGCCGAGTGGCGCTTACAAGATCGCATGGCAAAAAAGCCAGAGAATGCAATGAACCTTATGACGAAAGTATGGAGTGCATCCATAGCGCGTGTAGACGAGGAAGTTGCAGACATGCAAGCAGTAGCTGATAAATTGGGAGACGAGATTACTATTGAGCCATGGGATTACCGTTTTTATGCCGAGAAAGTTCGTGCTGAGAAATATGATTTAAACTCAGAAGAGGTAAAACAATATTTACAGTTAGATAAACTAACAGACGCAATGCATATGGTAGCGGGTGAATTATTTAATTATAAGTTTACACCACTTAAGGTTGGAGCAGTACCGGTGTTTCATGAAGACGTACGTGTGTGGGAAGTAAATGATATTACTACAGGAAAAAATGTAGGACTATGGTACCTGGACCCTTATGCAAGAGAAGGCAAACGATCAGGCGCTTGGGCTACAACCTATCGTTCGTACACAAATTTTGATGGTGAGAAGAATGTACTAGCTTCTAACAATTCAAACTTTGTAAAACCTGCCCCTGGTGAAGCACTTTTAGTATCTTGGGATGATGCTACCACCTTCTTCCATGAATTTGGTCATGCACTACATTTCTTCTCGGCCAATGTAAAATACCCTACTTTGAATAGTGGCGTACGAGATTATACTGAGTTTCAATCGCAACTATTGGAGCGCTGGTTAGCTACAGATAAAGTAATCAATGGCTATTTAAAACATAACAAAACGGGCGAGGCTATGCCAGCTGATTTAATCGCAAAAATTAAAAAAGCATCTACTTTTAATCAAGGTTTTTCAACGACGGAATATTTAGCGTCTGCTATTATGGATATGAAATTGCACTTAGCCGATCCTTCTAATATTGATATTGATAAATTTGAGCGTGAAACTTTAGCTGAATTAAAAATGCCAAAAGAATTGCCTATGCGTCATCGCACGCCACACTTTGGTCACGTATTTAGCGGCGAAGGTTATGCAACAGCTTATTACGGTTATATGTGGGCAGATGTACTTACATCCGATGCTTCTGAAGCTTTTAGAAATGCTCCAGGTGGCTTTTATGACAAAGCATTAGCGTCCAAAGCAATCAATACATTATTTGCTCCGCGCAATGCCATTGACCCAGCCGAGGCATATCGCTTATTTCGTGGACGAGACGCTGATGTAAATGCGCTTATGCGTGATCGTGGATTTCCGGTGCAGTAAGAAAGGAAATAATTATGAGAATCCCCCTCCTAGCGATTGCCCTGGCTTTCCTATTGGCTACATATTACAAAAACAAAAAGCGTTCTGAATTTAGCCGCAAGAAGATTATAACATTCTATGTCGTATTCGGTTTCTTGCTTCTTTGTTCTTTATGCTTTTTTGTTTACTTGTATTTAAACTCTTAAGTAGCTTAATACAAGTAATTTGAAAGCAATAAATTTTTATGAAATTGAGACTTAGACATTCAAATTAAGCGACCATTGTCGCTTGACAGCAAAGTATCGAATCACAATGACCGTTGCAATAGAAATGAGAATATTTATATCATCTGTAGCAAAAAGTCTGGAGAGAATAACGTAGACCACACCACCCGCAAAGCATGCCGTGGCATAAATTTCTCTTCTAAAAATGAGTGGCACTTCATTGGTAAGCACATCACGTATTACACCACCAAACGAAGCAGACACTACGCCTAAAATCAAGCAATACTCTACATGCAGGCCCATGAGAACGGCCTTTTGAATTCCTATTATGGTAAACAAGCCTATACCCACTGTATCAAAAAGGAACATACTTTTTTTATACTCCAAGGTTTGCCTTTTGAATATATAAGTAAGCACATAAGCTACCACAATGGCGATAAAATAATTTCTATCTTGTAGCCAACTTACAGGCGTTTCGCCTAATAAAATATCACGCAGTGTACCGCCACCAACAGCCGTAACAAAGCCAATAACCAAGGTGCCCACTACATCAAACTTTTTTTGAATTGCCGTCAGCACACCGGAGATGGCAAAAACGCCTGTTCCAATTACACTAAGTATATAAATCCAACTCACGCGTCAAAAGTAAGATAGGGAATTTATAAACCCGCCAACAAATCATTCTGAAACTTCATTCCGTCACTCAGTCTGCGTTTATCTAAGCGACCATTTTCAACCATAGCCCAAAGAATAAACTCGCGATAAAAGTTTTTATCCTCTTCAGCAACATCGGGTTGAAACTTATCTAAGATACTATTCAACGGACCTACTTGAGCTAACTCTTTATTATAAGAAGCTTCGTCCATGTCAAATGAAATTTGCAAAAGCGGATGATCTACAAACCATTGCGCTAAGGCCTCAAACTCACCATACTCTCCTTCTTTTGCCAATTTTCTTATAGGCGTAAAATGCTCAGCAAACATTGATTTAATAGCTTCGCCTAAAAGTATCAAGGCAACATTCTCCGAGCCCTCTTGCTCCCCTTCATAAACCAATTCTACCTTACCTGTAATAGATGGTACAATACCCTGAAAATCACTTAGTCTAATCGTCCCTTTTTTCTCGCCATTTTTTAACATGCGCAAATGCGATGTACTTACTAAATTTTCGTAGGTCGTTATACTCATACGAGCAGATACTCCACTCTTTGCATCAATATAATCACTCTTACGGGCTTCAATAACCACTTGCTCCAAAAGAGTTTTAGCAAAATCAGGTACATGAACTGCCTCTTTAATTTCGGCAGATACTCTAGCTTCTTGCTCCGTAATTTTTTTTGCAATATCCATACTCTTGGGATAGTGCGTAATTATTTGCGAACCAATTCTATCTTTTAATGGTGTAACAATACTTCCACGATTGGTATAATCCTCAGGGTTGGCAGTAAATACAAATTGCATATCTAAGGCCATTCTAATTTGAAAACCTCTTATTTGCACATCCCCTTCTTGTAATATATTAAACAAAGCAACTTGAATACGCGCTTGCAAATCAGGCAATTCATTAATTACAAAAATGCAACGATTTGCCCTCGGAATCATTCCATAATGTATGGCTAATTCATTATCATAACTCAACTTGAGATTTGCGGCTTTAATTGGATCCACATCGCCTATTAAATCTGCTACCGTTACATCAGGCGTTGCTAATTTTTCAAAAAAGCGTTTATCTCTATGCACCCATTCTATTGGAGTATTTTCTCCGTGTTCCTTTACCAAGTCTACAGCCATTTTAGAAATGGGCTGCAAAGGATCATCATTAATTTGAGATCCTGCTATAATAGGCATATGCTCATCCAATAAGTTAATAAGCGAGCGAGCAATTTTTGTTTTTGCCTGACCTCGCAACCCAAGTAAATTAATATTATGCTTTGCCAGTATAGCACTTTGCAATTGAGGTATTACGGTATGCTCATATCCATGGATACTATCAAATAGTTCCTCCTTATTTTGAATCTTTTCTATTAAGTTATCACGCAATTCATCCTTTATCGACTTGGATTGATAGCCAGCCTTTTTAAGTTCTTTAAGCGTCTTTATTTTATCAATATTCATTATCTAATTCTTTTTATTCTATTTTTTTCATAATCTCTAAAGATCATTTCACCCAAACCTTTTAAACCTGTAAAGAAAGCTTTCCCTTGATTTTCTGCTGTAAACTGATCAACAAATTGCATAAGGTAAGGATCGCGCGCTATCATAAAAGTGGTAATAGGTATTTGTTGTTTACGAGCTTGACGCGCCATGTTATAACACTTGGAAACAATCTCAGGATCTAATCCATTACTATTCTTATAATACTCTCCATTAGGTAATTTTAAGCAACTTGGCTTACCATCCGTAATCATAAAAATTTGTTTATTGGTTTGTTTCTTTCGTCGCAAAATATCCATGGCTAAACTTAAACCCGCCACTGTATTGGTATGATAAGGACCCACATTTAAATAAGGCAACTCCTTTAATTTAATAGGCCAAGCGTCATTACCAAAAACTATAATATCCAATGAATCTTTGGGATAACGCGTACGTATTAGCTCAGCCAATGCCATCGCTACTTTTTTAGCGGGTGTAATCCTATCCTCGCCATATAGTATCATACTATGGCTAATGTCAATCATAAGCACTGTACTCATTTGTGCTTTATGACTTGTTTCATTTACCACCAGATCATTCTCGGTTAATTTAAAATTATCTGCCCCATGATTACGCTGTGCATTTTTAATACTCTCTTGCATTGAGATATCTTCAAGCGAATCACCAAAAACATAATTTCTAAATTCGCCAGTTGCTTCATCTCCCTTGCCTGTTTTTTGCGTGCGATGATTCCCTAAACCAGATTTTCGAATGTTGCCAAAGATTTGATCTAAAGCATGCTGCCTAATTCCTTGCTCGGTTTTTGCTGTTATTTTAAATTGACCATCTTCTTCATCAGGATCTTTGAGGTAGCCTTTTTCTATTAGCTCTTCAATAAAATCATCCATAGTATACTCCGAGGTGGTAAGATTATATTCTTTATCCAGCTCTCGCATCCAATCCAATGCTTCATCGGCATCGCCCGAAGTATGGGTTATAAGTTCTTTAAAAATATCAAGTAACTTATCAAAAATAGCTTGCTCTTCCTCCTGGTGAGAAGAAAACACAAACCCATCTTTAAAATTATTTTTTGGCATTCGGATACTAGGGTGTAAAATTAGTCTTCATTATCTAAAAGAAACTAAAAACTTTATATTCAATATCAGTGGACGAATTACTTTTACTTATATTACGAATATGAAAATCTCTTTCAAAAATGATTATTCTGAAGGGTGCCACCCCAATATTTTAGATGCGCTTGCAAAAAATAATCTTGACCAACAAGCGGGTTACGGCTTGGATGTATACTCACAAAAGGCTGCAGAACTTATTTTAGAAAAATGTAACGCACCAAGTTCTCGTATACACTTTGTAAGCGGTGGGACTCAGGCTAACCTTTTAGTAATTTCAGCAATCCTTAGACCTCACGAAAGCGTAATTGCCGCCGAAACTGGCCATATAGCTACTAATGAGACGGGTGCTATTGAAGCCACTGGTCATAAGGTTAGTACAATTGCCACTCGTGATGGGAAACTTAGCCCGATACTAATTCAACATGTAATTGACCAACATGATAAACAGCCTCATCAGCTCAAACCAAAAATGGTTTATATTTCAAACTCTACTGAGTTAGGTACAATTTATTCTAAAAGTGAACTGCAATCGTTGAGAAAATTTTGTATTAAAAATGATATGCTTTTATTTATGGATGGCGCTCGACTTGGACAAGCATTAATGGCATCAACCAATGATTTGGAATTACATGAAATAGCAAGTCTTACAGATGTATTTTATTTAGGAGGAACAAAAAATGGTGCCCTTATAGGCGAGGCCATTGTAATTAATAATAAAAACCTTCAAAAAGACTTTGAATACCATCTTAAACAAAAAGGTGCCATGCTCTCAAAGGGACGATTAATTGGGATTCAGTTTTTAGAATTATTTAAAAATGATTTATATTTTAATCTAGCAAAGCATGCTAATGAACAAGCCATTCTTATTAAGCAAGCATTAGAAAATGCAAATTGTGATTTTTGGGTAGAAGGTTATACCAATCAACTTTTCCCTATTCTTACGAACAATCAGATTGAAATACTAGCTGAGCATTTTGAATTTTATGTTTGGCAAAAGATAGATAGCAATAAAGCAGTTGTGCGCATTATTACCTCATGGGCTACAGATAACAAGAGTACACAGCAACTAGTTGATGCAATAGGAAGTTTTAAAAGTAAATGATAAAACATGCTAATAATTAAAAATCTTAGCATATATTTGTTTAACTAAAAACATAATAAGTTAGACAACAGTGCTTTAAAATAATAGGTTAAAATACTGTACTTATTTAGTTCATAATAGTTTTTATATGGGGCAAAGGGTCTTTCTTCGGAAAGGCCCTTTTTATTTCATATTTCAAAGCTTGATCTGCCCATCAAAGTAGTGCAAATACAGATTTACTTCAAAGTTTTCATGTACAGTTTATGATTGAGCACTACCTAAACACATAACATTCAATATCTTATAATGTAACCAAAGGCATTTTTATCAATGCCGAAAGTGCAACCTGTTTATTGTTGTTTTTTTCACTTTGTAATCGCATTGTAAAATTGTTTGACAAATGCAATATTTTATTAAACAATACTTGATTACTGAAATTAGCCACTATACTTTTGTTGAATCATTAAACAAAATAATTAAACATTATGACAAACCTCAAAAAATTAAACCAGTCTATCCTTCTAGTCCTTATTGCTGCTTGTATTACATTTTCTACAAGCTGTACAAAAGATTCACCACCACTACCTGACCCTGACCCTGTAACAAACACCATTACAGATATTGTCGTAGCAGGAAATGATTTCTCAACTTTAGAAGCAGCAGTACTAAAAGCAGAATTAGAAACAACACTAGCCGGAGACGGTCCGTTCACAGTTTTTGCACCTGATAATGATGCTTTTGTAGCATCAGGCATAACGTCACTAGCTAACTTATCTAAATCTGATTTAGAAACCATCTTGCTGTATCACACCATAGGCACCAAAATTCCTGCAGCCAATGTGCCGGCCGGCCCAAATGCCAAAGTAATTACAGCAAGCGGAGATTCTGTTTTTGTAACTAGCAATACCAATGGTGTATTTATTAATGGTGTGCAAGTAACAACTGCTGATGTTGACGCTGATAACGGCGTAATACACATAATCAATAGAGTATTAATACCACCAAGTGGCAATACGGTAGAAACAGCTATAGCTTCAGGACTTGATTCTTTAGTAAAAGCTGTTACTACAGCAACTACTGCGATGGGTGGAGATCCAAATTTGGCTTCAACACTAAGCACTGCAGAGTTAACTGTTTTTGCTCCAACTAATGCTGCATTTACTCAGCTACTTACTATTTTAAACTTAAATGATATTAACGATATTCCTATCAATACTTTGTTAGACGTATTGCGTTATCATGTAGTTGCTAACCGTGCTTTTTCATCTGACTTAGCCAATGGATCATTACCTATGTTAGCCAATGGTAACTCCACCATTAACTTAACGAATGGTACCAACGGCGGACCTACAATTACAGGAACAAATAACGCTGGTAACCTTTCAAATATTACAGCTACCAACATAGTAACACGTAATGGTGTAGTGCACTTAATTGATCGTGTTTTACTTCCTTAAATTAATTAAACAGTTTTTATATGGGGCAAGAGGTTCCTCCTTCGGGAGGGCCTCTTTTTTATTTTTAATAAGAAAACAATTGATAATCGAAATGTAACTTTGTGTTCGTTTCAAATGAAATTAAATCACAAAGGTTTAGCTAAGTCTTTACAGCTTGCTTACTCCGCTGAGAAAGCAGCTGCTTTTGCCTATATAGGGCATGCAAAATCAGTAAGAAATGCTGATCAAAAAAAAGCAATAAGACAAATTGAACTTGATGAATGGGACCATAGAGCCGAGGTATTTTCTATAATGCAGGAATATAATATCCCAATATCTAGGTGGTACGAAATAAAATTTGCTATTATAGGCCGTATGATTTCTGCTAGTTGCTATGTTGTTGGTTGGTTCATGCCATTCTTTTTTGCTGGTAAGCTTGAAAGCGGTAATGTGTGCGAGTACTTTGTAATGATACATAAGTTTCACTCCCTAGGAATTACCAAACATGACAAAATGCTTTATGAAATGGGTATAAAAGAAAAAGAGCATGAAGTTTACTTTCTTTCTATGATAAAGAATAAAAAATGGCTACCGTTTTTTGAGAAACTCTTTAATTGGGGGGCCAATAAAAGCTACAACGATGTAGATATGGTCAACCCACTGCCATTTGAACAAGGCGAAGACTACTGCAAAAAATACTAATAAACGGTCAAAAATGACCGCTTATAAAAAAAATCGACCGCTTATTAAGTTTTCTATGTTTTCTTGGTATGTCACTATACATTTACATTAGTTCATATAAATCATTGCACCCCTATTTAACGTATAAAAACCCTCAACCCCCTTAAACCCCTACTAAAGCCACCACCATTAGCGTGGTGGTTTTTTTATTGTTTTTTTGAGTGGCAGGTAAATTTTGACCTGCGTATTACAATTTCTTGAATAAACTCACACTCTTAGTGCTTCTAAATAATTAACTTTAGTAAACGCCAATGATAAATAAACTCTCAATCCTATTTTGTATTAGTATTTTTTATGTTGTGTCTTTTACATCATGCAAAAAAGATTACCGAGTCGTTGAAAACAAAGTAACTTCTAGAGCTACAGCTCTTGATTCTGTAAGAGATAACTTACCCAATGGAAGCAGCATTTTACCAATAGATTTAGATAACGATAATGCAACAGACTTTAATATCATTTGGAATAGAAATTATGCAAAGGGGAATCAATATTTATTTTATAAAATGGAAATTGAATTAATAAATTTTGATTGGAGCGTATTTGGCCAAACAGACATAGATACCGTATTTGTAGATACCATTTTATACAACAATTTTGCAATATTAAATTATAGGAACACAACTGACTCAGGACTCATTAGCTCAATTGACACAAACAAATTTGGCCGATTACTTACTAAGGCCGATTTAAATTTCTATACGGGCAACCTAATTAATGATAACTTAATACTTATAACTGAAACTGAAACTCAAAACCCGCCCATACCAAATCCCAATATCACCTTTATGGACCTAAAAAGAGGCTCCTCAAAATATGCGCATGAAAATTGGCTTAAATTCAAACATTCAAATGGTTCAATTAAAGCTATACGTTTGGATAACTATGTAAGTTCCGGGGCAAATTGGCCCTACCATTATTTAATGGAAATAATGGATTTATAAAAAAAGCTATCATGCATTGGCATGATAGCTTACTCATTTTAATTTTTTTTTGATATTAAATATCAACAGCTTCGCCATAAGCAGCAGCTGTAGCTTCTTTAACAGCCTCACTCATTGTAGGGTGCGGGTGTACAGTATTTAATACCTCTTGGTAGGTTGTTTCTAACGTACGTCCAAGAACCGTCTCAGCAATCATATCAGTAACACCATTACCAATCATATGAGATCCTAACCACTCACCATACTTAGCATCATATATCACCTTTACAAAACCAGATGTATCTCCAGAAGCAGCAGCTTTACCACTTGCAATGAATGGGAACTTACCTACTTTTAGTTCATAACCTGCTTCCTTTGCTTGCTTTTCAGTATATCCTACTGAAGCAATTTCAGGGTGGCAATATGTACAACCTGGAATATTTCCATAATCTAATGGAGTTGGTTTGTGATCAAACTTCTTTTCCATGTAAGCAATATTCTCAGCACATAAAATAGCCTCTTTACTTGCTACGTGAGCAAGCGCCTGCGTTGGCAAAATATCACCTATTGCATAAATACCAGGAACATTGGTATTACAATATTCATCAGTAATTAATCTTCCTTTTTCAGTTTTGATTCCTACGTTTTCCAAACCAATATTTTCAATATTAGCCACTACACCTACAGCGCTCAACAATACATCCGCTTCTAAAATCTCTTCCCCTTTCTTAGTTTTTACAGTAGCCTTAACACCAGCACCACTTGTATCCACACTTTCTACGCTGCTTTCTGTCATGATTTTCATACCACGTTTTCTAAACTGCTTGCTTAATTCTCTTGAAATATCTTCATCCTCTACAGGCACTATACGCGATTGAAATTCTACAATCGTTACTTCTGTACCAATACTATTATAAAAATCAGCAAACTCAACACCTATTGCACCACTACCCACAACGATCATTTTCTTAGGCATGGTAGGCAAGGTCATTGCTTCTCTATATCCTATTACTTTTTGACCATCCATTGGCAAGCTAGGCAATTCTCTAGCGCGTCCGCCTGTAGCTATTATAATATGTTTGGTATCATATAAAGTAGCTGCACCATCTGCTCCAGTTACTTCTACTTGACCTTTGGCTTTAATTTTACCAAAGCCCATAATTACATCAATCTTATTTTTTTTCATAAGGAACTGTACTCCCTTACTCATATTACCAGCTACACCACGACTTCTTTTAATCATACCTCCAAAATCTGCTTTTGGATTTTCTACCATTACACCGTAGTCTGCTGCATGCTTGGCGTATTCAAATACTTGTGCACTTTTTAATAATGCTTTGGTAGGGATACAACCCCAATTTAAACAAACACCTCCAAGGCTTTCTTTTTCTATAACTGCGGTTTTAAAACCTAATTGTGAAGCTCGTATTGCTGCTACATAACCACCAGGGCCACTACCAATTACTATTACGTCGTAATTCATATCTTATAATTGTTTAAAATTGAAGTGCAAAAGTAGCACCAAAGCAAGGATTTGTGAAATGCTAAGAGGGAGTATTTATTTACCACCAAACTTGAGCAAGCGAAGATTCAAACTCCCAGCGCCCTTAAATACGTAATAACGTTTTTTACGAACGAAAATATTTCCTTTTTTGCCTATTTTACATGGTGTAAAGCGCAGTTTGCCTTTAACCGGTGTAAGGTCAACATTTTTTAAAATAATACCTCTACCAAAATGATTTTCAACGCCTTCTTCAAGTACTTCTTCGCCTTTATCCTCTACCTCAGTTAACTCCTTAGGAAAAAAACCAATCGTAGCTATATTATAATCAAGGATATCTTCAGGAAAAACAACAGGATTCATCTTATTATCAACAAAGGCAACATTGTCGTAATCTTTAGCCTTTACCTTATAATAATCATCGCTACTAAAAAAGTAAACTGGTGCATAGTCAAATTCTTGTCTGAAATTTTTGATAATAGCGTGCTTAATTTGATTATCAGATCGCTTATAAAATGCAACCGTTTTGGCATCCCCTCTTTCTTGAGCAATTTTAATTTGCGTAGACGAGCTAGGATACTGAAACAAAATAGCTTTTTGAGCCTGACTCTGTAGCCCAGTAGTTGCAATAAGGAATATTGTAAAAAATAAAATACGGTTTAAACTGTTCATACTTGATTGTTGCTTCAAAAATAGATGAGTTTCACTTACTATAACGCAGATTATTAATGATTTATGATGTCATTATAATTTGAATCTCTACATATTAACAATTTTAATCTTTTTCTGACATAGGTATGACAATGCTCAATAAATAAGGATACCCGCCCTTTATTTACTAAACAATTGAACCAAGAAAACATAGCATCATGAGTTGATTTAATTATATAGTAATAAGTAATATGGCTTTATATTTGAATTAAAAATTGTATCAGTGGATTTAGTTGAGTTGGAAAAACAAAATATTCAATGCAGGCACCCTTGGGAGACTGTAAGGATAAAAATTATTAAGGAGAAAATACGCTCCTTATTGAAGGATGAGCTTGAGGAAAACAGGACAATAAATGTACTGGATGTAGGCTCAGGCGACGCCTATCTTATTGACCAGCTAGCTAGCACATTCCCTAACTTAACTTTTTTGGGTATTGATATATTTTATGATGAAAAAATAATAGAAACATTATACAAGCAAATTGAAAACCCTAAAAACGTAAGGCTATATAGCGACTGGGGTAATAGCGAACTAAAGAAAAAAAGCATTGACCTAGTATTGTTTCTTGATGTACTAGAGCATGTACCCGATGACTTAAGGGTAATGCAAGATGTAACAAAACTTACATCTGACCCTTTTAAATTTATCATTACCGTTCCGGCCTTTCAATTTCTATTTGCTAACCATGATAAATTTTTACAGCATTACAGAAGATATAATAACAAGCAATTACGAGCACTTGTAAACAAAGCAAACTGGAACGAAATCCAATCAGGTTATTTTTATACTTCTTTCTTGATTCCACGATTTTTTATCATGTTATCCGAAAAAATATTAAAACCTAAGGAAGAAGCCAAAGGAATTTCTACTTGGAATAAATCCAAAGGGGTAACAAGCTTTATTGAAGCAATACTTTGGATTGATTATAAACTATGTACTGCGCTTTTAAAAATAGGCATCAGACTCCCTGGCCTATCTAACTTTATTACCGGAAAGAGAGAAAAATGATTAGAAAACCTCTAGGTATTTTTATTCCCGCATATAATGAGGAGAACAGATTTCCCAAAGAGGAGGTTGTGTATTTTTTGAACAACGTAGAAAAATACCAAGCTGAGAAGTATCAATTAATATTTGTAAATGACGGAAGCAAAGATAATACGGCGCAGATTCTCCTTGACTTACAAACTGCGTATCCTGAGCAAGTAAAAGTAATATCAAACAAAAAAAATCAAGGCAAGGCAGAAACTATAAGAAGCGCCTTCTTACAAGAGCAGGCACACTATAAGCTATTAGGCTATTTGGACTGCGATATGGCTACGCCGCTTATTGAGTTTTATAATATGGGCTTAGATGCTATTGAAAAAGAAAAGCATATTTACTTTGGCTCTCGCATTCAAAAAATAGGTAGTCAAATAGAACGCAAACCTAAGCGACATTACTTAGGACGCATTTTTGCAACTTGTGCTGCTTACATTTTAAATATTCCAATTTACGATACGCAATGCGGCGCAAAATATTTTCATCATAGCCTAATCCAAAAAGTTTTTCAAACTAAATTTATAAGTAAATGGTTGTTTGACATTGAGCTATTTGCACGGGTAATTATACATAAAGGATATGATTATTTCAATGAGGCGGCTTTTGAAAAACCATTAAATCAATGGCTTGAAAAAGGAGGAAGCAAAATAAAACTATCGGACATGTTTCAATTTCCATTGGAACTTTTAAAAATTAACCGACAGTATCGCAAAAAACTAAAAGAAACCAAAAACAACAATGCTTTATAAAATGAAAAGTTTTAAAAACATATACCGCATATTGCTAATCGTTATAGCCGTAACAATGGCTACTATGAGTTTGAATCATGGCATAACAGGAGATGAGGATGATGCAAGTGCTTATGGAAAAGCTATTATAAGTTACATGACCACCTTGGGAGAGGATACTACAGCCTTGAGCATGCCTGAGTATTTAGATAAAGATCACCTTTTGCACCTTTATGGCGGCGCGTTTGATATGACGGCAGCAACCGTACACAAAGTATTGCCTTTTATGAATGAGTTTACCCTGCGCCATATTTTAAATGCGCTCATGGGCTTTTTGGCAATCTTTTTTGCATCAAGAATTGTACTTCTATTTTCAAATTATAGAGCCGCTACAATTGTTGCCCTGCTCATGTTTTTATTCCCGTTTTTTTTGGGGCATAGCATGAACAATCCAAAAGATGTTCCTTTTTCGGCGGCGTACATTATGGCTATCTATTTTATAATTCGTTTTTGGCAGTCCTACCCTGCCGTTAAAATAAAAGATTATGCCTTTGTTATTTTATCTATAGCCTTAGCGCTAAATATTCGTATTGCAGCTTTCTTACTTTTTGCTTATCTAGGTTTATTCATGGTGGTTTCTATCCTGCCAAATTTAAAAGAGAACCTAAAAAAAATATTGAACTTAAAAACCGCATTAACGTATATAGGCATTTGTATAGCGGCTTATTTTATAGCTGTATTGTTCTGGCCATTTGCTTTACAGGACCCTCTCAACAATCCGTTTGTTGCATTAGACACCTTCTCAAATTTAGATATCTCTCTTGCTCAAATTTGGGAAGGCACAAAAATTGCTTCGGCAGAATTGCCTTGGTATTATGTACCTAAAGCCATTCTTATTACCTCGCCTTATGTGTTTTTATTAGGCCTAATACTTTTTGGCGTTTTTATTTTTTCAATGAGAAAAGAAAAACACTTCTATCTTATTTTATTTGTTGCTTTTACTGGCTTTTTCCCTATCCTTTATGTAGTGTATAAAAGCTCAAACATATTCCACCTTTGGAGGCACATCCTTTTCGTATTTCCAAGTATTGCTATTATAGCAGCTATTGGTTGGGAAAGACTTATTGCCTTTTTTGAAGCAAAAGAAAAACCTGTTTTAAAATTTGCTCCTCTTGTTTTACTTGCACTTATGTTGTTAGAACCACTTTATTTTGTGGCAAAACATCAACCTAATGAAGTGAATTATTTCAATGCATTTGTAGGTGGGCCTAAGGAGGCGTATTATAATTATGAATTTGATTATTACTATAACGGTCTCAAACCATCAGTAGATTATTTTATTGAAAACGTAGCCAAAAAAACTCCTTTAACTGATACAGTCGTACTAACTACCAATGCGCATCATTTACTTAGATGCTATTTAGTGGATTACCCTAATGTAAAAATAAAATACAACCGTTACTATGAGTTAAATACGTCTGAGTGGGATTACAATATTTTACATAAAGCATTAGTTCCTTTAGAAAAACTAACCTCAGGTTCTTGGCTCCCAGAAAAACACACCTTGTACCAAAACAATATGATGGACTTACCGCTTAGTGCTTTAATCAAAAGACCAAGCAATGAGGACATAAAAGGAAATGCATTTTTATCTCAAAATAAAATACCTGAAGCTATTGAGTCCTTTAAAAAATACTTGACACAGGACCCTATGAATACAAGCATAAGAAAATCATTAGGAAACGCATACTTACAAGTAAGTGATATAGAAAATGCTTACAATAATTTAAAATACGCTTACGATAAAGAACCAACTGATTTGGAAGCACAATATTTATTTGGAACAATTTCTATTAGAAAAAATGATTTTGCAACAGCTGCCAATTTACTAACGCAAGTAACCAATACTAATCCGCAGTTTCTGCCTGCCTATCTTCAATTAGGCATTGCGCAAAAAGGACTTGGTCAAGTGAATGAGGCATTAAGTAGCTTAAATAGCGCTTCAAGATCTCCTCAAATAGCAGCCATGGCTTACAAATTAATGGGTGATATTTATATGCAACAAGGCAATACGGAGCAAGCCAATAAGCTGTATCAATTGTCAAAAGCTGGTAAAGCACAATAATCATTATAAACTCTTCTTTGTTTTTAAGCCTTCACGTACCTTTGAGCAAATTTTTATTCAATGGCAGACAAAATAACCCTAGGTAGTAACGGCTCACTTAATGTTCCTAATCATCCAGTTATTCCTTTTATAGAAGGAGATGGTATTGGACCTGATATCTGGAGCGCGAGTGTTCGGGTTTTTGATGCAGCAGTAGAGAAAGCTTATGGAGGTGAGCGAAAAATTGAATGGAAAGAAGTATTAGCAGGTCAAAAAGCATTTGATGCGAATGGCGAATGGATGCCACAGGAAACTATGGATGCTTTTAGAGAATATTTAATCTCTATCAAAGGGCCATTAACTACTCCTGTAGGTGGCGGCATAAGAAGCTTAAATGTTATGCTTCGTCAAACATTAGACTTGTACACTTGCCTGCGACCTGTAAAGCATTTTGAAGGAGTACCTTCCCCAATGTGGCACCCTGAGAATGTTGATATGGTAATTTTCAGAGAAAACACAGAGGATATTTATGCAGGTATTGAATACATGCATGGGAGTGAAGAAGTGGATGAACTAAAAACACTTTTGATAGAAAAATTTGGCGTAAAGTCTATCCGATTTCCTGATACTGTTTCTTTAGGCATTAAACCTGTAAGTAAAGAAGGTAGCGAACGCTTAATACGCTCAGCAATCCAATATGCTATTGATCATAAAAAACCATCTGTAACCTTAGTACATAAAGGAAACATTATGAAGTTTACCGAAGGTGCATTTAAACAATATGGTTACGAATTAGCTGAAAGAGAATTTGCTGATCAGGTATATACATGGAACCAATGGACTGCTACTAAAAAAGAGAACGGCGAAGATGTAGCCAACGAAGAGATGAAAGTCGCTGCAATGGGTGGCCGCGTAATTATAAAAGATTCTATTGCAGATAACTTTTTACAGCAAGCGCTTTTAGCTCCTCAAGATTATAGCGTAATAGCAACCTTAAACCTTAATGGAGATTATGTAAGCGATGCATTAGCCGCACAGGTTGGTGGTATAGGAATTGCGCCAGGTGCAAATATTAATTTCCAAACAGGGAATGCAATTTTTGAAGCAACTCATGGTACAGCACCAAGATTTGCCAATACAGATACTATGAATCCTTCATCTGTAATATTAAGTGGAACTATGATGTTTGACTATATGGGGTGGAATGAGGTATCAGACTTAATAAAGAACGCTGTTAGTAAAACAATTAAAGCCAAAACGGTGACTATTGACTTTCATAAACTCATGAAAGATGCTACTTTATGCAAAACAAGTGAGTTTGCTAATCAGCTTATAAAGAACCTATAGCCTTTTGATACATTGTTAATATCTATTATACGGGAGTGTATTATATATCATTCATCGCTTTAGTACATTTGCAATCTTAAAATAAGAAAGGCATATGTCAAAAATTAAAGTAGATAATCCCGTAGTAGAAATTGACGGTGATGAAATGACTCGCATTATATGGAAGTTTATTAAGGATAAATTGATCCTTCCTTATTTAGACGTTCCTATAGAATACTATGATTTGAGCATTCAAAAAAGAGATGAGACTGATGATCAGATTACAATTGATTGTGCTCATGCTATTAAAAAGCATGGCGTAGGAATTAAATGTGCAACAATCACTCCTGATGAAGAACGAGTTAAAGAATTTGGATTAAAGAAAATGTGGCGTTCGCCGAATGGTACTATACGTAATATTTTGGATGGTACTGTTTTTAGAGAGCCTATCGTAATGAAAAATGTGCCAAGACTTGTTCCTAACTGGACAGCTCCTATCACAATAGGACGTCATGCTTATGGCGACCAATACAAGGCTACAGATACAGTTATTAAAGGAAAAGGTAAATTAACAATGACCTTTACACCAGAAGACGGTGGTGAACCACAAGAATTTGAAGTATACAACTTTGAAGGTGGCGGTGTAGCTATGAGTATGTACAATACTGATAAAAGTATTTATGGGTTTGCTCGTTCATGTTTTAATATGGCAGCTAGTAAAAAATGGCCATTATACCTTTCTACTAAAAACACGATTCTTAAGCAATACGATGGTCGTTTTAAAGACATATTTGAAGAAGTTTATCAAAATGAATACAAAGCAAAATTTGAAGAGTTAGGTATTACATATGAGCATCGCTTAATTGATGATATGGTAGCAGCCGCTTTAAAATGGAATGGCAATTTTGTGTGGGCTTGTAAGAATTATGACGGAGATGTACAAAGTGATACATTAGCACAAGGTTTTGGTTCACTTGGACTTATGACTTCTGCTTTAACTACTCCTGACGGTAATACTATGGAGGCAGAAGCTGCTCATGGAACAGTTACACGTCACTATCGCAGACACATGAAAGGTGAACCAACTAGTACAAATCCAATTGCTTCTATTTTTGCATGGACGAGAGGTTTAGCTTTTAGAGGGAAGTTAGATAACAACCAAGATCTTATTAATTTCTGTAGCAAACTTGAAGAAGTATGTATAGAAACAGTAGAAGGCGGTACGATGACAAAAGATTTAGCTATCTGTATTAGCGGAAACGATGTTAGTCATGGCAAAGATTATGTTTATACTGAAGAGTTTCTTGAGGCTTTAGACAAAGGTCTTCAAGCAAAAATGGCATAAGCTATACTTGTAAAATAAAGAAATCCCGCCACGCAATAGCGTGGCGGGATTTTTTGTTTCTAAATTTATTTTAGTTTTTATCTAACTACAATCACATCACCTTTCATAGTATACATCTGACCATCAGTTAAACATTTGTAACGCAATACATAATAATATACGCCCAAATTAACCGGCTCGCCATCAATTGTTCCATCCCAACTTGCACGTACATTGTAAGAATGCCATATGCGCTCTCCCCAACGATTACGAATCTCAAATTGTTGCAACTCCATACCCGCCGTACTTAGCACTCTAAACTCATCATTGCGCCCATCGCCATTCGGGCTAAACGCATTAGGTAAGAACACTTCTTGACAACATGGACCTGGTTCTATTCTTAATGTATCTCGAAGCAAACAACCACTTGCATCAACTACATCTACGGTATGATAACCTTGATATAATCCTGTAACCCTTGGCGTTGTTTGCACTGGAGTGCTACTCCATAAATAAGTATATGGTGGAGTTCCACCGCTAACAATCGCTTCAGCCGTTCCTTCATTCCCTCTTCCTAGGCAACCCAAGTCCTGCTTATTGATACTTACTACCAACGGATTTGTTGGCAATTGAACATCAATAATAGTATCAATAAAGCAGCCCGCTGTATCACTTGTTCTTAATGTATACATTCCGGATTTAAGACCTCTAAAGATTCCATTCGTAGTTATATTAAATCCTGGTTCTAAACTATAGGTATATCGCCCACCTCTACCACCAGTTGCTTGCACTGTCAACTTACCATCTTCAGTATCCAAACAAGTAGTTGGCGTAACTACAAACACAGGGAATGTAATTGGATCGGGCCCTAGAATATTATAATTTGTATCCACCATGCAACCTAATGAATCGTACAACTCAATGGAATAAACATCTTTTGTAAGACCAGTATAAGTTGTTTGCGATGTTCCTGGTGGGTTGCCTATATTATCAAAACGATATGTATAAGGCCCTACTCCACCCGCGCCTTGGAAAGTAATTACTGCATTACTATCGCCAAAGCAAATCTCCTCAGTATTGGTAATACTACTAAAGAATAATTGCGGGTTTTGGGTCAAAGTAATAGTTGTACAAGTTGAACAATTATTTGCATCAGTTGCACATATTACATACGTTCCTGCCGGCAAATTTGTAAAGTTTGCAGGACTAGGCAACGGACCACCAATTGCTGGTCCCGTCATTGAAAGATTTATAATACCCGTTCCACCTGTTGCACCAATTAATATACTTCCAGTACTTGCTCCAAAGCAATTGATATTTTGTAAAGTTGGTACACCAAATACGATTTGTGTTGGTTCAATAATTGTAATTATTGCTGTTGTATCTGTACAACCATTGCTATCTGTAACTACTCCAGTGTAAGGACCTGCTGCTAATCCAGTAAAGCTTCCACTTGTATTTAATGGATTTGTTGGGTTAGGCAAACCATAAGTATAGTTCCCTACTCCACCTGATCCCGTAATTGTAATCGTACCAGTTGCATCTCCAAAACATAAAACATTCGTACTTTTTACAACATGCGTTAATGGTGTTGGCTCATTTACGGTTACCATTGTACTTACACTACAACCATTAGCATCTATTGCATTTACAGCATACGTACCTGCTGGGTAATTTGTAAAGTTCGCAGGGTTTGATTGATTTGTATCAGTTCCAATTACATGATAAATAGCTGGAGTACCTCCACTACTGTGTATATAAATGGCACCGGTATTATCTCCATTACATAATACATCTATTGAGCTAGTACTATCTATTACAATAGGTGCCGGCTCATAAACTATTGCTTGCGTGGTAGCTGTACAATTATTACTATCCGTCATTGTAATTGTATATGTATTTGCAGCTAAGTTAGTGAAGACTCCTGATGCATTTGGTATGCTAGGTAAAGGTGCTGTAATTTGATAAGTGAAAGGTGTAGCACCTCCAACTCCAGCAACTAAAATTTGACCATCATTCAATCCATTACAACTTACACTATCAACTGTAACACTTGCAAAGCTTAATGCAGCTGGTTCGCCAATTGTTACCATCGTACTTATGTTACATGCATTTGCATCGTTTGCTTCTATATTGTATGTACCAGCAGGTAAATTTGTAAAGCTTCCTGTTGTATTTGATTGAATAAAGTTTGTTGGTGCTACAATGCTATAATTTATAGGTGCTGTACCGCTTGTAGTTGTAACCGTAATTGTACCACTACTATCTCCATTACATAAGGCATCAGTAAAGCTTATCGTATTCCATGTTGGAATTAGTGAGCTTCCTAAAGTATAACTCATAGTATCTACGCAACCATTTGCATCTATTGCAGTGGCCAAATAGGTACCACTTAATAAGCCGCCAAAATTATTCGCTATTTGCGGAATAATATTAGTTGGATTTAAAGTGTACATCAAACTTCCAGTACCTCCTCCTGCGGTGATTGTAAGAGTACCATCACTTCCTGGATTACAACTTGGCGTTGTGCTAGTAATGTTACTTATCAAAACACTCGTTGCTGGTTCAGTTATTGAATAGTTTGCTATTGCTACACATCCATTGGCATCTGTTCCAGTTATTGTATAAACACCTGCGGGTAAATTACTGAAGGAACCATTTGACAATTGGGCACCTAAACTTGGAGCAATAGAATATGTAACGGCTCCAGTTCCACCTGTGCTTCCCATTATAATTTGACCCGTACTATCTCCCATACATAATACACTCATAGTACTATTGGTATCTATTATTAATTGTGCTGGTTCACTTACTACAATCACACTGTCTATTGAGCACATATTACCGTCGGTAATAGTTACCGTATAATTTGTTGCTGGCAAAGCTGTAAAATTACCTAATGGTGCTTGCGTTGCGGTTGGATTAATACTATACGTCAAAGCTGGTGTTCCTCCTAAACCTGTTACAGTTATACTTCCATTATTACCGCCATTGCAATCTACACTATCTGTTATTAAAGTTGTAAATACAATTGCCGGAGGCTCATTTACATTTATTACATTTATTACACTACAACCATTTGCATCACTTGCACTAATTGAATACGTACCCGCTAATAAATTTGTAAATACTCCACTTGCATTAGACTGAGCTGGTGTAGTATTTAATCCATATGTAATTGCACTAGACCCTGTTGCTACTCCTGTTATTGTTCCAGTGGCATCCCCGTTACAAGTATTCATGGTACTAGTAACACTTGTAAAGGCGGGGGCACCTGGCGTAACTAAACTTATAGAATCAACCGCTGTACATCCATTAGCATCTTGCACATACACAAAATAATTACCTCCTGGTAAGGCGGTAAATCCATTACCCGCTTGATAAGTTGGCAAGGTAGTATTCAACGCATACGTTAAAGGAGGAGTCCCTCCACCTCCTATTATTGTAATTGTTCCATCATTTCCTGGATTACAACTTGCTGGTGTACCATTCACATTAGTTATACTTACTGCACTAGCTGCTCCTGTGATTGTATACGTTTGTATTGAAGTACAAGCGTTACCATCTGTTGCTGTAATTGTATAAACTCCTACAGGTAAATTACTAAAGGTTCCAACAGGCGCTTGAATACCTGCAGCCGGACTTATTGCATAAGTAATTGGTGCTGTACCACCTGTTGATGTCATAATCAATTGACCTGTACTATCTCCAAAACATACTACTTGTGTTGAGCTACTTGTATCAATTGTAAATAAATTAGGTTCTAAAATTGTAACGATACTATCTAACATACAACCATTACCATCTATTAAGGTAAGTGTTTTGGCACCTCCATTTAATAGTGTAAATGTACCCGATGGCCCTTGCGAAAATGGTGGTGGTGTTAAATTATAACTTAACGCAGCCGTACCTCCTGTTCCCATGGCTATAATACTACCATCGTTTGCACCATTACAACTTACGTTGGTACTTACTATACTAGTATAACTTAAAGCAGCTGGTTCATTTACTTGTAGTACGGTACTTATAGTACAATTATTACTATCACTACTTGTTATAGTATAAATACCTTGAGGCAATCCTGTAAAAATCCCTGGCACAGTTTGCATTCCAACATTTGGTGCAATTGTATAATTGTAAGGAGCTGCTCCTCCCGTCATTGTAATTGTAATACTTCCAGTGGAATCTCCATTACAAACAACACTATCTACTACACTTGTATTAATTGATAATACAGGCGGTTCTGAAATATTTACAACGCTCGTAATACTGCAACCACTTGCATCAACTGCCTGTATGGTATACAACCCTCCTGGTAAATTTGTTGCAGGAATCGGGATGCCGTTATAAGCTATCGGCAATATAATTGTAGTGGTAATATTAGTATCAATACCAGGTGTAACTATGGCTGCTATGCTTCCTGTGCTATCTCCATTACACAATACATCAACATGTGTTACACTTGCCCAGGTAGGAGCTCCTGGCGTTGCTATCATATGATTACTTGTTGAGGTACAACCATTAGCATCTGTTACAGTCATAGTATAAACACCAGCACCTTGTCCAGTAAATAAGTTGGGCAACTGATTAATTCCTCCATTATTATATTGGTATATACCATTCCCTCCACTTGCGTAAACTGTAATCGTTGCATCATTACCAGGAACACAACTTGGTACTGTACTTACGATACTATCAATTACTAATGGTGCAGGCTCGGTTAGCGTAACTTGAACGGTTGAGGAACAATTGTTGGCATCAACACCTGTAATTATATAAACTCCAATTGGTAAATCAGTAAACGTACCAGCAATTGTTTGATTGCCTAAATTAGGCGCAATAGTATAGTTTGGTAATCCTGTACCTCCACTGTGAGTAACAACTATAGATCCTGTACTATCACCATTACATAAAATATTTGATGAACTTTGATTACTCACTACAAACAAGGCTGGCTCCGCTACGGTTAATGTCGTATCTAATGTACAATTATTACTATCAGTAAGTCGTACTGTATATGTATCAGCACATAGCATATTGAAAGCACCTGTAGTATTAGGACCTACTGTTACAGGTGCTGTTATACTATAACTATATGGTGTAATTCCTCCTGCTCCTACAACTGTAATACTTCCATCGCATGCTCCATTACAATTGACACTATCTACTACAGCACTCGCATAACTTAGTGCTAGTGGTGTAGCTACTATTACTGAACTTGTAATGCTACAGTTGTTTTGATCTACTGCGGTTAATGTATAATTACCAGCTAATAAATTTGTGAAAATACCTGTAGTATTACTTGGCGGATTACTTGGACCTGTAATACTATAAGTAATAGTTCCTCCACCAGTTGTAGTTAATGTAATCGTTCCATTGCTGTCTCCATTACATAGTACAGGAGTTGCTACAATTGTATTCCATGTTGGAGCACCTGGTGTTGTAATTAAATGCGTCATGGTATCAGTACAACCATTTTGATCCGTTGCTGTTACAAGATAACTTCCAGCTCCTAAATTAGGGAATACTGGACTTGCTTGACCAGGAGGAAGTACTGCTGGTGCGGCTGCA
>CALJNC010000003.1 GCA_937981995.1 uncultured Chitinophagaceae bacterium
TTTAATTTAGGAATAATTTCTTGATACTCCCCTCTACTCCAATTTGCCTGATGACAAAGTACGATCAAAGGCTTCTTAGTATTCACTTCAAAAAGATCCGCAGTAACAAGCAATCCATCTAATGAAGGAAAACTAACTTCTATTTTTTTCGCTTTACTAATCTCTTTCTTTTCAAACGGCTCATTATTATCAGCAAGTGTTTTTGGATTTTTTGTAGCACATGAGCTTATAATAAAAGCGATAAAAAGAATAGATAGTAGATTAAAACTCTTCATGATTTACGAATTTAGAAACTGTATTGTTTCGTTCACTACAAACTTAGTCTCTTCGGGAAGATAATCATGAGGCCAAGGATGCTTTCTTCCAAACACATGGTCGCCATCGCACAAAACAAGCTTTGACTTTGGGTTTGCTGCATGTAATTTTTCGGCAGCTTGAAAAGGAACGGCAGGGTCATTCTTACCATGAATAAATAACATAGGCTTATTCATATATTGTACGGCTTGTAAAACATTATACTCATCTTCATTGGCCATATAATCTTCGTAAATAAAATAGTCAATAGGGAGTTGCTGATTGGTTCTTTTATTTTCGTAATAGAACACACCTTTTGTTTTCCATTCAAGCATTTGCTCATCAGTAAATCGTGACCAGGGAGAGGTGCAAGCTGCAATACTTGCCCATGTAACTAAACCCTTTATTCGCTCATCCTGCGCCCCAAGTATAGTTACGGCACCACCTCTGCTATGTCCTAAAAGAAATATATTTTTTGATATCCTGTTTTTATATTCAAAATTTTCGGAACATACATAATCTATCACAAAGCCCAAATCAAGATATTCCTTGGTGTAGGTATTCTCTCTGTACAACTGTAAGTCCACAAAGTCCATGGTGTTTTCCAAATTGGTTCCATTGTGCGTCAAATTATATTTTACAAATAGAAAACCAGCTTCAGCAAATGCTTGGGCAATCAAATCAAATTTTCCCCAATCCTTAAAACCATTAAAGCCATGAGTGTAAATAATTACAGGTAAATTATTTCCTTCAGGCACGAAGTAATCTGTTGCCATTCCAATCCCAAGTGAACCTTTAATGATATTATTCTTACTTATATCCATATCTTACCAAAAGTAAATTAAAATCACATCCTTACGGAAAGCCAGGTTGGGCGAATTAAGAAATTATTGTAATTCTAGATAACCCAAGAAACCCTGTCCAAACAGTTATCATGATTAGAATACTCTTTTAAAGACAATATGAACTAATCTCATTTATTATTTAATGAGCTAATTGAATAGCTCTTTTTTTGCTATAGTATTAAGCTAACAAGCCAAGGTTTATACATATTTTTACAGCCGTGCTATTATCATTAAATAACATCACTTTTGAGTTTGGAGCAAGAGCAATCCTTAAAGATGCCACCTGGCATATTTATGCCAATGAACGTGTAGGACTTATAGGACTTAACGGTGCTGGAAAATCTACACTATTAAAAATACTAGTTGGAGAATACACCGTAACAGGTGGTCAGTTAAATAAGTCAAATTCCCTAAAAATTGGATACTTCCATCAAAACCTACAAAGTGAAGATGTAGAAGAATCTATTTTGAATATTGCTATGGGTGCTTATGATGAGGCGCTTACTATAAAGCACAAATTAGATGCGGTAAATGATAAAATGGAAATTGAGGTAACCGATAAACTCATTCAGCAACAAGCCGATCTGTTAGAGAAATTTGAAATTGCGGGAGGCTATGAAATGGAGTATAAATCTGCTGAGGTTTTAGAAGGTCTTGGTTTTGCTACCAAAGATTTACATCGTCCATTCAAAGAATTTAGTGGGGGGTGGCGCATGCGAGTTTTATTGGGTAAAATGATTCTGCAACAGCCTGATATTCTTTTATTGGATGAGCCTACAAATCACCTTGACCTACCCAGTATTGAATGGATTGAGCGCTACCTACAATCATACGCAGGCACTATCGTAATCGTATCGCATGATAGATACTTCTTAGATAAAATGGTAACTAAAGTAGTAGAAATAAGCGGCAATACACTAAACCATTACGCAGGAAACTACAGCAAATACGAAGGCGAAAAAGAAGTGCGCGCTGAGTTTCAACGCCGAGAATACGAGAATCAAAAAGACTACATAAAACAACAAGAACGATTTGTTGAACGTTTTAAAGCAAAAGCATCTAAAGCAACCCTTGCCCAAAGTATTGTAAAGAAATTGGATAAGCTTGAAAGAGTAGAAGCTCCCGATAGTGATGCAAAACGTATTGCATTTAAGTTTGAAATGGGGCACAATCCAGGGAAGATCATTGGCACTTTAAAAAATATATCCAAAGCCTATGGAGATAGTGTAATTTTCGAAAATGCTAATGCTGTAATTAACCGAGGTGATAAAATTGCCCTTATTGGCCCCAATGGCCAGGGTAAGTCTACCCTGCTGCGTATCATATCAGGACATGAAGAAGTGGAAGGAGAACGAATAGATGGCCATAATGTGGCAACATCATTCTATGCACAACATCAGTTGGAAGCTTTAACACAGGATAATGAAATTTTAAAGGAACTTAGTACAAGTGGTAGCAAACGCACCGACTTAGAACTTCGTCAACTATTAGGTTGTTTTTTATTCGGCGGCGATGATGTACAGAAAAAAATCAAAGTATTAAGTGGAGGAGAAAAAGCAAGAGTAGCCTTAGCTAAAACCATTATTCAGGAATCTAACTTCCTAATGCTGGATGAGCCTACCAATCACCTAGACATTAACTCAGTAGAATCTTTGGTAGATGCTTTAAATGCTTATGAAGGAACCTATGTTGTTGTTTCGCACGATCGTTTCTTTATTCAAAAAACAGCAACCGTTATCTGGGAAATTGAAGACAAGAAAATAAGAGTATTTGATGGCAACTACGCTGAATGGCTTTTGTTTAAAGAAAAACAAAAAGATAATGAAGCAAAAAGTAAAGGTGACAATGCATTTGTAAAGGAACGCAAGAAAGAAAAAAAGAAGAAAAAAGAGGAACCAAAAGGTCAAAAAATTGATAAAGAAGCACAAAAGGCTGAGCGTAAAGTAAGAAATCAATTTAGTAAAATCGAAGCCGCCATTGTAGATTTGGAAACACAACTTGCTCAAAAAGAAACAGAACTAGCCAGTCCTGACATTTACGCGGATAAAGACAAGTTTAAATCTGTAGAAGGTGAATACAACTCAATAAAAGATTCACTAGCAGTACAACGAAAAGAATATGAAATTCTTTTTGAAAAATTATTAGAATATGAAGACTAAATACACATTACTACTCCTTATTATTCCTTTTTTCTCTTTTGCTCAGGAAAAAGAAACAACACAAAAAAAAGAACTCAGTATGCGCCAAGCGGTTGTAGGGCTTTGGACTGATTTAAGAGTTGCTAATTTATCACAACTACAATTTTGTGGCACTTCGGATCAATATTCTTTTACAAGAAAAAAAGACAGCACACAAGCAATTTATATAGCGAACCCTAGAAATCATACTCCTAAAGAGTTTATGACACTTACCAGTTTTAATAAACTATTGCTAAGCAAAGGAGAAAAAGAAACTAAGAGATTTCCAAGATTAAAATGGGTAGATGCAAACTCTTTTTATTTTCATAAGTCGGGTAAAACTTTTTGGGTTTCAAATAAAGATGATGAGATAAAAATCAGTGAATTATGGAAGTTGCCAAAAGGAGCTAACATAACGGCTGAAGATAAAAACAAACCACAGCTCGCATTTATTGATAAACATAATTTATCAATAGCCACAGAAAAAGGCAACCTACAACTTACAACCGATGGGAGCGAAAATATTGTATACGGCCAAGCAGTGCATAGAAATGAATTTGGTATAAATGGAGGAAGTTTTTGGAGTCCCAAGTCCAACTTTTTAGCTTTTTATAGAATGGACCAAGGCATGGTAAACGATTATCCAGTTGTAGATTGGGCAAGCGTTCCTGCAAAAACCAAAACAGTTAAGTACCCCATGGCTGGTGGCACATCGCACCAAGTAACATTAGGCATCTATGACCTTAAAAATAAGGCAACACAATATATCCAAGTAGAAGGCCCAAGAGATCAGTATCTAACATCGGTAAGTTGGGGGCCTGAAGAAGAATATATTTATATAGGCATCTTAAGCCGAAATCAAAAGCACCTTGACTTTAATAAGTATAGCGTAGAAACAGGCATGAAAGTAAAAACTGTATTTACAGATAAAAATGATAGATACGTAGAGCCTCAGCACCCACTTTGGTTTTATAACAATACGGCAAATGAGTTTATTTGGCTAAGCCAACGAGATGGTTATATGCATATGTATTTATATAAAAACGATGCTTTAGTAAAACAGGTAACCAAAGGTGACTGGATTGTAAATGAAATACTCGGTTATCATAAAGATTTAAATGAAGTAATTTTTACATCGACTAAGGACGACGCGATGCAAAAGAATATTTACAGTGTTTCACTAAACTCAGGAAAAGTAAGAAGAGTAAATAAAGAAAATGGATGGCACGCACCGCAGCTAAGCAAAAAAGGAACGTATGTAATAGATGCCTATTCAAATTACAATACTCCTAAAAATATAAATGTGACGAATGTGGCTAAGCCAGACGAGTCAAAGAGGCTACTTAGTGCAAAAAACCCTTTAGAAAATTATAATACTGCAAAAACGAAACTGGTAAAACTTAAAGTAGAAAACAATATTGTATTGAATGGTAAACTAATCTACCCAAGCAATTTTGATTCTTCAAAAAAGTATCCTGCTATAGTTTATACTTATAATGGTCCACATGTGCAGCTTGTAAAAAATAGCTTCCCTTATTCTGGCAATCTTTGGTATGATTACATGGCTAATAAAGGCTATTTTATTTTTGTACTAGATGGCCGCGGGTCGAGCAATCGAGGATTTGATTTTGAAAGTGCTACTCATGGCAAGCTAGGTGAAGTAGAAATGCGAGACCAAATGAAAGGAGTTGAGTTTTTAACATCACTACCTTTTATTAATTCTGAAAAACTGGGAGTGCATGGCTGGAGCTTTGGTGGTTATATGACTACCTCACTTATGACTAAATACCCTAACGTATTTAAGTGCGGTGTAGCCGGTGGTCCTGTAATTGATTGGAGCATGTATGAGATTATGTACACCGAACGCTATATGGATACGCCAGATTCTAATTCCAACAAAGCGGGATATGAAAAAACACAACTTTGGGATAAAGCAGATAAACTAAAAAACCCATTACTAATCATACACGGCGCGCAAGACGATGTGGTAGTGTGGCAACATAGTATGAAATTTATTCGCAATGCCGTTAAAACAAATACTCCTGTAGACTATTTTGTTTACCCTGCGCATAAGCATAATGTAAGAGGCT
The DNA here is from genome assembly GCA_937981995.1 of uncultured Chitinophagaceae bacterium. Classification (GTDB taxonomy): domain Bacteria; phylum Bacteroidota; class Bacteroidia; order Chitinophagales; family Chitinophagaceae; genus JAGNRR01. The sequence continues at coordinate 5,407 of CALJNC010000003.1, forward strand.
ATGATCGCATACATCTAATGCAAAAAATTAGCGACTACTTTGATTTGCACTTGAAATAATTACGGGTTCAACGAAAAATACGCTTGTATAGCAATTGCGATAAGCAGCACACTGCCTAATAAAATAAGCTTGGTTTTATTTCCGGTAAGCTTATACTCAAAAAAGGCACGAACAACAAGTACAATTAGTAACAACCCAAAAATCCCGTTATAAATATTCTCTCCTCACTTTAATGCATACTTTGAAAGAAAGTAAGCAATTAAAAGTCCAAAGGATACAAATTGTAGTGCTTTTACTCGTTGACTTAGTTTTTGCTCATTATCCATATGGTGAAGTTACTATTTTTTAATAAATGTTACATTGCGCTTCATCCCTTCTAACTTAGCACGTTTAATAGGCGATGCCTGACTTAGCAAAGCAAAAGCATCTTCGGTCATTGCTTGCCATTCATCTACAGTTGTATTAAGAATTTCTTTCTTTGGTGCAAAAGCAGGTTCATTACTTATTATAGAAAAACGATTCCAAGGGCATACGTCCTGACAAACATCACATCCAAAAATCCAATCATCCCATTTTTTATCCGTAGTTAGAGCAGCCTCTTTCAGTTCTATTGTGAAATAAGAAATGCACTGACTCCCATTAATTTCTTTATTAGGCAAAATAGCATTTGTAGGACAGGCATCAATACAACGCGTGCAAGTACCACAATGATCAGTAGCAAAAGGAGGATCATACTCTAACTCAATATCCAGCAATAAAATTCCAATAAAATAAAACGAGCCTAGATTTTTATTTATAAGCATACCGTTTTTCCCTACCCAGCCAATACCCGATTTTTGAGCCCAGCTTCTTTCTAAAACAGGTGCACTATCAGTAAATGCTCTTCCTTGTATATTTCCAAATTGCTGTAAGTCATCTAAAAGTTTCTGTAATTTCTTTTTTATAACCTTATGATAATCTTTGCCATAAGCATATTTTGATATTTTAGGAAGCCCTTCTGCTTGAATAAACTCAGGGTAATAATTCTGAAAAACCGTTACTACCGATTTTGTGCCGTTCACCAACTTTCTCGGATCTAAGCGCTTATCAAAATGGTTTTCCATGTAGGTCATTTGACCATGTCTGTTTTTACTTAGCCATTCCTCTAGGCGGGGTGCATCTTCTGCTAAAAAATCAGCTTTGGAAAAACCAAAGGCATCAAAGCCTAATTCAATGCTTTTTTCGCTAATAAATTGTGATATAACGCCTTTTGTAGCCAATAATTATCGCTTTCTTAACGCTAAAGCTATTAACTTTACAAGGAATAATAAGGTTATGGCTAAGAAAAACTTTTTGATAGTAACTTTTGTTGCTGCTTTGGCACTTTTCTTCTCGTTTAATATAGTAGCGAGCAAGAATCAATCACAGCAATACGAAGATGCAATTGATGATATAAATATTGAGGAACTAAACGCAAACTTGAACGAAAAGGATAATAAGCGTCAAGCATTGTACGCTACCATTACGGGTATATTAAGTCAAGGTCACTTTGACCCAAAAAATATGGATGATAATTTTTCCAAAGCTGTTTATAAAAAATTTATTGAGCGTATGGATTATGCCAAAACTTTTTTTCTTGAAAAAGACATCAAAGAGTTTGCCATATACCAATATCAAATTGACAACCAAATTGAAAAAGGAAGCTCTGAATTTTTTGATATCGTATCAGCTACTTATGACAAAAGAAAAAAAGAAGCAGAAGCATATTATCAAAACCATGTAGATATGCCCATGGAATTTACCTCAAATGAGAGCATAGAGTTAGACGGGAAGAAATTAGAGTGGGCTAAAACAACTGAAGAATTAAATGCGCGTTGGAGAACGAATATGAAGTATCGCTTACTTTCTCGTTACAACGAACTAAATGAAAAACAAAAAGAAGAAATTGCTGACAAAAAAATAAAAGCAAAAGACATTAAATCTGATGCAACACTAAAAAAGAATGCTCGCAAAACGATTAAGAAGAGTATGGAATATTATTTCCGTAGAATTAATAAAATTACAGAGAAGCAGAAATTCTCTTTTTACTTAAATGCGATTACTCAAAACTATGATCCGCATACTACCTACTTAGCTCCAGTAGATAAAAAACGTTTTGATGAAGAAATGAGCGGGTCGTTTTTTGGAATAGGTGCCGTACTTAAGATGAATGATGAAAGCATTTGTGAAATTTCTCAAGTTATGCCTGGAACCCCTTCGTCAAGACAAGGCTCATTAAAGGCAGGTGATGAAATTTTAAAAGTTGCACAAGGCGAAGAAGACCCCATTGATGTAGTAGGTTGGGATTTAGAAGATATTGTAAAAATTATACGAGGCAAGGAAGGATCAACCGTTAAGCTTACAGTTAAGCATTTAGGCGGAAGCGAAGAGATTATTCCAATCGTACGTGGAAAAATTGAAATAGAAGCAACGTTTGCCAAAAGCATCATTATAAATAATGACAATAATAAAATAGGTTATATCTCTTTACCTTCTTTCTACGCAAACTTTAATGACTTTGATGGCAGAAGATGCTCTACTGATATGAAGGCTGAAATTGAAAAGCTAAAAAAAGCATCGGTTGACGGAATACTTATTGACTTAAGAAATAACGGAGGAGGATCATTAGGCGATGTTGTAGACATTGCAGGTTACTTTATTGAAGATGGCCCAGTAGTGCAAGTAAAATCCCAGAACAGAAGACCGCAAGAAATGCGTGATCGTGACCCTAGTATTTTATATGACGGACCACTAGCAATTCTAATTAATAGTAATAGTGCATCAGCGAGTGAGATTTTAGCTGCTGCTATGCAGGATTACAAGCGAGCAATCATTCTTGGCTCTCCTAGTTTTGGTAAAGGAACCGTGCAGCGCATCGTAAATTTAGACAACTATTTTAAAGGAAATGCCGAGTACAAGCCATTGGGAAATTTAAAGATTACAACCCAAAAGTTTTATAGAGTAAATGGTGGTGCAACCCAATTGAAAGGAGTAGTACCAGACATCAAAATACCTACCACTTATGAGTTAATTGACCAAGGCGAGCGCAAAGATGAAAACGCAATGAAGTGGGATCAAATAATGAGTGCAGACTACAATCCGTATGGCTTAAACTTTGACAAACTAATTGCTATGAGCAACAAAAGAATTGCTGCTGATAAAAACTTTGCTTTGATTAAGAAAAATGCAGTCCGCATCAAAAAACGCAATGAAGACAATAGCTATTCTTTAAACTATGCAACTTTTTCTAAGGAAATTGAAGACGGCAAAAAAATATCAAAAGAATACGAGAAGCTTAAAAAGAGTAAGGATAAATTAATGCTTACCAACCTTCCTGCAGTTGCAGCAGCTGTAAAAAAGGATACATTAGAAGAAACTAGAAACAATACGTGGAAAGAGCTGATTGAAACAGACCCTTATATTACAGAAGGCGTAAACGTTTTAAACGATTGGATAACGTTACTACCTAGAAAACTTACTAAAAAATAATTACCAATAATGGATAGCAACTTAGTTGTAAGCTTAGAAAACGCTCAAATATATCAAGGCGAAAGCTTGATACTTCGGGATGTAAACCTACAAATTCACAAAGGAGAATTTGTATACCTCATAGGAAAAACAGGCACAGGAAAGTCGTCCTTGCTAAAAACTCTTTATGGAGACATCCCATTACAAAAAGGAAAAGGAACCGTAGGCGATAGTGACCTCAGTACCATAACATGGAAAACGCTCCCTTATCTTAGACGAAACTTAGGAATTGTATTCCAGGATTTTCAATTACTTACAGATAGAAATGTTTTTGAAAACTTAGAGTTTGTTTTAAAAGCTACTGGCTGGACAAACAAAATAGAAATGCAAGCAAAAATTAGATCAGTCTTAGATAAGGTTGGCCTTAAAGATCATGAAGAGAAAATGACCTATATGATGAGCGGAGGTGAGCAACAACGCGTAGATATTGCACGTGCCTTACTTAATAACCCGAAACTAATACTAGCCGATGAGCCCACGGGAAACTTAGACCCCGATACAGCTGATGAAATCATGTATTTATTGCATAGTATTTGTCAGGATTATGGATCGGCGATAGTTATGGCTACACATGACTATAACATCATTCAAAAATTCAGATCAAGAGTTGTACGTACAGAACATGGCCAAGTAATGGATCATGCCATGGTTATTTAATTATAGATTACTTCAATTATTTTTTGAACATTCTTTTTATTGGAATAGGCAGTTTGTACTACAGACACTCTTTGCTTTATATCGTCTTGAAGAAATACTCGGGTAAACAGATCCTCAATATTGCTAATATACTCCTGCCAATTATTAGCTTCTACAGCAGCAGATTTTAATGTTTCATTAACAAGGATATTATCATTGGCAACAACAAATCGCCCAAGCGATAAACTATCTAACAGTTTAAGCTTAGTGCCAGTAGCTTGCGCAGAATATAGCACATGTACATGAGCATCCTTTTTAAGCTGTATCATATTATTATCTGAAGGATTGCTAATTAATTTTAGATTCTCATATTTATCAATTACTTCTTTCAAATAACTACTTGGGTTAGCACCGGCAATAATTATTGGAACATCAATGTGAGAAAATACATTTTCAATTAAAGAAATGGCGGCATACTCATTCTCAGCAACCGATAAATTTGCATGATATAAGCAGTATTCCCCTTCTCCTAATAAGGAATGCACCGTATCATTGCCATGAAAAGGAGTAAGCAAGGTGGTCCTATTTATTGCGCTAAAATAAACTTCATCGTTTTCAGAAATTGCAAATAAAGCATTCGCATCTTTTAAAATAACTTCGTATCGTTTTAAATAAGAAGCTTCGATTTTATAATATAAACGCTTATACCATTTCTCTTCAGTTTTTTCCAAGCCTTTATAATAATCATGTTCTATGTTGTGCGTGCGAACATACTTTTTCCTACCCTCTAATAAAGGATGGTTTAAATAAAAACAAGTATGCAATCCTTCAAAAAGAATTGGCGCCGAGTCTAATTGCAAATTCTTTAAAAGCATAGGATTTTTGCGAGAGTTCACAATGTAAGGACGCAATAACGACAGCCCTTGTATACCTGTGATTCGTTTATAATAATATACCTGCTCGCAATACTTTTCTGTTTCAGCATTCCTTTCTCTATCCCCGTATTCAAAGCAATGCAGCACAACCTTAACTCCTGCGGAATGCAAGGCTTTTACTTTATAGTAAACATCAATCACCCCACCATAATTAGCAGGCCAAGTAACATCAAAGGATACTATGTGTAGTTTTTTATCCAAATAGTTTTTTATAAAAATTAATCAGTTTCTTCTCTTCGTTTTGCCAGCTATACTTTTCTCTGGCAAGATAACAATTTGCTTCTAACTCATTATGGTATGTATCATCTTGCAATATCTTATTCATAGCGGCGGCTAGGGTTTCACTTTTAGTATCGTCTACCAAAACGGCTATTTCAAACTCATTGTTTACACGTTGATACTCAGGAAAATTAACGGTAATTTGAGGTACACAAAAGTGCATATAATCAAAAAATCTATTAGCCATAGAATAATAATTACTCTTTCCTGTTTCTTGAAAAAGGGTGAGACCTACATAAGCGCTTTTAGTATACTCCTTAAGTTCTGCCGGAGGTATATACCCCTTAAAAATTACTTTATCCTCTAAATTATTTGCTCGCACGATATCTTTTGCTTGCTGCATAAAATTACCATCCCCACATACAATTAGCTGAGCTTCTACTAATTTCATTGCAGGGAGTAATGTCTCAAAGCATCTCCCTTCATTTACCGCTCCTTGATAGAATATATGTTTTATTTTTTCTTTGGAAGGTGCGTTATCATTACTCAAAACAGTAGCATTTCTTACAATCTCATAGTCATGACCGTATAGCTTATTAAACTCGTTGCGGTAGCAATTACCAATGGTGTAACCATAATTAAAATTAGGTACCGCAGCGCCCTCTATGCGTTTCCACAGCTTATATATACGGGGTCTTGATATAATCTCCTCCATTTCACAAAATAGCTCATGCGCATCATAAACTCTCTTTTTTGAACGGAGGCGACTAGCCCATAAATTGGGTAAAATAGTATCTAAATCTATCGCCGTGTAACAATCGGTTTTAATAAAAAGCAAATAAAAAAACAATCTAATATTGTACTCTATATAAAACCACTTTCCTTCTTGTGATAAACAATTCAAACGTTTTTGCCCGAACGATTTTTCTTGCAAGGGAGGCGAATTCTTTTTCTTACGTCCAACGAGCAATACATCATAACCTGCAATAGATAAAGATGTACAAATCCGAATCATGCGTTGATCATAATTCAAATCATTCGTTACTGTACAAACTATTCTTTTTCTCAAAACGAAGATTTATTATAATATTCTTTTTCTCCTGCCACTATAGAATATGGAGCTTCAAACCCACTCATAAAAGTAGCGCGTACATGTCTTTTTTGCTTTTCATTAGGCCAATTTTTATCTATTACCTTTAGGTCTTTAATCTCTTTTCTAAAATGATAGCTTGTGCCTCGTTCTTGCTCTAAACTTGCCTGAGATACTGCTTCAAAATCCCCAGTAAGAATCGATTTAATATTCTCTTTAAAAAGCACTTTACTTTCATCTACAGTTTGAGCAAGCAAGTCTTCTACCCAAATAGTATCTGAAATTTGAAAACGACGTTCTGCAACTATATCACCGTCATCAATCCCTGTAGTCATTAAATGCAATGTTGTACCAAACACCTTTTTTTTATCGATTATTGCAAATGAAAATTGATTACAACCTCGATACTCAGGCAAGGGGGCCATGTGTAAATTAATTGCTAGCGCACTAGCCTTATCAATATGATGTTGCTTTAAAATCTCATGATACTGCACACTAATAATATAATCACACTTTGGTAGTTCATCTAAGTTATTCAAAATTGGAATTGCTTCTCTTTTAGCAAGACTTGAAACTGTTTGACTCGAATCTAATGCTTTGTTACTCTTTGTAGCTACGGCTACTACTTCCGTATTCAAAATTTGCTTTTGGTCTAATAAATGCTCAAGACAGTATGCCCCAATACCTTTACCACCTAAAAAAACAATCTTCTTACTAGACACAGCCCAAAAATAATTGTTTTACAACTCCCTATGCTGTTATTTTGATAAAAGATGTCTAAAAGCATTTTAATCCTTACACCGCGTATACCCTATCCTTTAAAAGATGGTGGTTCCTTAGCTATGTATCAATGTATTGAAATGTATAAACAGCTAGGATACGATGTACATCTTTTGAGTATTAATACCCATAAGCATTGGCTAAGTGAGAGTGACTACCCTAGCTTATTCAATCAGCTATCTTCTGTTGAGACCATTGCTGTAAATACTGATGTAAAAGTGCGCAGTGCTTTTATCAACTTATTTTCTAATAAATCTTATAACATTGAGCGCTTTGTAAACGAAGATTTTGAGAAAGCACTTCGCGATAAGTTAAGCTCAGAAGATTTTGATATAATTCAATTTGAAAGCATTTTCATTTCTCCATATTTGGGAATTGCAAAAGAGCTTTCAAAGGCAACAACTATTTGTAGGGTGCATAATATTGAGCACCTTATATGGCAAGAAATTGCAGAAAACGAAAAAGGACTTTTTAAAAAGAAATACCTAAAGCTATTAAGTAAACGTTTAGAAAAATATGAACTGGATATTCTGAACCAATTTGATTTGCTACTTACCATTTCAAAATTGGAAGGAAATGAAATCAAAAAACTTGGTGTAGAAACTCCACAGCATTTCTTGGCTTATGGGATTGAGAAGCCACGTTTTAAATTAAATCAAATAGCATCAGAAGAAAAATCAGTTTATCATTTGGGCAGCATGGATTGGCTCCCTAATCAAGAAGGTGTGAGCTGGTTTGTGCAGCGCGTGTGGGATAAAGTACTGGAAAAACAAAAAGATCTAACGCTATACCTAGCAGGTAGAAATATGCCAAATGGCTTTAATCGATTTCAATCTAAATCAATAGAGGTAGTAGGTGAAGTAGATGATATGACTACCTTTAGTCTTGAGAAAAATATTATGATTATTCCCTTATTAAGCGGTGCAGGCTTGCGCATTAAAGTACTAGAAGCCATGATGCTTGGAAAAACAATTATTAGCACTCCTAAAGGAATTGAAGGCTTTGATTTTATAGATAATCAACATATTTTACTAGCATCATCGCCCGAGGAATTTGCTAACAAAATTGATTGGTGTATAAAAAATCAAACAGCGTCAAGAGCTATTGGCCTAGCTGCTCAAGAGTATGCATTAGAACAATTTGATAAACGCAAATTATATAATGAACTCAATTCATTTCTAACTCAATTCACGGCAAATGAGCGTTAAGAAAAAACTTGCCATCATTGCATCTCGTTTTCCTTATCCTTTAAATAAAGGAGACAAGCTTCGTTTATTTCATCAGATTAAATATTTAGCACAATACTTTGAAATTCACCTCCATGCTATTAATGAAGAAAACATTAAGCCTGACGAACAAAAAACTGTAATGGACTTATGCCATTCGACTACGCTATATAACTTAAACGTATTACAGAAGGTTGTAGGGCTTAGCAAAAGTTTATACAATGGTGAGCCATTACAGGTAGGCTATTTTTATTCAAAAAAAATAGTACGTGAAATTCAAAAGAACCTTAAAAGACAAAAAATAGATGCTGTTTATTGTCAATTATCAAGAACCGCCGTTTACGGATTAACGTTTAAAGGACCCGTAATAATTGACTTTCAGGATTGCTTTTCTAAAAATTATGAGCGCGCCTTTCAACATGCTAGCGGAATAAAAAAATGGTTTTATAAACGCGAATGGAAAGCTATGCTTTCATTTGAGACTAAAATGAATGATGACTTTATTGGCAAAACAATCATTTCAGAATTTGATAAAAAAAGCCTACCCTTTGATGCTAAAAATATTACCGTTGTACCTAATGGCGTTGATCCAGAATATTATAAACACCAAAATGTAGCAAAGGAATTTGATATCCTTTTTAGTGGCAATCTTAATTATCAACCCAATGTAGACGCTGCCATTGATATAATTGAGAAACTAGCGCCTGTTCTTATAAAAGAAATACCAGACATTAAAATTGGCATTGCAGGTAAGTCAACGAATAAAAAAATATTGCAAGCAGGAAATAAAAATATACAAATAGTTACTGAGGTTGCTGATATGCGCGCCATGTATGCCAAAACAAAAATTTTCATTGCACCTTTATTCACTGGTGCCGGCCTACAAAACAAACTCCTAGAAGCTATGAGTATGGGCATTCCGTGCATAGCTTCACAGGTTACCAACTTATCATTAAAAGCAACGGTTAATGAAGAAATTTTAGTTGCCAGCAATATTGAAGAATTTTGCGAAGCAACGCTAGCATTATTATTCAACACAAAGAAACAGGATGAACTTGCCTTAAAAGGCCAAACATATATTCATAACAAGTACTCCTGGGAGCTTGCCAATGAAAAACTAAAAAACTTACTAGAGAACTATCTATAGTTTTATAGATTCAAGTAGCTCGTAATTGGTCAAATCAAATTGCACAGGTACTACAGAAGCGAATTTGTTTTTTAAAGCATATTCATCTGTATCCTTTTTCTTATCACTATTCTTAAACTTTCCTGTTAACCAAAAATAAGTATGCCCCATTGGATCTTTTCGTTCTAAGAAATTCTCTTGCCATTTAGCATTGGCCTGACGACAAACTTTTAATCCTTTATACTCTTTGATACTTATCTTAGGAATATTTACATTGTATAAGGCCTCCATTGGCAACTTACCTTTAAACATCTTTTTTAAAACATCGGCTACCACCTTTTTGCATAATGCAAAATCAGCATCGGCTGCATAATCAAGATAGCTAAATCCTACAGCTGGTATACCCTCAATAGCAGCTTCCATAGCAGCAGACATTGTACCTGAGTAAATAATATTAATGGAAGAATTTGAGCCATGATTCACGCCACTTAAGCAAATATCAGGCTTGCCTCCAATCACTTTATCTACGGCCAATTTTACACAATCTACTGGTGTACCCGAACATTCATACGCCTCTATATCTTTAAAAACCATAGACTTTTTTAATCGTAACGGCTTGCCAATTGTAATAGCATGCCCCATGCCACTTTGCGGACTATCGGGCGCTACCACAACTACCTTGCCATAACGCTTAGCAACTAATACTAATGCGGCAATTCCTTTTGAGGTAATTCCATCGTCATTGGTTACTAAAATTACTGGTTTCCTTTTGCTCATTAAGCAAAGGTAAGTTCTAGCCTACTGCTTAAAATGCAGAACGTATTAATTTATTTAAAGAAATAAAAACTAGCACTTTCTATTAATACAGAGCTGTCAGATTTTTTTCTAAAAAGCAAATCATTAAAAATTATAAGTGATTTTTCATCTATTGAAGAGATGCTCATATTTTCAGCACTGCTACGAATATTTACAAATTCATCAAAAGGCAGATTGGCCAAATCTGGCTGAGTAAAATAATAAGCAGCAAGCGAATCTAAATAGGGGAATATTTCAAACTGAGCAGTGTCTTTACCTTGAACAAATTGCAAATTATTTTTATCCATAAAAAACTCATTGGAATGCTTATTCTGAACAGACTCAAAATTAAATGTTTCAAATTTTGAATACCCCTTTATGTCTAATTTAAAACTATCAACTGCCGATGTATAAAAATGATACCTCCTGTAATCAGGTAATTGTTCTGCCTCCGGCACACTAAATGTATTGCCCAAAAAAGCATTAAAAGATCTAATCTTATTTGAGCTACTACGTATAGAGTCAATTTGTTTTTTTTCTTTCTCAGCTAAAATTGGATACACCAAATCAATTTTTTCACGATAAAATAAGTAAGTATTTATTGAGCCTATTTCACTTGCTAAGGAGTCTGTAATTTCATCTTGCAATTTAGTTACGTCAAGTACTCTATTCTGCACAAAGCCAGCATCGTCAATCATTTTACTTAACCTAGTATATTGGGAGTGAGCACTTAACTGATACATACCCCATGGCCCTATTGAGCCTATAAATAATAGTAGAAATAAACTAATTGGGAAAAGCACCAAGCTTACCTCGCGTCGTAGAATAGTGTATAAGGTGATAATTAAAACCCAAACTCCTAGCAATAAACCTAAGTAACGATACTCAGTAAACCCATACTCTAAAACACGAGTAATTACTGCAGCAAATAATAAGCTTACCAATGGCAATAAAAAGTAAAAAAAGTATCTGATAAAAAATCGAATACTTGTACGCTCCTCATCGTAGGAATATGGATAGGCCAAAAAGAAAGTAAAAGAACCTAACATGGAAAATATCAATATAGGCAATGCCACCCATCCTTCAGGCAAGATACCTGCTAATACAATTTTTCCGAAGTATAAAATCAATACGATATAAAATATCAATAATACTGGCAGCAAAACAAACTGAATAAAAAGCCGAAGAGGCCGTCTAAAAGATTGAGGCTCCTTAAACGAATTTAAGTTATTGGGCATGGACGCTATAAAAAAAAGTGTATTAACTACTACGAGTAAAAAAGCTAACAAATCAGCGTAATACGCTTCATCTATTTTTACCTCAAATATTTTTTCGATTGAATAAAACGATAGAGCAATTCCAATAAATAAAGAGAGACTAAATGCTGTAGATAAAACGAATTGAATAAATAGATATTGGTTAAATTGATAAAACGCCAACTTATTTTTTTCTTTATAAAAAAGAACAAAAGATACGAGTAAAGAAAAAATTATCCAGAATGTAAAGAACCGCAAGAAGTAGGTTGCATCAATATCAATGGCCCAATTAGGTAAAGCATAATAATGCAGGGCCAAAATGCACAAGCCCATTAAACCCAAGCCAATTCTTTTACCTATATCAACTTTGTATTTTTCAGCAAAAAGCGCAAAAGCTAAGAATAAAGAAATGCCAACGATGCACTCATAAGCCAGGAAAATCCACTGCCTACGCGAAACCGCTAAATCGGTATAAAAATGAAAATAGATAACAACAAAAGCAAATGCCAACAAAGCACTTAGGGTTACTAAAGGAAAACGGCCCGCAGCTTTTGCAAGCTTGAATGATGAATTTTTTATATAATCTAATAAAAACACTTAAGTGTAAAATAACAAGTTTTCATTTACAATTTGAGTAAATTTGAAAGAAGATGTCTTTTAAGCTTATGCCAACAAAATTTATACAAATACTTGCTCTAGCACTATGCTGTGCGCTCATTAGTTTACACTCAAATGCTCAATTGCAAATAGGCGATACAGCTCCAGATATTAAACTCCCCGACTCCTTAGGCAAATGGACTAAGCTAAGTGAAGTAAAAGCGGATATAATATTAGTTGATTTTTGGGCCGCCTGGTGCCCTCCCTGCATAATTACAGCACAGGAATTAAAAAAAATAAAAGAGGAGTATAAAGATGCATCTTTTGAGATTTTTGCATTGAGCCTAGATAGAGATTACTGGAAATGGGTTAAAATGGTACGAAAATTAGACTTGCCTTTTGTACATGTAAATGATGCCTATGGCCTTAAAAGCCCTCGCTGCAAAGCATATGGTGTACGCTCCATACCTAGTAAGTTTTTAATTAAGGACGGCAAAATACTCGCAATCAATCCATCGTTCGATCAAATAAGAAAATACATAAGTAATTAAACCTACTTAGCAAAGATTAAGATCTTGCGCGTATCATCTATCTCGTAGGTGCCTATTTTGCTTAACACAGCCTCTCCTATTAGCACATCATAGCTGGCCTTAGGCGAAATCATGCACTCCACATTCTCAATCTCCTTTTCTCCTACTTTCATTTTGTTAAGTATAAATCTGGAAGAAATGGCTTTATCTCCATCTCTAAAACTGTATTCAATATCGTCTACATAATCAGTTACTGTTCCGCTTTTTATAAGTTTTTTAGCCATTGCTTCTGATACAATAACCTCCGCGGTCCAAGTATCAAAAAGAAAATTAGTATTGATCTGATCATTAATCAGGATAGGGATCAAATAACTATCTCCAATACGACGCATGGGCACTACTTTTTTGTTTTCAAGTGCATAGTCTGTATTTTTTCTGTCAGTAGAATAAACATCACTTTCTCCTCTAAATTGAAGTTGCTTTACAACAATCTCATCAATCTTTACATTGGCTTTTCCTTCTATAGCAACAGCTAATTCGTTTCCATAAAACGCTTCCACTGGCCCAGTAAAAACAAACTTATCATTTAAATAATACCTTACGCTACCTCCTCTTTTAAAGACGCCAAGCTTTACTGTTTTGTATTTATCAATAAAACCATTTACCTTTTTGCTCGCACCTACCCATGCTCCTTCTACTTTTTTACCATAATCTAGTATAGCCGCACCATTTGACTTACTATACGAATAAGTCATATAGTCACCACTTGCCTTACCCCAAATTATAGAAGCTCTAGCATCTCCTTCTAGTTCCATCGATTCAAAAGAGACTTCAAATATCCAATCTTCTTTTTGATCAATTATTTTATCCATGACAATATCCTGAAGGAGCATTTCTTCAGGTTTTTTATTTGATAAAATATATTGACCTTTCTCAAAATAATATTCGCCATTAGAGAACTTCCCTTCTGGCCAATTATTTTTATTAGAATTAAAATTTTCAAAATAAATAATATGCTTAGAGTCGTTTATATTTAAAGGACCCGCATCATAATCATGATAGGCTAAATCACGGGGAGCCTGAGATGTAGCTACACCCATTATAAAATAAACCAATACAAGTAATACACTGAGTACGCTTTTCTTATTCATTATTAAGTACAATTAAAGTGGCTAAAAGGTACGCCAAAATATAAGCAAGGCAATCAAAATAATCGAAAGTGCCTGTTAATAGATTAAACTTTTGCATAAATTCAAAACCAAGAAATAGTAAAAGAGGAATCATTCTTATAAATAAAGTAAGTGCCCCTTTCCACAATGCTAAAAAGGCATACGTAAAAGAGAAAGCCCAACAGGTATCTGGCAAATAATTCCGAACCAATGCTCCATACGAATAATCAACAGGTATGTAATAAATTACTAGTCCTACTAGAAGTGGTAAAATAATAAATAGAACATGTCGCATTGACTATAAAAATAAGGCCAATCTTTCTAAGCAAAAACTACCAAGTAAAGTAGTATGAATTTCCTATTTTTACACCCTTCTTATTATGAATAAAATTCAAATAACTATTGTAGGCGCAGGTAATGTAGGACGTACAATCGCCAAGGAATTAATTGATTTAGCAATCCCTATGCACATAAACATTCAGGATCCAGCTGAGCATATTGATGCTATTAAAGAAGACTTGCGCCATGCTACTTCCTACAGCAAAACATGTACAATAAGCTGGAATGACAACAACCTAAATGCCGCACATTACATATTTATAGCTGCTGCACAACAAGCTACCACCATAGGGAACCGTTTAGATAAAGCGCAAGGACATATAGATATGACCTACGATGTATTTAAAGATTATAAACCTTTAACCGATGCCCGCATTATTGTAATAACCAATCCTGTAGATGTAATAACATATCATACATGGAAAGCAAGTGGACTACCACAGGATAGAGTCATAGGCACTGGTACTTTTTTAGAAACCTTACGTTTTGATTATTACCTAGCTGATTTGTTTGAGGTGGAAGCCAATAAAGCTAAAGGCGTTTTACTCGGCGAGCACGGAAACTCTGCGGTAATTTCTTTTTCGCAATGCCACATTGAAGGCAAAGAACTAAATAAAGATAAAATAACAGAAGCAGCAGAACTTGCCATTCAAGCTCCCTATAAAATAAGAAAAGCTGGCGAGTATACTAAGTATGCCATAGCTAAATGTGCAGTTGGTATTTTTAAAGGAATTCACTTAAAAGAATATATGCAACTTCCAGCAGGACTTATTCTTAATAAAAAGAATCATGACCTTTTAGACTGTGAGCCTATTTGCTTAAGCACATTAGTTACAATTAAAGATGGCCTATTTAAGCAAAGCGATTTATCGATTTTACCCCAAGAGGAAATTGATGAATTAAAAAAGGGAGCTCAAATACTTCAAGAGCATACGCTAAAAAGAAACTAAGCTATGGATATATTTCATCTATTCTCAATCCTCATTGTACTAGTAGCAGCATTTGCTTATATTAATCATAGGTATATCAAATTGCCATCTGCTATTGGGCTTATGCTCATTGCCTTAATTTTTTCTTTATCGCTTATAGTATTAGGACATTTAGATACTGGAATAACGAAGCAAATACAACACTGGCTTGGACAATTTGATTTTTCAGAATTACTATTAAACTGCATGCTTAGCTTTATGCTTTTTGCTGGAGCGATTCATATTCGCTTTGAAGATTTAAAGCAAGAAAAACTATCTATTATTTTATTCTCTACCATAAGCGTGGTGCTGAATACAATAGTAATAGGTTCTTTATTCTTTTTTATTTTTCCTTTGTTTGGGTTTGAGATACAGTACATTCAATGCTTATTGTTTGGTTCATTAGTATCTCCTACTGACCCTATTGCTGTTTTAAGTATTTTGAAACAAGCCGGCGTTTCAAAATCTTTGGAAACCAAAATTGCCGGAGAATCACTCTTCAACGACGGTGTGGCTGTAGTTGTATTTTTATCATTATTACATGTAGCTCAAAGTTCTTCTGGCGAGTTTCATTTAGATGCAGTACTTCTACTTTTTGCCAAAGAAGCTTTTGGCGGACTATTACTTGGAATTGTTTTTGGCTGGGTAGGATACAAACTGATTTCTAGCATTGATAACTATCAAGTTGAAATTATGATAACGCTTGCGGTTGTAATGGGCGGCTATACCTTAGCCTATTACACACATGTATCGGGGCCCTTAGCAATGGTTGTGGCAGGACTAATTACTGGTAACCATGGTAAAACGTTGGGCATGAGCGATGTAACGGCTGATTATGTAGATAAATTTTGGGAGATTATTGATGAAATTTTAAATGCTGCCTTATTCGTATTAATTGGCTTGGAACTTATACTAATAGAAATTAGCTCCACAACAATTATCATTGGAACCCTTGCTATAAGTATAGGTTTGGTAGTTCGCTACATTACATTGTTTATCCCGTCTTTACTTATTCGTTTTAAAGAAAAAATAGCCCATAAAACATTACTCCTATTAACATGGGGCGGATTACGCGGTGGCATTTCAGTAGCCTTGGCTTTATCGCTTACGCAAGAACTAAACAAAGAATTATTTGTACCTATTACTTATTTAGTTGTTTGCTTTTCAATACTAGTACAAGGTCTTACGGTAGGCAAATTAGCCAAAAAACTAAGGTAAAAAACTTACTCGCTCCAACGGTAGCTTTCATTTTCAATTTCGGCTAGGCTTAACACCCTATCTACTACAGTTGCTGCTAAGTCTTCAAATGTTTTTGGTTTTGAGTAAAAAGAAGGTGATGCAGGACAAATAATACCACCTGCTTCTGTAACGGTTTTCATATTATTTATATGTATCAAATTATATGGAGTATCACGCGCAACACAAATCAATTTTCTTCTTTCCTTAAGCATTACATCTGCGGCCCTTGCAATCAAATTATCGCTTGTACCTGCTGCTATTCTACCCATAGTTCCCATACTACAAGGACAAATAATTAAGGTATCAAAACTGCTACTACCACTTGCAAAAGGCGCATAATAATCCTTAGAATCGTATAATTTAAAAGGTAGGTTTTCGTAGTCTGTATTATCTAATTCATACTTCCATACATCTTGCGCATTTGCACTCATTACTACACCTACCTCTAAATTTTTCTTTTCGGCTAACTTAGCTAACAAAACTTTAGCATAAATTGACCCCGATGCACCTGTAACTCCAACAACTATTTTGCGTCTCATATTTAGCAAAAATATTGATTCTAATATGAAATGACTGCTTAATTTAGCATTTCTCATAGCATTTGGAGTCGAAAGCAAAGAAAGACATGAAGAAAACACTTACCATACTAGGCATTTTACTTTTAGGCATTGTACTAAGTATACAACAGCCAAAAGAAATCAAGGCCACCCCCAAACCCAATCCTCCCGCAAAAGTTAATTGGATGAGTTTTGAAAAAGTAGCCTCCCTAATGAAAGATAATCCTAAGAAGGTATATGTAGATATGTATACAGGCTGGTGCCACTGGTGTAAGGTGATGGACCAAAAAACACTTTCAAATTCAAAGGTGGTAAAGTACTTAAATGAAAATTTTTATTGCATTAAGTTCAACGCTGAATCTAAGCGAGATGTAAAATATAATGGCATCGTATACAATTACGATAAGAAAAAGAGAGCGCACGAATTGGCTATTGAATTAATGAATGGGCGCCTTAGCTTTCCAACATCAGTGTTCCTCGAAGAAAATTTTAAACAAGCGCAGCCAGTTCCAGGATACCTAAAAGTATCAGATATGGAAATGATTTTAAAGTACATGGCGGAAAATAAAAATAAAACGACCCCTTGGACAAAATGGCAAAAAGATTTCAAACCAAAGTGGCGATAAACCATTTTAAATAATTTGAGAATGTCACCGGTAATTGGTGACATTTTTTTTGCAGTTAATTGTAAGCTCACCTTTTATTTATCCTTTAAGTTTCATTATTTTTACTCTACCATGGGAAGAATATTTGAGGTAAGAAAAGCGGCAATGTTTGCCCGTTATGATAAAATGGCAAAACAATTTACCCGTATAGGTAAAGAAATTGTAATTGCCGTAAAAGCGAACGGACCAGACCCTGATACAAACTCTACCCTACGCCGCTGTATGCAAAATGCAAAGGCGGCCAATATGCCTAAAGATCGTGTAGAGGCAGCAATCAAAAGAGCTCTTGGCAAGGATACCTCAAATTATGACGAGGTATTATACGAAGGCTATGCGCCGCATGGGGTAGCTGTACTTGTAGAAACAGCAACAGATAATACTACCCGAACCGTAGCTAATGTGCGTATGATTTTTAATAAAGGAAACGGCACCTTAGGCAATAGTGGTAGTGTAGCTTTTCAATTTACAAGAATGGGCGAATTCAAAATTAGCAATGCTGATATTGATTTGGAAGAATTTGAATTAGAAGGAATCGATTACGGAATGGAAGACATCGGAGAAGATGAAGAAGGTAATATTATCATCCGTACTAACTTCCAGGACTTCGGTGCTATGAGTGATTTTCTTGAACAGAAAAAAATAGAAGTAATTAATGCTGAGCCAACCTACTTGCCTAGCACAACCGTTAGCCTGGATGAAGAAAAAGCTAATGAAGTTTTACAATTAGTAGCTAAAGTGGAAGAAGATGACGACGTACAAAAAGTGTATCACAACCTTAGCTAGTTTTAACCATTAGCTTCTGAACGGCACTTTCTATTTGACCAATGTCTATTTTTTCCATGCATTTAAAATGTCCTTTGGGGCATTTATCATAACCAATTTTGCTGCACGGTCTACAACCTACTTTGCTACTCTCTATCATAACAGATTCAGGAGCAATATTAGATTTTAAATTATTATAACCATAGTACGGAAACATTCCAAAACTAGGCGTTGTATTTCCCCATATTGAAATAATCTTTCTTTTAAAGGCAGCTGCAATATGCATAAGCCCTGTATCATGCGTAACTACCACTTTAGCATAACGAATAATATCAGCACTCTCATGCAATGAGAATTTACCACAGCTATTATAAATACGTATTGGATCAACTTTAGCTAGTTCATCTCCAAATTGTTTATCCTCTGGTCCGCCCTGTATAATTATAGGATAATCAATTTGCTTACATAAGTCCGCCCACTTTTCTAAAGGCATTTTTTTTGTAAACTTAGTACCACCTACCACAAAGGATAAATAACCTGCACTGTGGCTCATAGGCAAATCTTTTGGGTCAATTTTATCCTCGTCAGGTATAAAGTAATCAAGCCCCTGACCGTCATTTACTACACCTAGTTTTTTTGCAGCAGCAAAATAGCGTTCCACTATGCTTTTATCTGGCAGGCCATTGATTTTTAATTTTGTATAAATGAACTTTCGAATATTTATCTTTTGAACCTTAAACACTTTTACTTTAGAATTAAAAGCTTGGCGCATCATGGCGGTAATATTTAAAGAACGGAAACTATTCTGTAAATCAATTGCATAATCATACTCTTCTTGCAATAGCTCCAATACCGTATCACGCAGGTCACCTTCAAATGATATTATTTTATCCAAATAAGGATTATTACCTAAAGTATTTTTAAACTTTTCTTTTACTAAAAAATGCAATTCTGCATTTGGATATTTTTTTCTAAGACAACGCACTACAGGAGTTGTAAGCACAATATCTCCAATGGAAGAAAATCGGATGATTAAAATTTTCATTCTTTTAGTAATTTACCTTTACTGAAAATGATTTTGATTTTACATCAAGAATCCTTCTTGAATTATCCGACAGCTTGATGATATATCCCCGCTTGCGATCAACTTCTGGCATAGGCCCAATAACTTTTGCTAAAATAAATTTATTATTATTCAAATTTGTCAACTTAATAATACCTCCTTTTCCTGCCAAATTAGTAAATACATAAAACTTAGCACCTGCTGTACCCGAGTAAAAGAAATTAGCTCTTCCTTTTATGCTTTTAAGCAAGGTTAACCTTAAAAGTTTATTCTCAACATAAATTGGCTTTTCACTTTCCTCGTTTAAATCGGAGGATTGGGTTTCCTCGCCACCCACTTTATTAATCACTTCAGGCTTTTTATTCTTAAGGACTTTTTTTGCCAGTAAAGATTCATCCTTTTTACTGGTAGTAACAGGTGTTTTTTCTTTTGCTACTTTCTTCTTTTTTAGAAGCGTAAATTTCTTCTTCTTTGCAGGTGCTACTTTCTTCTTAGCCACAACCTTCTTTTTCTTTACCTGCGCCACTTTCTTTTTAACAACAGCTGCCTTCTTTTTTACTAATGGCTTAGCTTTCTTTTGCTTTACTACCGCAGGTTTTTTCGAGGCCAATTCTGGGCGCTCCACTTTTTTCTTCGGATTGTATAATCCCTTTTTAGCATACCTGTTTTTATCTCTGGAGTATGAATTTTTAGTAAGCCCTTTTACTTTTTTCCAAACATTATCTTTTTTAACTGTTTGCTTCTCTTTTTTATTTCCAAGTAAAAACTGTTTCTCTTTTTTAGTAATTTGGGGTGTAGAAACGTCTGTAGATTTAATTGTTTCTGCAGGCTTATTTACTTTTTTTGAAACTTCTTTTTTTAAACTCTGCTTTTTCTTTTTTACTTTTTGGGGACTAGCTTGCTTCTTTTTAGAAACAGCAAGAGCCGTTAATCCGTCATTTTCTTGTTTTGTACTTCTGCTATTTTCAGGAATTGATGTTGCTGGGATAGAATAATCAGGAATTTTACTATTTGTATTTTTAGCTATCTCGTAATTACCCATTTCATTTCGAGCTTCCTCTTTCTCAGCAGCATTACCAAACAATATTTTCTCTTTTCTTACAAAAGACGGTGCCTTAGCAATTGCTAAATCCTTTTCATATTTCAACCATCCTATTATCAACTTGTTACCGCGTTGGATATTAATATCACCTTTATTCCAATCTCTAATATTTTGTTCACTTATAAAATAGGCAGTCTCAATTTCATCCATCGTGGATTCCCGATCTAGGACACAATAAACAGGCTCAAACGTAAATTTTGAACTTTCTAAATTATTTATTGTATAAAAATTGGTTTCGGTAAGTGGAATATAAAGCTTCTCTCCACTAGAAACTGCTATGGAATTATCCTTGCCATTAACCATTGCTAAAGTAGACGGGCGCACAAAATACCTCTGTGCCACTTCATAAAATGTCTCATTATTCTTTACTTCATGCGCTAAACAATTGATACCCAAGTAGTTTTCAACAATATACTGTTGAGCATTAGAGGCAAACGCAAAAATTAGCGCAAGCAGAGTGCTTAATAGATACTTCTTCATAATACAAGACAACAAAGTAACATCTTTTATTAGTTCTTCATAACGCAATAACGTCAAATTAGTTAATTTGTCCAATGAATACTTAATTTCGATATTCAATGATAAAACCTATCGCTTTACTAGGGTTACCCGGTTGTGGTAAAACATTTTGGGGTAATGCACTTGCTAAAAATCTTACTATTCCGTTCTTTGATCTTGATAGTTTAATTACAAAACAATCAGGGCTTACTATTCCTGAAATATTCCATGAAGGAGGTGAGGCACTATTTAGAAGTATTGAATCATCTACCCTATTTGAGCTTTGTACCAATACAATGGACGAAGCCTTTGTTTTATCTCTTGGAGGCGGCACACCTTCATTTAATAATAATATGCAAGTAGTAAATAATTGCTGCACCTCCATTTATTTATCCATGAATGTGAAACAAATATGTACTAACCTTACCAATGACAAAGAAAATCATCGCCCCTTGGTTAAAAAATCTACTGGAGTAGAATTAATGCAGTTCATAGAAAAGCTACTAGCAGAACGAAAAAGTGCTTATGAACTAGCTGATTATATGTTAGTAGATGACGAAATAAGTATTTCAAACTTTAAAAAAATAATAAAAGATATAAAATGAAACGAGCAATTATAATAGGTGCTATACTAGCTGGAACTGCTGTGGTACTAGGAGCATTAAACGCTCATGCATTAAAAGAATATTTTGATGCCGATACAAGCCAAAGTTTTGATACCGGTGTGCGCTATCAAATGTATCATGCTTTGGCAATACTAATTTTGGCTGCAATGAGTACAAGCTTAGGCAAGCTGATGATAAAACGACTGACCCTATTGTTTACATTAGGTACCGTATTATTTTCTGGTTCCATTTATTTATTATGTGCATTTAAAAGTAATGGAATCATTGGTCTTACTGGCTTAGGTATACTTACACCAATTGGTGGCTTAGTTTTACTTATAGCTTGGTGCTATTTGCTTTTAGCAGCTTTTAAAATAAAATCAAAGTAAGTATACCCCAAAAATAAAAAAGCCGTCACGCTAAGCGTGACGGCTTTTAATTTATATATTTTTTTTTTAGTAATCTTCATCATCAGGAACTGCCGTATTTCTTCTACGAGCACTATCTCCTGATTTATCAATATACTCAGGTCGATTTTGATCATAAACAATTCTCTTTCCTGGTACATCACCAATAATTCTAAACTCAGTACGTCTATTCCACTGCATGTTTTCCTCAGAATTATTTGGTCGTATTGGGTCAGCTTCTCCTAATCCACGAGCAATCATTCTTGAACGATCTATACCTTTAGTTGTAAGGTAGTCCAATACTTCCCTAGCACGCTCTAATGATAAACGTTTATTATAAGCAGTGGTTCCTCTACTATCAGTATAAGATCTTATCTCAACACTTATTGATGGATTATCTCTCAGGAAGTTAACAATAGTATCCATTGCTTTACTTGCATAATTATGTGTTTTTCCTTGATCGAAATAATGATAAACATTATTTACATTTAAGTCTCCACCCGATCCCATTTTACGCATATATATAGTAACTGTTGTAGTATCATCCGGAGCCATAATATCCTTGCTCGAAGTATTTACAACTGTTCTACCAGATACATAACCTTTTTTATCAGCGGCTAAAGAGTAATCACAACCAATAGGTGTATACATCAAGAAGTTTCCATTCTTAGTATAAAAAGTATCCTTGATTTTTTGAGTACACTCACTGGTAAGCTTCACAACTGCTTCGCTAATTAATTCATCAGTTGATTCATCTATAACTTTACCACGCACATAAAAGCTTGGCTCTTTAATTACACGCCAGATATCATCACAACACGTAGGATTTTTTACATAGTAACTACCTACACGATTAGATACTACATAGCCATTTTTCTTATCGCTATTATCCTCTATGTAATACATATCATCTGCAGGTGAGTTAATAGGGAAACCAAGGTTTCTTGTATTATAATATCTTGAAGGACCACCTTCTGCCGTAAATACATCAAATCCTCCTACTCCCACTAAACCATTAGAAGCCCAGTATAATCTACCTTCTTCTGTATTATAAAAAGGAGTAATCTCATCTTTTACCGTATTTACACGCTTACCACAGTTTTGTGGACGTCTATATTGTCTTGCTTCTTCACGAGTAGAATCGTAAACTGAATACCAGATATCAAATCCTCCAACACCTTGTAACTTTCTGTTTGAAGAGAAAAACAATACCTCTTTCTTTCCAACAATCGCACAGTGCGGGTTGGTACTTGAAATTTTAGGATTATCATCATCCTTACTAAAGTCAGTGATTGGCAATTTTTTTGGTTTACCCCAAAGACCTCTTTTAATATCAAATTTAGCTACCCAAATTTCACACTTCGACTGCATGCTATCAAGCTCTATACATTTAGTGTAGTAAAAACGATCGCCTCCGGGACTCCAACATCCATTACCAATATGGTGTGATTTTGTATCAAATCTACCAGCGTCATCTTTAAATGGCATCGCCACCTCAAAACTATCTTTTACTCTTGTTCTATCAAACTCTTTTGGAGCCCACATAAATTTCGAGTAATAATCTTCTCTTTTATCTTTTCCTTTATAAAGAATTTTGTTAGACTTCATTGTAGCAAACAACAAAGCTGAATCCCCTAAAGGTACAGGAGCATATTCAGTATAGGCACTATTTACATTAGGACCTGCATTTTTAATATACGCACGTTCGGGATTTAAAATAGACTTCATAGCCATTTTACATCCCGCTATATCTTTATCTACTTGCTTAAATAATTTTCTTCTGTCTTTTGCTTTGTAAATGGTTTTGAAAAATTCCATACGCTCAATTGCTTTTTCATACTCACCATTCATCTTACGCATAATTCCCTCACGGTAAGGTGCTTTGGTATAAAGCGCTGCTCCGTATGCATATGCTTTTCCATAATGATCAGCCGAAGGGCCGTAATCACGATTGTAGCGCATCGCCTCAGCTAACTTCAAATGCACGTGGGCATTTCGAGGTTGCTCTTTAAGTAATTGAAGATAATAACCTTCAGCAGTATAATAGCTATACTGCTCAAAAAGTCTATCAGCATACCTCAACTTCTTTTTAAACGGAAGTTTAGATGCTGGGTCTTCTTTTTGAGACTTGGTTATTAGTCTTTGTGCATTTACGTTTCCACCAAAAATGAGGAACGATACCAGTGTTAAAAGCAATAGATTCTTTGTCATTTCTTTGAAATGTTGATGCTGTAAATATAGTTATTGAAAGGTAAAAGCGAAAAGCTTTTAGCTTATTTTTTTAGAAACGTGCGCAAGGGAACGAATGGTTTCTAAATCTCTGTAAAGCATTAGGCATAATGTACTGTAAAGCGATTTCAAAACCACCATAATTTGATACTCTACCTAAGTTCTCTTTGTTACCCATGTAATCGTATCCTACACCTAATCTAAAGCTTTTATACTCTAAACCAGCAGTTGCTAAAATAGACCCTTGATCATCTAATCTTGTATAACCACCTATAAATATAGCAGGAGCCATAGCGCTTAAGGCATTTGGATCAATTACATAACGCAATTCTGCTCCAGCTACAATTTCTTGAGCAGAAGATTGTGTTTGATACATTGCAGCAGGTTTAAACTGTAGTTGCTCAGTAAGGTTCCATATCAAACCAGCTTGACCACCTAATCTAATATCCAATCCAACTTCATTATTTGCTTTCGTTAAAAAAGAAATACGCGGTTGATTTAGGTTAAACGCCGAACCTCCGATGAAGTAAGAAATTTTATCAGAAACGGCATGAGACCATTTCAAACCAACATTTGCAGTAAAATAATCATGCTTTGGATCTAAAAATTCACCTGTTGTACCAGGTTGAAAGCCTCCATTAAAGAACTCATCACCCCAATATAAATTAGCTAAATCAATGCTTAATGAATGATATCCACCTTGCATACCTAAAGAAAGACGAGTTCTTGAGTCGTCATCTAAGGTTAAGTGATAAGCCAATGAAGCTAAAATTGCAGTTTGTTGTAGGTTTCCATCACCCGCTTGGTCATTGAAAAACTGTAAGCCAGCAGCTAAAAAATTATCATCGCCTAGCGCTTTCATAATAGGAGCATCAAAAGATCCACCAAAGGTTACAAAAGGAACGGTTACACTGTTCCACTGGTTACGATAGATTGCATTTGCTCTCCATAGTCCATCATGCCCTCCTGTATTAGCAGGGTTTAATGTAAGCGGTGACATATTAAATTGAGTAAAGTGAATATCCTGTGCTGAAGTATTCAATCCTAAGCCGATAGCTAATAAGAATAAGAATGATTTTACTATTGTTTTCATTGTTCTAAATCTTGGCATAAATATATAAATTATCTAATGAATATGTTCGTTTCTATGTTTAATCTTTGTTTTCTCCAATAGAGTAAAACAAATGTAAGGTATAATTTTTTGTTATCAACTAAAGCCAAACAGAAGATTTTATGGCTAATTATACACAACGAAGTGGATATTTAATGCCCTCAATAAGCTCCCTGATTGGCTTTTTGTAAAGGCTTTTAAGTAGGTTTGTTGGATAAGTTATGGCTAAAAAAAGTAGCACAAAATCTCGTACAAAAAAAACAACTAAAAAGCCTTCTCCTCTTAAAGACGGACGGGCAAAGAAAATAGTTGGTATTATTATCATTCTTTTTGTATTCTTCTTGATTACAGCGCTTTTCTCCTACCTATTTACTTGGCAGCAGGATCAAGATAAAGTAATGAGTGCAAGTGGTTTATGGAACTTTTTAGGAGATCAACAATCTGAAATTATAAATAGTGCAGGCCGCTTAGGCGCCATTACATCGCACAATTTAATTTATAAAGGTTTTGGATTGGCTTCATTTTTAATCCTCCCTTTACTTATCATTTTTGCAATAAACTTACTGGCACCTAAAAAATGGCTACACTATTTAAAATCTACTTTTTATGTTGTGCTAAGCATCCTTTTATTAAGCCCTTTATTATCATTCTTTTTAAATACTGAATCCTTAAACCAGCATAATACGTTTCGTTATGGTGGTGGCTTTGGTAATAATATTGTTTCTATCTTAAACGGAGCCTTAGGTTCAGCAGGGACTTTAGCCATTTTTATAGGTTTAGCGTTGTGCCTTATTGTATTTTGGTTTAACCCGATTCTCAAACTTCCTTTTTGGGATAAACTGAAAGAGCGTAAAAAGCAATTTGATGAGAACAAAGCAATTACTAAGCAACAGGAAAGCGAACTTTTAATTGAGGAAGAAATAAGCGAAACCGTAGTTCTAGAACCCGAACCTGTGGTTGCGGCACCCGAAATTCTACAATTTGAAAAAACAGAAGAAGTTACCATTCCTGCCCCTGAAACAGAGCCTGTTGTTAAAAGTCCATTTGACGAAACAGTAAGCCAAAACTCAGTTGAGCTTGAAACAGAAATACCAGAAACTATGCCAGCTCAACAAGAAGGCGACCTCGAACTAGAAGTCCAAGCCGCTGTTGCAGAAGAAAAAATAAATACAGGCGGGCAAGTTGCTAATGATGAACCGTATGACCCTTCATTAGATTTAAGTAATTATAAATTTCCTACCATAAATCTATTAGAGGATAGGAAAACCAGCGGTGTAAATATTGACAAAGCAGAATTAGAGAATAATAAAAATCAAATTATTCAAACCCTCAAAAGCTTTAAAATTAATATTCAAAAAATATCAGCTACAGTAGGACCAACCGTTACACTTTATGAAATTGTACCAGCAGAAGGTGTGCGTATTTCTAAAATTAGAAACCTTGAAGATGATATAGCTTTAAACCTCGCAGCCTTAGGCATACGTATTATTGCACCTATCCCGGGTAAAGGAACAATAGGTATTGAGGTGCCTAATAAAAATAAGCAGATTGTAAATATGCGCACCTTGATAGCATCTGATAAATTTAAAAATACAGATGCTGCCTTACCAATAGCCATAGGAAAAACAATTGCCAATGAAAACTACATTGTTGATTTAGCCAAGATGCCTCACCTATTAATGGCAGGTGCGACAGGTCAAGGTAAGTCTGTTGGGATTAATGCTTTGCTTGTTTCACTTTTGTATAAAAAGCATCCTTCGCAATTAAAGTTTGTTTTGGTTGACCCTAAAAAAGTTGAACTTTCAGTTTATAGATTAATTGAAAAACACTTTTTAGCAAAATTGCCTAATGAAGAAGAAGCAATTATTACAGATACCAAAAAAGTAATCAATACCGTAAATGCACTTTGTATTGAAATGGATGAACGCTATGAATTACTCAAAAATGCCGGTGCAAGAAACTTAGCTGAGTATAATGCTAAGTTCATTAAACGAAAACTAAACCCTGAAAAAGGGCATAAATTTTTACCATATATCGTTTTAGTAATTGATGAATTTGCAGATTTAATAATGACCGCCGGCAAAGAAATTGAAACGCCTATTGCTCGTTTGGCGCAATTAGCTCGTGCAATTGGTATCCATTTAATTGTTGCTACACAACGTCCATCGGTTAATGTAATTACGGGTACCATTAAAGCCAACTTCCCTGCCCGAATGGCATTTAAAGTTTCATCTAAAATTGATTCAAGAACTATTTTAGATACAGGCGGTGCCGATCAATTAATTGGTCGAGGAGATTTATTAATTTCTAACGGTGGCGAATTAGTGCGTTTACAGTGTGCTTTTGTAGACACTCCTGAAGTAGAAGCCGTAGTAGAATTTATAGGTAACCAACGTGGCTACCCTACTGCCCATGACTTACCAGAGTATGTAGGAGCCGATGATGAAGGTGTTACTCCAGGCCAGATGGATGTAAAAAACTTTGATAAAATATTTAGAGACGCTGCCATCATGGTTGTCACTTCTGAGAGCGGAAGTACCAGTATGTTGCAGCGTAGATTCAACCTTGGCTATAACCGAGCGGGACGTATAATGGATCAAATGGAAGCCATCGGAATTGTAGGACCAAGTATGGGAAGTAAAAAGCGAGAAGTAATGGTAAAAACCGAAGCTGAACTTATGCAAGTACTGCAAGAAATTGGTGTGCCTTAATTTCTATTTGATTCTTTTCAATTATACAGTTCTTAAAAGAATTAAATATGATAGTGCGATACCGTTAAAAGTAAATGAAAAATAAAGTATCCTATATTGCGCTTTTAGGCATTACAATTTTCTCCATGCTTTGGGGAGCTTTTCATACAAAAACGTTACTGGATAAAAAGGAATCCATCATTAATTGGGATGGTTACGGCTATTATATGCACCTTCCTTCACTTTTCATATATGGAGACCATTTAAACTACAAGAAAGTAAATAAAATAGCGAATTCCTATAATATCAATACTAGTTATCAATCCCGAGCTTTAAATGACAGCATCCATTATCCCGTTTATCCAATAGGGCAATCGGTTACTTGGCTTCCTTTTTTTACTGTGGCCCATTGGATTACTTACTTCACGAACGACCCCTCAGATGGTTTTTCAGCTCCATATCAATGGGCCGTATTTATTTCCAGTATCCTTTTCGTATTTATAGGATTTTATTTCAATCGTAAATTACTATTGTTTTTTTTTAAAGATAAAATGACGGCGCTTGCCATGCTCTTAATTTTTTTGGCTTCAAACTATCTATATTATTCTCATTATGAAATTTCCTTAACACAGGTTTACCTATATGGTTATCTATCTGTTTTCCTTTATTGTACAAATCAGTATAATACAACCAGACAAAGTAAATACTTATTATTGGCTAGTTTAGCATTGGGCATAGGTGTGCTTACTCGCAATTCTGAAATTTTCTGGATTTTAATACCACTAATCATTGGAGTAAACATCAAAACTATATTTTCTAAACAAACTATTTTTTCGATAGTTAGAAAGGGGATTTTATTCAGCGCGATTGCTGGAGCCTTTTATATACTTTTTCAAGTTACCTATTATAAAATAAGTACGTACCAATGGTTCATAAATGGATATAGTGATCATAGTTTCAATTTTCTTCAACCCAATTTTACAGATTGCCTATTTGGATTTTATAAAGGGTGGTTTATATACACTCCCCTTGCCTTTTTATTTGTAGCAGGCTTTATTCTTATGTACAAAAAAAATAAAGATTGGTTCTACCCTTCTCTTATTTTCACCCTTCTTTATATTTATCTACTAATAAGTTGGGACGATTGGACTTATGGTAGCACGTTTAGTTTTCGTCCTATAGTACCATGTTATTCTTTATTTATTCTCCCATTAGCGTATTGCTTAGAGTTTATTTTGATTAAAGCACGCTGGTTAAGCATTGTTTTAATTTTAGGAATTGTTTCCTTACAAACGATTCAAATGTGGCAATACAGTACAGGAATCTTACTTCGCGAAAAATATTCCTTCTCTTATTACAAAAAAGTTTTCCTTAAACTCACTTTAAACAAAAAGGATAGAATAATTATTGACATTCCAACACATAAGTACAAGCACGACTACAAAGTTCTGCAAACACTTCATTCAAAGAGTAAACTACATATTGGCGCTGCAGATAAACAACTTTTTTACCCGATTTACACACTACAAAATAAAACAATTAGACTTCAGACTAAAATCGATTACAGTTATATAGGAGACTCATACGGATCGTGGGATCAACCAAGGCTAATTACCCAAAGCAAACCTGCCAATACTCACACTTATTGGTCAGGATTAAGGCTCCCAGAAATTATGAATGACAAAAGACGGGATACCATAATTTTTAACCAGTTTATAAATACTATCGGTGATAGCTTACAAATGTACATTGCTAGCGAGGTGCCCGACAGTATTGTAATTCATAACATCACTATAAAAGAACTAGAGAAGTAAATATTTAGTAATTTAGAAAGGTGAATATAGAAGAATACAGAGATTACTGTTTAAGCTTACCCTCTACTACCGAAGAGTTTCCTTTTGATAATAAAACACTAGTATTTAAAGTCTGTGGTAAAATGTTTGCCCTCACAAATATTGATTTATTCAAATCCATTAATTTAAAATGTGACCCAGAGTATGCAATCGAATTAAGAGAAAAGTTCCCCGCAGTTAAAGCAGGTTTTCACATGAGCAAAAAACATTGGAATACAATTGAAATGGACAACTCCATTCCAACGAAACAAATACAAGAATGGATAAAACATTCTTATGACATGGTTGTAAAAGGTTTGCCTAAAAAAGTAAGGGAAGAATTGAGCACTAGTAAAAAATCCTAAAACTTAATTCCTAATTCAAACATTCGTAATTGAATATCTAGTCACCCTAAACTACCTACATTCATACTTCAATCATTTCTTATAGTTTAGTAAAAAACTCCCAATTATAAATTATCGAAGCAACGTCACATTTCCTTTCTTCTCAATGAATTTGTTTTTGTTTTTACAGCGTGCTTTTATATACCATATATACACACCTGTAGGGCATGCCTTGCCATTGTTTTGTTTGCCATTCCATCGGTAGCTCTGGTCTCCTGCTTTAAACATAAGTTCGCCCCAGCGATTATAAATTCTAAAATCTTCTATCTCTAAACTATAATTATTGGGGCCAAAACTGTGATTGTTCCTATTCACATTCTGACTATTGGGGCTAAATACATTGGGCATATAAATATCAGTACACTTTACTTTTACTTGCACTGTATCACGATCTATGCAGCCACCTCCATTACTACGCACAACTTGTATATAAGTTATATCTTCTAGCGGGCGAGCTATCGCTCTGCCTTCTTCGTACACACCTTCTCGTAGAATATAGGTAAGCGGTAGCCAGCGTAGCTCGCAGGTCAATGGGTCGCATCTAAAATTTGTACCACCCAGGGTTACCCCCTCTCCATCAAAAATTTCAAGGTCGGGGCCAGCATCTGCTCGGATATCTGATACACTTATCGTAGCGCTCAAGTTAGCTGTGCAGCCTGAGGTATTGCTTGTAACCAAGGCCTCATACACGGTATCTTGTATGGGCCATACTTTTACTGTAGGACCTGTGGTACTGCTTATATTATAGTTGGGGCTGAAGGTACTTACATCGGCTCCTGCGCCAAACACACTTAGGCTTACTGTATCCCCTTGGCATATATCGTTTTTGCTTGTATTTATAAAAGGAGCAAATACAGCATCATAATCTATGCTTGCCGTATCGCTGACCATAAAGCAACCTAGCGTATCCGTAAGGCTTACAATATACTGGGTACCCATGTTGGGGTTTACCCAAATGGCTTGGGTATTATTACTGCCATAAATACCAGCTAATGGTTGCCAGCTAATGATTTGGGCGCTAGGATCTAAGCTGCTGCTAATAGTAGATTGCAACTGCACGCTATCTGTTGAACCACAGACTTTTAAATCGGTCGCTGTTACGCTATACTGCTGTTGTACGGTAATAGTTACCGTATCTCGCGCCTTACAACTGCCCGTCAGTTGACTCTCGGCTTCGTAGGTGGTCGTTTGGTTGGGCGTGGCGATGGGGCTTTGGCACGTATTGCAACTCAGGCTTGCATTACTCCCGCTCAGTACATTCCATTGTATATTACTACCCGCTCCTTGCGTAAACAATGGTACCCCATCGCCTTGGCAAATGGTGGTATCTGGTATGCCGCTAATACCGTTTGGACTTATAAAAATTTTAAATACTCTACTTGTATTGTGTATATAGTCACTCACTGTGCAGGAACTATCAACAATATCGAGCACTATACTATACCATCCACTATCTGTAGGTAAGGTATTCCATGTAAATAAACCTCGCACACTATCCGTTGCATTGTTGGTATAGCTCAGATTACTAGTTGGAATATGAACTGCATGGTTATCAGTTACTGTAAGATAGCCCACACCTTGAGGCTCTATGATATCAAAAGGGATTTGGATATTAGCACCCGCACAAGCATAAAACTCATTGTTAGGGCCCATGGCCGCTTGCTGCACATTGGGTGTATCAACCAGAAATTGTGGATTGCTAAAATAAGCGCTATCAACTGTATGTAGTCTAATGACCCGATAACTAGAACTAAGCCAAGCACCTTGCCTATACTCATCACACTTTACAGTAACATATACATGCTGATTGACTGATTTTGTATAAAAACGAATTTCACCCGTTTGAGGGTCTACACTATAGGTACTATCACAATCAAAAGGATTATGCAAGTAATCATAAGTAGCACAATTAGGAAATGGGCCCTGACCCGGTAAGCATTTATAACCCTCCCACAGCGTATCTACACTTACTGCAAGCGTATCGAACCAATTTATAACAGGGTTCCATTGTAAGTACAAATGATGGGGCAATAAATCACCATAGAGACTTAAATCTTGACCACGCCAAGGGACGCCATTACCAACTGTGGCACCCTGGGAAGCACTAAAAGACAGGCTATCCCCATCTGGATCTACCGCATTAAGCGGTATGGAGTTCCAGGTATTAATAGGACACCTAAAGTCCATTTGGCTGAGGTAGTGCGGCATTTGATTGCTCTGCGCATTACTAAACTGGATAAGCGGGAAATGCCCCTGTAGCTGAGCGGAATCTTTTTCCGCAAAAATATAAGGATTGATTGAATTCCAATTACCGCATAAATTCCGTAAATTGGTTGATAAATCCAGAAAAGAACTTTCTCTTCCATTTCCTATGTAACTCGACCTTATTCGACTTATTTGCCATTTGCCACAAGTATATGGTAGATACACTATCTTATGATACCAATACTCTCGCATATAGCTTACCGTATCATAAGGAAAAATGGCTACAAAAACGCCTGGAAAAGACAATCTTACTAAGGTATCGGGGGGTAGACCTGAGCAATTTTTATGAATGGCTACATTATTAGGAAAACCGGTGAAGGGATTAGCGCTTAATGTGTCCACCAAAGGAATCCCAAAAGCATAATCACCAAATGAAAAAGTATCAACAACACTAAACTTACCGCTACAAGTATCGGTCAGCGCATAATACCCCAAATACCCCTGATTCCCAGAGGTCTGTGGAGCCCCTTGCTGTTCCTTCTGCATACCAAAATTGGCATCATTTATGCGCAAAAAGAACTCATAGGCCGAATCTGCAATATCGGGCCTATGAATTAGCATGGTTTCGCCACCGCCTGTAAACTGAGTATGTATTGTAGGTCTGAGCAGCTGATTGGAGCATATTTGGCCGCAAAGCTTGCCGCTAATAGATAATAAAATACTTAATAATAATAGGGCTTGACGCATTAATATAAAATTACTTAAATATTTAATTAAGGTAATACTTTAATTACTTCTTTTTGATGATTTATTTTCTGTAGCTCTACAAGATATAGAGCTGCAGGCAAATCAGCTAGATTGTACTGCACAAGCTTTAGGTCTTCGCCACCTAAGCTAAGCACTACTTTACCACTCATATCGTAAATATTAATGGTTTTTATTTCATCGGTTACATTCCAATAAATCATCCCATTACTGCTCCATAGATCTTTACTGATAAGCTGTTCTTCAATACCACCTTTGCCCGGTTTAAAAGGTGTACTATTGCACCAATTAGAAGCTATTGGAACGGCAATATTGGTCAAATTCATGGGCATATTAATAAGATTTACCGTGTTTAGGCTAGAGTTTTGAGTATTAACACCTGACACATCTACAATATTAACCGGATTCGTAGGCTCTGGGTTTAAGGTTTCAGTATAACAATTGTTCCACATAGTAGACCCATTAGATAATATTGCGGTTTGCTCTCTGATACCCGTAGACATCCCCGTGGTTCCTATATGCATAGCTCCTGCACCGGGTGTATTAAAATCATGCTTTACAAACTGCTGGTAGGCATATAGTTGGCTTGGGTATTGCTTAGTGGCATCATAAGCATCATAATAGAAACCAGTACTTATTTGACGAGGAAAGGCACTATGTTGAAACATACCGGGGGTCCCTGGCCAACTGCCTGCATTAAAGGTAGTGGCATCATTATAATCAACCTCTAATAAAGCGGGTAGATTATTTGTATTAGACCCATGTACTGGGCTGATATAATTACACTCCATTAAACGGACTCCTATCATTCGCGTGAGCGGATTTGGGTTCCAATCTTCTTGAAAAATTCCTTCAGTATAGGCCCAGCCAAAAGTCGTTTGGAAATTAGGATCCCAGGTGGGGTTCATATTATGATAAGGCAAGCCATAAGCACCTGGCCCACCTAGCCAGCTATACGAGGAGGTATTATTCCGCAAGGCGGCAGAATTATTACTGGCAAAACTAGATACATTGGATATTTTGTCATAAAAGAAGGTCATATTAGCTTCGGGCAAATTGGCAATACCGGCGATAAGAATTACATCTTGGCCCTGATCATAAATGGCTGATTGGGCATTGTGTAAATCCAAGTTCGAATTACCAATACTATAGAGGGATAAGTCATTAGCTGCTAAATTGTAGCCAGCTCTAAGGTAAAACAGCTCTTCACTACCCACGGTTCCACCTACAAAATATCCACCATTTGCAGGCGCATCAATTTCGGTAATACAAGCTGGAAAAATAATATCGTTAATTAAAGGAGTATTAAGAGAAGTAAGAGCCGTTTCCATATAATTGCAAGGGCCTGCTGGGTCAAACTCCATGATAAATAAGTGATTCTGAAATAAGGTATTAATACCCTGCCCAGTAATGGCATACTCAAATGGAGCATTGTTCGTTACAGGGCAAATATCTGTAACCGTAAGGCCAAAACCATTTGATAACTGACCAGATTGGCTTAAGTTTAAGTCACTATCAAAGGTCATATACATAGGTGCACCATTACCGGGAGAATTGGAACATACGATATAAGGATTGTTCGTAGGACTAGCAGGATTGTGCGCTGCCGTAACGGGTATAAAATCTATACCAAAAGAAGATTCATAAATATCGCTTACTAATTGATTACCATTGATATCTAATAAGGTAACCATTATTGTTATATCAGGTGCAAGCCCATGATCTTCTACAGCTCTAAACATAATGGTAGCACCAGTTGGATAAGTACCGGAACTAGCTCCATCAAACTTAAGCAATATTGTTTCGTTCTCATGGGTTTGATTATAATTTGTACCTGCAACTGGTGGATTTGGTGCCGAGGGTACATTCATAAACTCCTGAGCCCAATCCTGGGCTTGTGCGCCTATTGTCAGACAGCACACTATTAGCAGTGCTGCTAGGCTTTTTATCACCGTTTTACATGGGGCGGGTCTCATAAACCCGAAATTTTTACTTTTCATATTTTAATTGTTTTTGTGAAATACTAAGGTCATTAAG
The DNA here is from genome assembly GCA_937981995.1 of uncultured Chitinophagaceae bacterium. Taxonomy (GTDB): domain Bacteria; phylum Bacteroidota; class Bacteroidia; order Chitinophagales; family Chitinophagaceae; genus JAGNRR01. Next base: position 40,790 of record CALJNC010000003.1, read on the forward strand.
CAAATGTTAAAATCCCAAAATGTGACAATAGACTATTCCTGAATTTTTGATAGAAAATCACTGTTAATGAAAAAGGGTTATCCCTGAATTTTTTTAGACTTTTCCTATATGAATTTTCCTAAATAATTGACTATTAAATCACTAAGGATTAAGCTTTTATGACCTAGGTTATTGCTCCCTTTCTCGCCCAAATCATGTTTCTAATTTCAGTTGCCTTAAAACAAAAATTATGAAAAACATGAGAAAAACCATCATCGCAATGAGCATCCTTTTGGGTGCGTTCGCAACCCTTAGTTTCGACTACAGTCCTACGGAAGCACTGCCCTCCGAACAGCAAATTTTAAACTATATGGAGGTCCATGGGCTAGAAACCTTTTGATCATTAATAATCCTGGCGGCACAGACGCTACCGTGGAACTTACGATAATAGAGTAAAAACAAACCCCTATTAGTCCTCCACTCAAGATGCCCTCTATTATTTAGAGGGCATCTTGTTTATGATACCAATAGCTCCCATTTCAATCCTTTGACCCGCTTGTTTACCTCGCTACATGGCAATATCTACACGCTACTAATTAGTATAATTCGTTTTTAATCGTTTTATATTTACAGCTCAAATGATAGCTCGCTCCACAGTACAACAAGTAATAGACGCTGCCGATGTGGTTGACGTAGTAGGGAGCTTTGTGACCTTAAAAAAACGTGGCGCCAATCTATTAGGTCTTTGTCCATTTCATAATGAAAAAACGCCATCCT
>CALJNC010000004.1 GCA_937981995.1 uncultured Chitinophagaceae bacterium
AGATGGTGTAAACTTTCACCGCTTCCCAGCAACTTCTAATACGCAGGATACAATACAAGTAGGAAGTTTTGGCGGTTTAGACGCTACTAAAATAAATAACCTTGCGGGTAAATATATAGTAAACTATGGTACACCATTTGACCTTGAAGAATTAGCTAATACCACTGGCTTAGATATTAATAATATTACGCACGTTAAAATAATTGACGTAGTGGGTTGCATTCAAGACACCCTTGCACGTTATGATAAAAACAATCATATTATTAATGACCCGTGGCGTACAGATTTTATTACGGGAGGGTTTGATTTAGATGCTGTGGGCGTAATTCATACGTGGCCTACTACAGTTTCAGCAAGTAAGAGAAAAGAAATTGATGTAAAGGTTTATCCTAATCCTACCTTAGATAGAAACATAAACATTCAGTTTGGAGCTACGAAAAACGAGAATGTTACCATGGCAATCTATGATTGGCAAGGAAGACTTCTTTATCAATCAATTAGCCAAAGTAAAATTGGTCCTAATAAAAAACATATTTCTTTACCAAATTTGGCTGCGGGCAATTACTTACTTCGTTTAAGAACAGGAAACTCTTCTATAAGCAAGAAAATTATTTTTCAGTAATATTGCTTTGTGCAGCTTGCTATTTTATACAATTCATTTTCAGCTAAAGGCAAAGGAAATAAAATAGCTCAACAGATTACTGCTTATTGTAACGAAAGGAATATCTCTTTTACCAGCTATGAAAACGATTGGCCTGAGCATATACTTGAGAGTAATTGCATAGCCTTAGTGGGTGGCGATGGCACCATGAACTATTTCCTAAACAAGTTCCCTAAGATTAAGACCCCAGTTATTTTATTCCCCGGCGGCACGGGCAACGATTTTTTTTGGAAATTATATAGTAAGAATAGCATTGAGCAGCAATTAGAATTACTTGCTGCATCTATAAACCACAAAGCAAATAGTAAAGAAATAGACGTTGCTGAATGCGTATTAGACAATAATGAAACCAAATACTATGTAAATGGTGTAGGCTTAGGATTTGATGGCGAAGTATTACAAAGCATGAATACTATTCGATTTTTGGGTGGTTTTTTGGGCTATTATTTAGTTGTACTTAAAAATATTTTTAAGTTTAAAGAACCAATTTATTCCTTAAAAATAGATGGGCAAAAAGAAAGTAAGAATGAAGCATTAACCATTGTAAACATTGCTAACTCATCTAGAACCGGTGGTGGTTTTATGATTTCGCCTCATGCTAAAATTGACGATGGTAAGTTGAATTTATTGTATTGCACTGTGCCTTCTATACTAAAACGATTATCACTGTTCTTAAAAGTAGGAAGTGGCAAACACATTAACAGCAAGGCTGTTCATTATCAAGAAAGTAAAAATTAAAAGTGACACAAAAATTAAAGCTCAGCTAGATGGTGAATTGATAGAGAGTACATCTTTTGAGATCGGATTGAGTACTTGGAAGTTGAGGGTTGTTCAAAAATCATAATGCTTTCCATTAAAATAATCAATACGGGGGATTTTATTTTTTCTAAATTTCTGTAAAATTTTATTACAATAGTCTTTCAAAAACGGGAGTTTAAATTTCTCATTGTAGCATTCTCTTAGAAATCTCTCTCGCTCCTCACCTAGACTTATGCCCCCACATCCTGGGCTTAAGTACATTAAATCAATGTCTATTAACTTATGATTCTTAAATTCAAACCACCGATTATAAGTATGCCCACTATCAACACTACAAACTTCTTTGATTGTAAGAATTTCAACATCTTTTCTTTTTATATAAAAAATAATTTCCAAATTGGAATTACTTCTTTCAAAAAAGCAAGTTGCACGTATACTGCCCTTAAAGCGCTGAATAGAAACAATACTTGAATCAATATAAAGTACTTTCGCAACCTTTTTCTTCACGATTTCATTTTTCACATTTGGGGGAATAGTCGCAAAAGAATCTACATATGGAAATTTCTTTTGTCCATTGCAAAGACAAATTGTGTTGAAGTAGCAAAAAATGAAAAGAAGAGTTCGCATTCGTCTTAAAGATAATGAATTTTCTAAAACCTAAAATGCACAAACAAGCGACCAAAATTTTTACTATCCTTATCAATTCTGTGGTATTTATTTTTGATATGCTTTTGTTGTAAAAAGCGAATTACTTTTTTCTTTAATTGGCCACTCCCCTTTCCTGGTATAATTTCTACTAGTTTAATTTTCTTTTCTACGGCTTCGTCAATAATATTATTCAAGGCTTCATCTATGGATTTGCCTTTATTATAAATTGGGTGTAGGTCTAGTTTTAGCTTTGCCATACATAGGGTTTTAATGCCTCGGCAATATTACGATCATTACTTAGGCGTGGTACTTTATTTTGTCCTCCTAGTTTGCCTATGCTTTTCATATATTCTTGGAAGGCATTTTTTTTCATAGGAGTAATTACTAATGATTTTAATATGCCACCGCCTACTAAATCCTCGTAGTAAATATTTTTT
>CALJNC010000005.1 GCA_937981995.1 uncultured Chitinophagaceae bacterium
CCACCAATATTACCTAAGCCTACAATAAGAAATTTCACGCTACGAAAGTAAGGAATACATTATTTGCCTTCCAATTCTTTTTTGGTAACTATTTTATAATTCTTAGGAATTATAAATTCTTCAGATCCTACATTTCGTATATCTACCTTGATTGCTTTAAATTTCATACTGGATGTTCCACTATCCATTTCATACTCCAAGGGTATTCCATTTAAATTAGGAAACATGGTCAATAAATGATAATCCTCTGAACGGAGGTCATGAGTAATTGAAATTTTAGCTTTTTTGCCGTTCGGGTATTTTACAAATCCACGTACCGCATTGTAACCGGCAATGCTCACTTTGTTTTTTTCAAAATTATATTCAGCACCTGCAAACTTTTTGCTTGCCTCTTTTACTTCTTGCTTGCTAAGCATAAGAGCATAAGGAGTTCCTTGTATAACTTTAAGCGTTGCAGAGGTACCTTCTTTGCCATTATAAATTGTATTGTTGGAGTAACCATTGTCAAGGTTCAATAGACGCTTTATATAACTGCCTTTTACATACACTATATACTTTCCAATAGCTTTGTCGCTGCCATCTGCGTATACCTGATAAGATATAACCCCTTCAGAAAAAAGACGCTGCGCGTTTGCATTTAGCATAAAACTCGCTAATACCAATAAGACTACTAATCGTTTCATAATTTGGTTGTTTAAATCTCTGACTCTTTAGCTTAAAGTTAGTTTAATATTAGCTGACTAACTAAACAGCTTATCAACGTTTAACAAGATTGTAGTATCTATTTAATAACTATTTTTTTACTAAATATGATTTTATCATTGGTTAGCTGTAGTAAATACATGCCTTTGGCTAAATGAGGCAAACTAATGCGTTGCAGATGATTTTGAAGCTGCAGGGCTTGTTTATGAACTGTTTTACCGTTTAAAGTAGTTATGATCATATTTCCGTTAAAAGCATTTTTAGCAGAAATGATGATATATCCTTGCGAAGGATTTGGGTAGATTTCAAATTTGTTTTGATTGTTTGATTCAATGTTTTTTGTGTTGGTAACCAGTTTGCAATTTCCTGTAGCTATATCGCTTGAAAGTGGATCAGTGTAGTTGCTTCTTTTAATTCCAAAACAATATTCTCCCGTCTTAATCTCTTTTGTGTACACACTGCCTCTTTTATCAGTAGGAGATTGTGCTCGTAAACTGTCATTGGCAAAAGTCCAAGTTTGAGAAGGGTCTTGTCTGTAAAACAAACGAATGCTATCCTCGGCATTTTGAATCCAAGTGCTATCAATATAATTATCAACAGCTGACCCATCGTACATAAATTGAAAGTTGCCTTTGCAGTTGTTTATATTAATTCCGCTAATTTTCCAGTATCGGGAATCATTTAAAACATAACCCTGAATGCTTGGGTCAATTTCACGGTCAGGAGCTATCCAATTATGCTCAACATGCATAAGGCTGGAGTCATTAGTAGCCGTATAACTTTTTACCCATACTCTTAGTTTACTTTCTGTAAGGCCAATAAATTGGGGAGCTTTTATTATCACCTCATTATTAGTAATTGCATCGGATATTTTTTCTTCAGGGTCTATTACAATCATTTTTGGCTCAAAGCCAAGATTTACTTTTAAGTGAACGCATCGTCCTGTAAAATTTACAGTATATACTTGCCTATTAAATTGTGCATCATAAAAACCAACGCTTACTGGTACATTATTGTAATAGTTAGGTGCTTCATGTTTGCGGTGTCTTATATATACATCTGTTTCATAGGTGCCATTATTATTTACAACCTCAGATGAATCAATTGAGTAGTGCGGAAATCCGGATTGAAAAATCCAATCTTTAAAATAATCATTCATATTGATGCCAGAGTAGGTGCTTAAAAAGTCTCTTAAATCTTCGCTACTTATATCTTTAAATTTATTGGCGTTTAAAAAAGCAGTGGTGCCATCAAAAAACATACTATCTCCAAGGTAGGTACGTAAAGTATGAATTACATCAGCTCCTTTGTTATATACGGTTGGTCCATAGGTGTGCAAGCTATCCATAGGGGAAATTGCTTTATATCCTTCATCAGAAATGTGCGCTTGACGCAATACGGAGTAGTGATTTGTTCTTACCGCATCTTGATATGATTTTTTACCATAGGTAAATTCCTGATGCAAATTCTCGGCATAGCTAGCCCAACCTTCATTGAGCCACATGTCTTGTACGGTGCGACACGTAACTAAATCGCCCCACCAGTGATGCGCTAACTCATGCGCAATTAATGTTTCGTAGGTAAGTGAGCCATTTATAAATGCAGTACCAATATGGATATTAGTAGCATGCTCCATAGCGCCTGCTGAAAATGGTACAAGCGTATAACCAACTTTGGGAAACGAGTGCGTACCAAAATTTTTCTCTAACATTGAAAAGGAGGATTGCAAATTAGAAAAAGAGCCATTTACTTTATTGGTATCTACCGCAGGAGCAGCAATCCATGCAGGTGTGATGCCCGCATTGCCAGTTAAACTTTTCTTTACCCAAACATAATTGCTTACAGCTACTGCTGCCAAATAACTTGGAATTTCTTCATCTAACTTATAGTGCCACTGAATATTTCCATTGTTTACTATGGTAGAGTCAAGAAAAATACCATTCGTAACCGCCATTTTATTTGGCTCCGAAGTAATAAAAAATTCATAAGGGCTACGCTCTACCATATTGTCAAAACAAGGATGCCAATATCTGCCAATAGAGTGAGGTTGGGCATTGAAACCCACACCCATTTGAAAACTATAGTTTCCTGAGAAGTAATAGCCGCCCCAATTTGCATCTTGCAGCGGAACACCTTGATAGTATATATCTATAATAGCGGTGTCGCCTTGGTTAAAAATGGCAGGACTATTAACGTCTAAAAAAGCGCCGGATTGATTAAAGCTTGTATTATTTCCATTCCAAAGTACGCTATCAACAGTCAGCCCTTCCAGGTCAAAAACAACTTTTGATTGCCCATTGATTTTAGACTCTACCAAAATGTTAGCATGTGCTGTGATTTGCTTTGTTACAAAATCTGTAATATCGCAGTATATAACAGTGCGTTTAATATCAATACTATCTGAGCGAAGGATACTTGCCGCTTGTGATGAGTAACTAATAAAAAGGACTGTAATAAAAAGTAATGAACGTTTCATTAAAATATAAATTTTGCATAAAGCTACGAAATTTTCTTTCGATGGCTTTGGTGCTTATGTTTTGTTCATTGCATCTTGCTGCGCAGGATACAATTAAAAAATACAAAGGGTACGTTTTAAGCTCTGTGGTAATTGCTGATTTGAATAAAGGGGTAGACATGGATAAGTTTATTCAACGGGTTCAAAATGATTCTACTTTTTATAAGGCATTTAAAAGTTTGAGTCTTGTAAGTTGTACGCAGTACAATGATATTCGTTTTTTGGACAAAGCAGGTGATAAAGCCGCTTTTTACGAAGGAATAAGTAAGCAGCAATATGATGGCAACTGCCGAACTATGTCAAACTCAAACGAACGTTTTTCTAAAAACTATTTTAAGAAAAAAAAGCAAGATCCTAAATTTATTACAGCGCAGTTTTATCATAAGTTATTTATGATTGATAAAAAACGATGTAATGAAGATGATATTGTAGCAGGTGAAATTTCTTCATCTAATAACAATAGAATTGATCAATTAAAAAAACTAATTTTTAAACCAGGTGAAAGCATAAACGGTGTGCCGGGGGTAGGAGGCAAAGTGGGTATTTTTGAACAAGGGCGTAAGGAGCAATATAACTTTACTATTGAAAAAGTGCTTTATAATGGTGACTGGTGTTATGTTTTTAATGCCAAGCCTAAAAAGGAGTATCAAAATTCCAATGTTATAAATTACTTGCGTACTTGGTTTAGAATTAAAGATTATGCCATTGTGCAACGAAAATATTCCTTGAGTTATAAAACGCTGATGTATGATTTTGATGTAGCCATGGATGTAAAACTCAAAACATTTAAAAACAAGCTATTTCCATACGAGGTTTACTATAAGGGTAATTGGCATTTTTTAGGAAAAAAAAGAGAAAAAGCTGAGTTCACCACGATTATTACAGACTTTAAATAGTTGATAAGCTTTTTGAGTGATAAGATTTTATTTACATTAAACTCCTTATTTTTAGGGCTGATGAAAAATTTAGGAATAATACTTCTTTTGTTTGCAGTATGTAGTTTGGGTTGTAAAACGAAAAAGGAAGTTGTGAGTAAGAATTCAATACCTACAGATGGGGTTGTGAATAAGGAGGTTCAAAAAATAGAGCGTTGTGGAGATTATGAAAACGATGTTATCTGGTACGAATTAAGTGGTGGTGGAATGGTTGAGCAAGGTCAAAGTTTTGCAAAGAAAAGCAAAGTGTTTTCGGTAACCGATGCTCAGTTGCAACACTACATTGAAATTAATTTTAAGCGTCAAAATGCTTTTAATTTAATAGTTCCTGTTTACGAAGGTGGAAAGGTTGTTTGCCATACTTTTCAATTAACTAATTCCGAAACCATATCGCGAGAAAAACAAATGGGTTTATCTCATTTTACATTCAGAGCATTTGAGTTGGAAAATGAATTAAATACCGCACGATTTGATTTTCTTCCTGAAAGAGGGTTGAGAGGATATATAAAATTGGGAAGTGAAACATATCTTTTTGAGCCCATGGGGCGCGGAACTGAAAAATATTATGTTTCGTATAATAAAAATGATGCAACGCGCGCAAAAGAAGATTTTGAAGACAATAGAAATTAATCCGCTTTTACTGAAGGTTTTACTTCTTTACAACGTCTAAAAAATAACAAGAATGATGAAAAAAATAATAGTACTATTTGCAGTTAGTTTTATAGCCTTTACTGTGCAAGCAAAAAATATGTGGCATTTGAGTCCTGAAAAGGAAATTGCTACCAATGGTGAACAAAAATTAACTCCTACAAAATACCAGCTAGCTAAATTGAATGTTGATGAGTTTTTACTTTTTCAATCTTTAATACCCAATGAGGCACAAGGAGATTTTCCAATAATCGAATTACCTACGCCTAGCGGTGAAATGGTATCATATTTTATTTTTGATGCTCCTGTTATGTCTAGTGGTTTGGCAGCGCGTTATCCTATGATTAATACGTATACGCTGGTGCATACTAAAAATCCTAGAATAACGGGTAAGGCAGATTTTACCTACTGGGGTTTTCATGCCAAAATATTCTCAGGCAAAGAAACTTACTTTATTGATCCTTATAAGCATGGAAATACAGATTGGTATACCGTTTATTATAAAAAAGATTATTCCAAACCATTAAATGAAAGAATGCAATGCCTTGTAGATGAAGATGATGAGCACGAATTACATTCAGGTGGTATTAAGTTAAATACAGACCTACCTCAAAATAAAGGATTAAAGAAAACATTTGGTACAGATAAAAGAACCTATCGTTTGGCTTTAGCTTGTACCATTGAGTATTCGGCTGCAGTGGCTGGAGTAGCCGCTACTAAGCCCATGGTGCTTTCGGCTATGGTTACTACTATGAATCGTGTAAATGGCGTTTTTGAAAGGGAACTTTCTATGACTACACAATTAATAAATAACACGGATGATGTAATTTATTTGCCATCAGCAGGAACGGACCCTTATTCAAATAATAGTGGTTCTCAAATGTTAGGTCAAAATCATACAACTCTGCAAAGTGTAATTGGAGCTTCTAATTATGATTTTGGGCATGTATTTAGCACCGGCGGCGGCGGTATTGCAGGTTTTGCTAGTGTGTGTCGTAATTCAAAAGCAAGAGGCGTTACAGGTTCATCAAATCCAGTAGGTGATCCTTTTGATATTGATTATGTAGCGCATGAAATGGGGCATCAGTTTGGTGGTAGTCATACGTTTAATTCTACATTAGGTTCTTGTGGTGGTAATGGTTCAAGCTCAAGTTCTTATGAGCCAGGAAGCGCTACCACTATAATGGGGTATGCGGGTATTTGTAGCAGTGATAATATACAAAACAATAGTGATGATTATTATCACATCCGCTCATTAATGCAAATGAGTAATCATATGGATGGTAACGGAAATTGCGCAGCTAAAGTAAGCTCAAATAATAGTCCGCCAAGTATGACATCAATAAATAAAACATATACCATTCCTTATAAAACATTTTTTGAGTTAGAAGGACAGGGAAGTGATGTAGATAATAATCCTATAACTTATTGCTGGGAGCAATGGGACCTTGGCGCTTATGCACCATGGGGAACAGTATCGGCGGGTAATCCTTTATTCAGGTCATTTTATCCTACCGAGACGGGTATTCGAGTATTTCCTGAATTGCTTAAGGTACGGCCTGAGCTTATAAAAACAAGAGGTGAGGTTTTACCTGAAGTAGACCGCGATGTGAATTTTAAACTAACCGTAAGAGATATTAGTAATGGTTACGGAACCTTTAATTATTCTGATGATGAGTTATTAATCAAAGCTGTAAATACAGGTAGTCCTTTATTTAGAGTAACAAGCCATGCTACAACAGGGCAAATATGGACAGGAGATACTAAGCAATTTGTAACGTGGGAAGTAGGTGGAACTACAGGTAACGGAATTAATGCGGCTACGGTAGATATTTATTTCTCAATTGATACCGGACGTACCTGGCCTTATAAAGTGGCTACCAATGTACCCAATGATGGAAGTGAGGAGGTGCTGATACCTAATGTAGCTACTAGCTATGGTTTAGTAAAAGTAAAAGGCCATAACAACATATTTTTTGATATTAATACAGGGTATATAACCGTGCAGCCTCAAAACTATCCTACAGGCTTGACTACTAATGATTTAAATAAAATTAGTGTGCATCCAAATCCAGCGAGTCAATTTATTTATATCAATGAGTTACCCAATGAAGCTAGCACTATGGAACTTGTTTCGTTGAATGGAAAAACGATTCAAAGACAAAAAGCGGCAAGTTCAATGGATGTACAATCAGTAGCTAATGGTATGTATGTACTTAAAATATCAATGGATAATGGCTTACAACTTGTTAAGAAAGTTGTTATTCAGAAATAGATTTCCACTTTTGGTATCATTGTTGATGTATACAGTTTGAAATCCAAATGAAATCTTAATGTTAGCAAATTAACAGAAAATTTTCATAGCTTATCAACGAATTCGTTGCATACCAACGTCTATAGGATTACATTTGCGCTCGCGTTGCGTAAATTAATCATTAAGTAAACGTCAATTTAAATATATGAGACAACTCAAAATAGCTACTCAGATTACCAATAGGGATAGTCAGTCAGTAGAAAAATACCTCCAGGATATAAGCAAACTACCTATGGTTACACCAGAGGAAGAGGCGAGTCTTGCACGTGAAATACGTACAGGTAGCGATGCCGCTTTGGAAAAATTGGTTATGGCCAATTTAAGATTCGTAGTATCGGTTGCAAAACAATATCAACACCAAGGATTAACCTTGAGTGATTTAATCAATGAAGGAAACCTTGGTTTAATTAAAGCGGCAGGCCGTTTTGATGAAACAAAAGGATTTAAATTTATTTCATACGCCGTATGGTGGATTCGTCAATCAATTTTACAGGCTCTTGCTGAGCAAGGACGTTTAGTACGTTTGCCTCAAAATAAAATTGGTGCTTATAATCGTGCAAACAAAGCAATTATTGCTTTTGAGCAGGAGCATGAAAGACAACCTTCAGTAGAAGAGCTTTCTAAGATTTTGGAAATGTCTGAAACTGAATTATCTAACATTTTTACAAGTAATACACGTCATGCTTCGCTAGATGCGCCGGTTACCGATAGTGAGGATGTAAGCATGGGAGAATTACTTGAAGGAAGTAATGATACTGATAATGAAGTAATGCAGGATAGCTTGCGTAACGAAATTTTTAGAATCCTTAAATCATTAAGCCCTCGTGAGAGTGAAATCGTAATGGCTTACTTTGGCTTAGGTGGAAATGAAGGTCCTACGATTGAGCAAATAGGTCAGAAGTATGATTTAACTAAAGAGCGTATACGTCAAATTAAAGAGCGTGCAATTAAGCGCTTACAAAAAGGAAGATACTCTAAGTCTTTACAGGCTTACTTAGGTTAAACTATTTATAGTATAAAATGAAAGGCTGTCTGTAAAGACAGCCTTTTTTTTATTTATATTGCAATTGGAATGGACTTTAAAAAAAAATTAGAAAGCGGTCATAACAAAACCATTAATAATGAAATTGTTGCTTACATAGGCAATAGTGAAGCGCGCTTTGAAAAATTACTAGAATGCTTTTTTAGTGAAGAAATGCGTATTTCTCATAGATCAAGCTGGGCACTGGGCGATGTGTCTTTAAAGTATCCGCAGCTTTTTGATAAGCACCATAGAGCATTGATAGATGCATTAAAAGTAAAGCAAAACCATAATGCCATAAGGCGAAACGTTGTACGTACCTACCAATTTGCTGAAATCCCCGAAGAATATGAAGGGGAGCTATATGATATCTGTTTCAACTTCATTGCCGATCATGATGAGCAAACGGCTGTTAAAGCATTTAGCCTTAGAGTATGTGAACGTGTAATTGAAAAATACCCCGAAATGGCAGGAGAGATGATAGCTTTAATTAAAAGGAATAAGACACTTTGGAGTAGTGGATTAAAAAATCGTGGAAAGAAGTTTTTAGATCGTTGGGGGTAAGGTTTAACGTATAATTATATGTCTCGTCTCTGCGACGAAGGAAGCAGATATGAGATCATATATAGTGTTAGCATTTCGTTACTTTTTCTTGTTGGGATTTAACTGCTTTCCTTTATTTCCTTGAGATTTATCATATTGTTTGTTGGTGCCTGAAGTTCCCTTATTTGCATTCTTTTGATTTGACTGATTATCCTTTGGACTTACTTTTTTACTCATTACTTTTTATTTTTATTTATTGATTGCTTTATTAAGCTTAGAATATATTCCAAATATTCATCTGAATGAATTTGCAATTCATAGTCCCCGTTTCCCCAATGTCCAGTTGTTGAGACATCTCTTGTAATTCCTTTTGGGTCATCTAATTCGCCTTTATTTAAGTTAATCCACAGTTTAAGAGCTTTCTTTTGAGGGTGAACATCAATGACATTTCTTCCAGAAACAAAAGCTATATATTTCTTCTTTGGCTTAATTTCTACATTATCTAAATTAAGAATTGAGTTCTTTAGTTTCTCATATAATTCTTTTATTTCTTCGTTTGCTCTCTCTAAATGTTCTTCTTCTGAATATACTTTAATCTCCCTGGCTACATTGTCGATTGTTTTGTCAGCCTTAGATATTGTTTTAATACTTTCTTGTGCCCCGGCTTTTTGAATTTGTTCATATGAAACTGTAGTGTTAGCGAATCGCTTAACTTCCCATAATTCAATTGGCAAATCTTTGAAGTTTATAGCTTCTCTTTGATAAGTTGTAAATGCAGGTGAAACAAACAATACTCTTGATTGAGACCAATCAACATCAGTTCTCTTTAAGGTTTTATCAAGATTCTCGTTGAATTCCAAAATAAAATCTGCTTTGTTATTTAGCATTAATGATAAGTAAGCGTATCCTTGATCAATTACACTGAAGTTCTTGTCTCTTTTATATTCAATAATCACAAAAGCATTTGCTTCATTATCAAAAGCAAGAGTATCAATTCTAAAGTTGTTTAGAGCAAATTCAGATTTGACCAATTTTAACCCGAAAATAGATTCTAAATTTTTCTCTGTTAAGTCTTGTATTTCTTTTTCAAGCTTAAATGGCTTTTCCTTTATATACTCTAATTGCTTTCCCACTTTATATAGTGCCATTTGTCTTTTTTAATTTTAATGAATGCTAACATCTGTATAAACCCATTGTGCATATAACGCTATTTAAGATATGCACAATAGGAATACCCAAATTTATGACTATTTATCAAATTCGAACTTTCGAATTGATGTAAATCGACTCTTCTGGTCGTAGATTGCATCTGCGACTTTATATTTTTTATAAAAGCTAAATGATATTTGAGTGTAGATACAATCTACACTCAGACGGGGACCATTTACCGGCTACCTCTGACTGAGCAAAACTGCTCAAGCTAAATAGACTGATAGTCATTAGTAAGAAGATTTTTTTAAAATGGCCATTAGTAAAAATATTCGTTTTAAAATTTTCATTGTTCTCGTTTTTGACAATTCAATACAATGATAGATGGCTACTTGTCTCTTTTTAAAAGTTTGTTAGTGAAGTCGAATATTGGGGAATGAGGGCGAAAAGAGGGTAATGAATTAGAATAATATTTAAAAAGTTATTGGCTCAAAAAACACAATGATTGGCTCATATTGGCTCATTTTTTATACCTTTGTTGAGCCAATATGAAATTATTCAACTTTAAAATAGAGTTAGACTGGAATACGCTTCGGCTATTACGTGAGCTAGATAAATTTGATAGCCAATGGGGAAGAATTAGCAAAATTGAAGGGAGTAGTCTGCAACAGTTGAAATCGTTGGCTACAATCCAAAGTATAGGGTCCTCTACAAGAATTGAAGGTGCTACACTGAGCGATAAAAAAGTGAAAACTTTATTGGACAATTTAGATATAACCGAGCTTGAAGATAGAGATTCGCAAGAAGTCGTAGGATATTACAATGTACTTGATGTAATTATCGATTCCTTTCAAACCATTGAGGCTTCAGAAGCTAACATCAAAAACTTGCATAATATCTTGCTCAAATTTAGTGAGAAAGACCATTGGCACAAAGGGCAATACAAACAACACTCCAATGCTGTGCAAGCCACTTACCCAGATGGTTCTACTCAAATTATTTTTAAGACAACATCACCGGGAGTTGCTACCGAAGAAGCTATGCGCGCATTGATAGACTGGCACCAAAGAGTGCAGGATGTGCACCCTTTGGTGGTCGTATCAGCCTTTGTATATGAATTTTTAAGTATTCATCCTTTTCAAGACGGCAACGGACGACTTAGTAGATTACTTACCAGCCTGCTCCTTTTACAAAAAGGAATTGATTGGATACAATTTATCAGTTTTGAACACGAAATAGAGCATCGTAAAAAAGAATACTATCAAGCCCTGCGAAATTGTCAAGTACAAAGACCAAATGAACCAATAACAGAGTGGGTTGTTTTCTTTATAAGTGCATTACATAATATGATGCGCAAATTGGAAAAGAAACTAAGTGTTTCAGGAACTGGTTTAGATGCAAAAGAAAAGGAAGTCTTTCAATACATAAATGCCAATGCCTCTTGCAAATCTGGCGAAATATCTGAGAAATTACAAATTCCAAAACCCACGCTTAAAAGGATACTAAACCGATTGCTAGATAAAGAGCTAATTACTCGATTAGGCAAAGGCGCTGGCGTGCATTATACTCCAAAATAAATTTCTTTTAGTATTTAAAATTCTTCGGGTTCGTAAAAATGTTTATTGATATTTAAAACGATTTACCGTAACGCATTATGCACAACGGTTCGTGTAAAATGCGTTTTAATACATTTTACATATTGTTGTAGCTAGTTTTTATTTTTTATTTGGATACGGATTGTCTAAAGAAGACTCTCTCCAAATACTTTTATCAGCCCTTTCAAGAGCTTCTTCTAAGTTAAAGCCTTTTCCCATATTTTGAATTAGAGTCTCGTCTGTATCCTTGGTTATTCCCTTTGTTTCTCTTTTTAAAAAGTAAGTTATACGATTTAGAATGTCTCTGTTGTTCGAGAGGACTTCGAAAACGAGTGGATCATCATTAATTTTTCCTATGTCAAATGTTTCATTATCAATTTCTCGACTCGACATATACAGTTCTGACCATTCACGACTTGCAGGATTCCAACTATCTCCGTCAGAGTCAATATTATGGTTTTCACCCCATAGGAAAATCCAAAACAATCTAAAGTCTGGTCGTTCTGAATTGATCTGTACTTCTATTCTATGATTCAATATTGTTCTTTTTCAAATGAGCTACAACATCTGTATAAACCCATTGTGCATATAACGCTATTTAAGGTATAAGCGCAATAGGAATACCCAAATTTATAACTATTTATCAAATTCGAACTTTCGTAATAAGTAAATTGACTCAAATCAGTATCAACACCCCATTGTGACTAACTAATTATCAATTATCAACTATCCATTATCTTCTAATATTAAATTTGCGTCAAATAATATTCAATGGGCTATATAACCAATATTGTAGGAAGACAAATTTTAGATTCTCGTGGTAATCCAACGGTAGAAGCAGATGTATATACTAGCGAAGGGGCTCGTGGTAGAGCTGCTGTGCCTTCGGGTGCCAGTACGGGTATCCATGAAGCATCTGAATTACGTGATAATGTAAAAGGAAAGTACCTAGGAAAAGGGGTTGAAAAGGCCGTTAAAAACGTAAATACTGTGATTGAGAAGGCCTTGATTGGTATGGACGTGAGTGATCAGCAAGCAATTGATGCCGCAATGATTAAATTGGACGGCACGGCTAATAAAAAGAAGTTAGGTGCAAATTCAATTTTGGCAGTAAGCCTGGCTGTAGCTAAAGCGGCGGCTGATGAAAGTGGGTTAGGTTTATATCGATACGTAGGCGGTGTGCATGCCAAAACCATGCCGGTGCCTATGATGAATATCTTAAACGGAGGGTCTCATGCTGATAATAAAATAGATTTTCAGGAGTTTATGGTTATGCCGGTAGGCGCTAAAAGTTTTAGTGAAGGATTACGTTGGGGTACTGAAATTTTTCATACATTGAAAGGAGTGCTTAAGAAAAAAGGATACTCTACCAATGTAGGTGATGAAGGAGGTTTTGCTCCTAACATTCAAAGCAATGAAGAGGCTATTGAAACTGTATTAGAATCAATTACCAAAGCGGGTTATAAACCTAAAAGTCAGATAGTGGTGGCAATGGATGCCGCTAATAGTGAGATTTATGATAAGAAAAGTAAGAAGTATGTTTTTCATAAATCTTCAGGTAAAAAACTAAGCAGTGATCAGATGGTAAAATTCTGGGCTGATTGGGCAAAAAAATATCCTATTGCCTCTATAGAAGATGGCTTAGATGAAGATGATTGGAAAGGATGGGAAAATCTTACAAGAGAAATTGGCGACAAGGTACAGTTAGTAGGTGATGATTTATTTGTTACAAACTCAAAACGCCTTCAAAAAGGAATTGATAAAAAAATTGCCAATTCGCTACTAGTTAAAGTAAATCAAATTGGAACGCTAAGCGAAACGATTGATGCGGTAAGCTTGGCACAACATAATGGTTACACAACCGTAATGAGCCATAGAAGCGGAGAAACTGAAGATGCAACGATTGCTGACTTAGCAGTTGCTTTAAACTGTGGTCAAATAAAAACAGGTTCTGCATCGCGCTCAGATCGTATGGCTAAGTACAATCAACTATTGCGTATAGAAGAGGAGCTAGGGAGTCAAGCACTTTACTTAGGTAAAAAACTTACATTTGGTACAAAGTAGAAACGATTGGATTTTCTAAGAAAATATAAACTTCATATAATAATTCTCATTTTATTGTCATGGGTGTTATTCTTTGCGCAATATGATGTGTTTACGATACTAGGTAAGCGTCAGGAATTAAAAGATATGGAAAGCAAAATTTCATTTCTTGAAGAAGAAATTGTGCGTATTGAAAAACAACGAGAGGTGCTAAAAACCGATCCTAAAGAAATAGAAAAACAATCGCGTGAGCGTTACTTCATGAAAAAAGAGGATGAAGACGTCTTTGTATATGACACGATAAAAAGTGCTAAGTAGTATACTTAGAATCGTAAGGTAAATTCTTGTTTTTCTTTTACCTCTTTCATAAAAAATACCAGCCCAAACTGAAATAAATCCATGGATACTTTTACGGTTGAATCTGCCTTGATTTCATTCCATGCTTCCGTCATTTCTTTGCTCCAATGTATATCGTCAAAAATTATTAATGAATTAGAGTGGATGTGCTTTTTGAGTAAATGAAAATAGTTAAGGGTAGGGTCTTTACGATGATTGCCATCTACAAATATTAAATCAAATTTATGGTGTGTGTTTAATACGTCATCTAGAATATAATCAAAATTTCCAACGTAGGAGTTGACATTGGTTAAGCCAATTTTTTTAAAATTTATTTTAGCTTGTTTATTAATAGCAGGGCAACCTTCTATTGTAATGATTTGACTTTTTTCTCTAGCTTTGGCTAAGTAGCTTGTTCCTAATCCCAATGAGGTGCCTAGTTCTAATACATTGTTTAATTCAAAATAATTTGCAATTCTAAAAAGAAGTTCACCGTGTTTTTTGCTTCGTCCGGCATTTTTTGCCAATTCGCTTATCTTACGTGTATTACTTTTATTGTGTAGTGAGCCCGCACCAAAATCGGTAATTTTAATTTCAGAATGGTCGTTATGTAATTCGTCTCTAAGATTTTCAATTTCTTTAAAAGCATAAAATTCTCTTTTATCCTTTAATACGTCATTGATAAACGAAAACACAAAAGGGGAGTGCGTACCATGCGGCCCTTTGGCATTGATTAAATACTTTACATACGAAAATGCTAAATGTTGTTTACTCACTTCTTAAATAGGTCTCAAATGTGTGATCAAAAGCGTTCTTTTCATCTTTCGTTTGTTTCTCGGCAGAAGTAAGCTCCCAATTTTCCCAATCTAATTCAGGAAAGAAAGCGGTACCATTTTCAATAGTGGTATGCACCCTGGTAATGTATAGTTTATTAGATAGATGAATGCATTTAGAATATATTTGAGCGCCGCCTATAAAAAATATTTCATCCTTCTTTTCCTTCGTACAATATTCAATTGCTGCTTCTATACTGTTAAAACATGTAACACCTTCCGCTTTATAATCTTCATTGCGGGTAATTACAATATTCTCTCTGTTGGGCAATGGTCTTCCTATAGATTCATAAGTTTTGCGGCCCATGATAATGGTATGATCACTTGTTGTTCTTTTGAAAAACTTTAAGTCATTTGGCAAATGCCATGGTAGGTCATTATCAATGCCAATGACATGATTATCAGAAAAAGCTACAATAGAAGATATGGTCATTAAATAAAAATTGAGATTGTAAAGTTAGTGATTTTCAATTGTTTACTAAAAGCAGCATCATGTAATTTATGAACTAATAACCACCGCCTTCGCCGTCTTTTAGGTTGTCATCTCTTTTCTTGGTTTGTTTGTCTTTTTTAGAATAGCCTGCCCCTTTGGCGCCATTTTTAGGGAAGCGGTAACTTAGGTTAAATCCGATGAATTGCGTTTGTTTATTTCGTCTGGTAGATTGAAGTTGGCCATTAGAAAGATTAAACTCTGTCAAGGTTTGATTTGAGTTAAATAAGTCGCTAGCCATGAGCGTAAGGTTCAATTGTTTGTTGAGGAATGATTTTTTCACGGCTAGGTCCATAAAGCCATATCCTTTTCTGGTTCCCTGTACTATCACTTTGGGAGCATAGTAATTTCCTGATACTTGAAGCTGCCATGTTTTACCAATTTGGGTGCTATTTACAATTTTGGCAAATCCACCATAACCATCAAAGTCTTGGTCATCGTTTGAGGAATTACCATTAATTATATTTCTAAAACCATTTGCATTTATAGTAATGTCCCAACCTTTTTTTATTACATATTGATTGGTGATTTCAATACCAAAAGTGCTTCCGTTGGCCAAGTTTTGGGTTTGGGTAAAGGTTGAGCCATCAGGATTAAATCGTCTAAAACGTTGAATAATATTATCAGTTAATTGATAATAAGCACTAATAAAGAAGGTGCTATTGCTGCCGTAATTTTTGCTATAACCTAATTCAAATGCATTTATAAACTCAGGGCGCAGGCCAGGGTTCCCAATGCTAGTATCTAATGGACTATTTACACGTATAAAAGGTAAGAGTTGAAAAAAGTTAGGACGATTTACTCTGCGTGAATAACTTAAACTTACATCGCTAGATTCGTTTATTTTCTTAGTTATAAATGCACTAGGGAATAGGCTCGTATAGTCCGTTATAAATTCTTCATTTCCAAGCTGTGCTGCTGTACCCTTGTATTTAAAATACTCGCCACGTAAGCCGGCTTGAAACGTATATTCTTTATACTTTGTTACATAGTTTATATAAGCACCATGCACTTGTTGCAAAAAGTCAAAATCATTTTTAAGTAAGGTTTCTATTTCCTCAGCTTGATTTTCAAATTGGATCGTTGGGAAGTTTTCTGAACTAAAGTTCATGAAATAAGTACGTTCTCCAATTTCAAGTTTGCTTTCTTTACCTAATGGGTGCTCATAGTCAATTTGAAATGCTCCGTTTATATTACCACCATCTATAGGGTTGCGCTGTACAAAGCTGCTTGTAAGGTTATTTTGGCCGTCAAAAATATCAGTGCGATAATCGCTACGTCTTATGTAAGTTCGCTTGCTAAAGTTGGCTTCCGAACTTAGTTTTTGTCTTTTATTATTAAAAGTGCGAATGTATTTTAAGTTGGTAGTTGTGTTGGATGGTTTGGCGTTATAATCATTTCTTCTATTCCAATATTGTTCATCGCTTCCTAAACTATCTTTTACAAAAATTTCAGTATCATTGATGCCATCAAAACTTCCTCTAAAAGCGCTATTGGTCCATATTAATTTATTGCGTTTATTGACGTTGTATTCAATACCAAAACTAGCAAAACTTCTACGCGGCCTACGATTTTTAATGGCATCGGTCGAGTAGCTTTCTAAAGAGTTGATACTCGTGCGCTTATATTCATTTTCTTCCCACACTTGCCCTAGGCCACCATTTGTATTAAAAAAGAAGGCGACTTTGTCATTTGGTCTATAGGTAAGATTTGCACCTGCATTTGCTTTCCAGTTATATTTAGCACCAAAATTTACTGAGCCACTTAAGCCCTTTTTTCGTTTGCCCTCTTTCATTATAATATTAATAATGCCTCCTAAACCTTGTGCTTCATATTTGGCTGATGGATTAGTAATTACTTCAATGCTTTCAATGCTTTCTGCAGGAATGCTTTGAAGCGCTGTTTCTAAATCAGCAAATAGGGGATTTTGCTTTCCATCTACTAATATGGTTACATTACTTTTACCTCTGAGTGAAACTGAACCATCAGCGCCTAGCGTAACACTCGGTACATTTCTTAATACATCTTCTAATGTTCCTCCTTCTGCACTAATATTTTTTTCTACATTGAATACTTTCTTGTCACCTCGTATTTCAATTTGTTTTTTTATGTTTTCAATTACAACTGTGCCAAGCTGTTTGCTTTTTTTATTTAAGCTTATGGGTGCTATTTTTTGTTTTTTATTGTACTGGGATATTCTTATGCTATTGATTGTAGTAGCATCGTAGCCTACACTTGTAATAGTTGCATTGTATACGCCATAAGGGATGTTTTTAAGTTTGATGTTCCCATCTATATCTGCTTTGCTACCAAGTAGTTCTTCGGTAAGCGTGTTTTTTATTTTTAAGCTTGCAAATGGAATTGCTTTTTGCGTTTTAGCATCAATTATTGTGGTGGTTAATTGACCCTGTGCCCATGCATTAAGACTCAATACTATTAATAAAATAGATAGGCTGTATTTCATACGGGCGCAAAGGTAGGATAGGGTGCCGAGAAGATATTTTATGACTAGTTAAAATAAGAGATTACAAGGTTTTCTCAACCAAATAATTATTCCTATCTGGGCTGCGGCGATTAATTAATTCGCCTATGAAACCGGCTAAGAAAAGTTGCGTACCTAAAACCATGGTAGTAAGCGCAATGTAAAATGCTGGCCTATTTACGATACCTGTTGACCATGCTATTTTTGATATGATTAAATAAGTTGTAATTAAAAAACCAAGAAAGAAGATAATGCTACCCCAAAGCCCAAATAAGTGCATTGGTTTACGGCCATACTTGGTAATAAATAGGATAGTTGATAAATCTAAAAATCCATTTACAAAGCGTTCCATTCCAAACTTACTCGTTCCGTATTTACGCTTTTGGTGTATAACGGGTTTTTCGCCTATTCGATCAAAGCCTGCTGCTTTGGCTAGCACTGGTATGTAACGGTGCATTTCCCCAAAAACTTCTATGCTTTTTACAACTTGGTTTTTGTAAATTTTAAGGCCACAATTCATATCATGCAATTTGATTCCGCTCATTTTGCCCGTAACAGAATTGTATAATTTAGAAGGAAGGTTTTTAGTAAACTTATTATCATGGCGCACTTTTTTCCAGCCACTTACTAGGTCATAGTTGCCTTCTTTAAGTACTTTTATTAACTCAGGTATTTCTTCAGGGCTGTCTTGTAAGTCAGCGTCCATAGTTACTACATATTCGCCTTGTGCAATTTTAAAGCCTTCATTTAAAGCAGGGCTTTTGCCATAGTTCCTTTGAAACTTAATAGCACGTACATTGGTATTGCCAGATGATAATTGTTCTATTACATCCCATGTTGTATCCTTGCTGCCGTCGTCAATAAAAATTACTTCATAAGTGTATGAATGCTCAAGCATTACGCGCTCAATCCATTGCAGTAATTCTGGTAAGGATTCTGCTTCATTATAGGCCGGTATGACAATACTTACATTCAAGCTCGTTTCAATAATATATTTACAATAATAGCACTTACTAAGCTAGAAAGTGCGCCAGACATACCAAAAGGAATGACAACTTCCATCAGTACTTGTGAAAATGGTTTGTTGCCATTACTGGCAAAGTGTAATATAACTACACCCACTAAAAGAACTATGATAGCGCTACTCATGGTACGAATACCAATCATAAATAAATCTATCATTACTAATTTATTTTCTCGATTATATAAATAAGCTGCCGTAAAAATTCCTGCCAGTAGGATTAAATATTGCAAACCTAATAAACCACTTTCGCCCAAATTAAATTTCATTAAAAAAACATGAAAGGCAAAAATGAAGCCACCTGTTGTCAGTCCTATTTGAGTATAACCTTTCATTTATAAAATGTTGTTTTGGTTTCCTAAAATAGTACCAATGATTTGACCTTTAACCGTAGCACCTTGCAGTGGTGTGTTATACGATTTTGAATGATTTGTTTCTTTTGATACTTCGCTTGTTCCTGTTAAGCTAAATAAGGTAAGATCCGCTTTTGCTCCTTCTTCTATTGTAGCGCTTGTACCCGTTACAATTTTATATGCACCTTGTGCAGCTATGGCTATTTCTTCTGCGTTTAAACCAGCTTCAATTAAAATGGGTAATATATATTGCAAACTAATTAAACCTTCTTTTGCATATGCAAATTCTACTTTTTTAGCATCAATATCTTGCGGTGTGTGATGTGAGGCTATGCCGTCAATCTTTCCTTCTTTTAATGCTTTTACTAAATACTTTTTTTCTTGCTCACTTCGTAGCGGCGGGAATATTTTAAAATTAGCATCGTAACTAGCTAAGTTTTTATCGGTATAAATTAAATGATATGGTGATACGGAGCAACTCACATTTACCCCTCTTTTTTTAGCAGCGTTAATGATCTCAACTGATTTTTTGGTAGAGATGCCTGTAAAATGAATTTTACTTTCAGCATACTCGCAAAGTGTAATATCTCGTTGTATTTGTAAGTGTTCAGCAATTGCTGGAATTCCCGTCATACCCAAAGCTGTACTTTGCTCACCTTCATTCATTTGCCCGTTGGCAGAAATGCTCGTAGTATCTGGTATTTGAATTAAAGTAGCATCAATTGTTTTAAGATATTGAAGTGCTTTTAGCAACAAGCCTGCTGATTGAATGCTTTTCTTACCATCGCTAAATACTTTGGCACCTGTATGGCTCATATCATACATTTCGGCTAGTTGTTGCCCTTCAATATTTTTAGATACTGCTCCTATAGGAATTAAATCAACACCGCTTTGTGCGCATTGTTTTATAATATAATCTACCTGTGATTTGCTGCTAATGGTAGGTTCAGTATTTGGTATAATACATACGCCTGTATAGCCTCCCGCTTTAGCAGTTGCTATTCCGCTTTGTATATCTTCTTTATGCTCAAAGCCAGGGTCACAAAAATCTGCAAATATATCTTTCCAACCATTGCTTACACATAGGCCCTTCGCTTCGATAGTTTTGGTGGCTTTTACTCTAAGGGATGCACCAATTTTTTCGATTCGACCATTTTTAATATATAGGTCTCTTTTTTTACGATGATGTTTGCTATTGGGAGATAGGAGAGTCGCTTGTTTAATTAGTATAGTCATTCAACTATTTTAAAAATCTGATTAGAAGTATTTCTACAAGTAAAAAGAGCAACGCAAAAATAATACATACTTTCCAAAGCGGCGTACCTTTTTCTAAGCTATTCACTTCGGCTCCTGCTTCTTGATTTGGCGAAAGCCAATGAGCGTTTTTAATTTGAGTCTTCTTTTTTAGATCGTCAAGCTCCCAGAAGTCCATATTACTCTCGCCTCGGTTGTAATTGATACCCAGCGCAATAGAGTCCTTGCTACCTGGCAAGTAGGCCTGATATATACCGCCTTGTTCTACATTTTTATTTAGGTTTAGTACGTTTTGGTTCCCAACAGCGCGCTGCGCGGGTATTATATCCTGCTGACCATTCGTTATATGATATACGGCGTCTTTGGCTGATTGTTTGCTGCTAGGTATTGCTATTTGAGCATTTTTACCCATAATGGCCGATTGTACTGAGTTTTGCTGCTGCGACATAGCCATTTTATACATCAATGGTAAAAACCAATAAGAATTAGGAAAAGTAGAAGCTTGCCTGCTAGCAGAAGAGGCGCAAACAAATACCTTACCGTTTCCTGATCGGTAAGAGTTTAAAAAACCATCACCATTAGAAAAAGTAAATAATTTTTGAACACCACTCATACCACCGGATAAAATGGTATTGTATTCATAAGCAATAGGCAAATCAACATTTTCAGGAACTTTTTCAAAAAGACCTGAGAATACGGGATGACTTTTATTAAAGGAGCTAACAAATAATTTTTCCTTATTCAATTTGCCAAAAGCAGTACCAACTGTGGTTTGTAAAAATGAATTAATACCTGCCGGGCTGCCTTTAGGTGCAAATACTAGTATGTTGCCTCCTTCTCGGGAATAATCAGTCAGCGCCTTTGACAAATTGCTTGAGAGACTATTTACTGAGTTTAAAACTACTAAGCTGTAGTTGGGCAATAGCTTGGAGTTAAAACTATTTACATTATTATTCTCAGCTTTAAAAAGTGCTGTTGGGGTAAATACGGTACTCAAAAAGGCATTGGCATTACTCTGGTTTAAAATCAAAACGGAATAATTAGAAACTACTTTAGCTGCTACAAAAAAAGTATCGTCAAATGTTATGGGGTAATCATTAATGTAAAGTTTGATTTTTTGAGGGCCTGCTTTTGATGGTGTAAAAGAAATACTTTCTGTTTTACTAGCACCTTCTGGAACACTTGCATTAACTACGGCTTTTATTTGTCCGTTTACTTCTAATGTAAGTGCCGTTTGTTTTTCGCTTTTGCTGTAGTTTGTAATTTTTGCAAGTAGTTCATTTTTATCTTGCAGGCGTATACTTCCGCCTACTAATTCCACCTCGTCAATACTCATATTTTGTACCGCATTTTGGCTAATAGGAATAAAGTATTTGGGTATCGTATCGCTGTTTTTAGTATTTACATCAAAGCCCGATTTTTGAAAATCAGAGATGTAAGCAATAAGTGGTTTGGAGTCAGATTGCGTTTGAAGTAGTTTCTTTTGTTTTTCTAATATGGCAGATGTGCTTCTTTGCTTTGGTGAAATAGCTATCCTAGATAATTGTATTAAAGCTTCTTTTTTAGTGTAGAAACGATTTTCTGTGGAGGAAAAGTTGTTGCTAAGAACTTGAAATTTATCTGTTTCACCAAAAGAGTTGATTAAATCTCGTGCCTGATTTTTTCCTAGCTCTAATCTGGGTACTCCTTTTTCTTCTAAGGCAAGGCTAAAAGAATTGTCTAAATAAATACTTACTGCATTGGATTGATTCGTTAATTTTTCTCCATTTTTAGAAAAGTAGGGCTGAGCAAAAGCCAAGATAAGTGCAGCAGCTGCCAGTAAACGTGATAGGAGAATTAACCTCTTTTTTAGTTTGGAACTTTTATTTGTTTGCTCTTTTATCTCCTTTAAAAAACGAATATCAGGGAAGAGAACTTTTTGGAATTTCCTAAAATTAAAGAGGTGGATAATGACTGGGATAGCCAATAGAGCACCTGCAATTAAAAATAATGGGAATAAGAAATTCACGTCCTACGAAAATAGTACTTAGTAGTTAGTAGCAAGTATTTAGTCGTTAGAATTTAGTGAAAGCCTGTACTAGTGAGTATGGGTAAAGTATGCTTTCTCAAACTGAGCAACTGTAGCACGAAGCATAGTGATATACTTTAAGTCGTTTGTTTGTTTTGCTTTCATTGCTAATACAGAAATACGGTGTAATAATTCTAACTTTTGTACATAGTGCCCATATCCGTGCCGGTCACTTTGGTCAACTGGTTTTATTCTTTGATGCAAAAAATACTGACCTACAATTCCTTGAATTTTCTCGGCATGTATTTCTTTATTATTTACCCAACGCACAATTTGGTTATAGTTTACTTTTTTATTCAACTTTATAGATGATTTACCTACTTGCACAGGAGCCATATTCATTTCATTTAATTGCGTCATTGCTTTTTCAATGGTTGCTATGTGCTCATAAATAAGTTTTACACGCACTGAGTCATTATAGATACCACAAGGAACCTCACAGTGAGCTTCACTAGTTTTAGAAATAAAAGAAATAGATACTAAGCAGATTAAGGTGATAAGTAATTTATGCATGTTGTAAAGTTAATTTAATATGGTCAATTAAAGTGAGCATATTTATGATTATAAATTAGCGCTTTTCAATTTTAAATGATTTTCCGCTTGTGCGCAAAACATAAATTCCATTTGATAAAGAAGAAAAAGAAATCGAATTGCTACCTGTAGATAATTGACCCTCTAAAACTTTATTGCCTACTAAATTGTAAACTGCATACACCTCTTTTTTATTGGAACTGTTTTCAATAGTAAGATTCTCCAAAACAGGATTTGGGTATATTTTAAATTGACTTTTAATTATAGAATTAGTACTTACATTAGTATTACTATACTTAGAAAAGAATTTCCAGATTTCTAGTGAAGCAGTGATATCCATATTTCCAGTTGAGCCAGGCCAATTATGCGCACCTCCTGTTACTTTTAAGTGCTCAACGGTTACACCCGCATCGCCTCCGCTATAAACAATTCTTTCAACGGTACTACCATCTGTTGTGTTTACATCAGGTAAAGCCGTAACTGTTGGTGTACTGTTGCAATTATTATAATTAACCCAATAATCTATTACTGAATCTACAGGAGCCATGCCGCCATTTCCTGTTGTGCCGTTATAAGGTACTGTTGGGTCTGTTGTGCCATGTATTTGCAATACCGGGGTAGGGTGGCTAGGAGTGCAATTAGATTGTATTTCTGGAGTAAAAGTACCTGCTACCGATGCTATGGCTGCTATACGATATCCAAGTTCACAGGCTAATCGATGACTAAAAAAACCACCATTGGAAAAACCTGTTGAATAAACTCGAGCCATATTTATATTATAATTAGTGGCAATAGTATCTATCAGTGCGGATGCAAAACCAATGTCGTCTACCGGACTAGAATTTGTCCACCCGCCAACATTCCAATGATTTAAATTTAGAATAGGTAGTGGGGTACCCGTAGGTGCCACTACAATAAAGCCAGCCGTATCGGCAATGGCTTTAAATTTAGAAAAGCTATTTTCATGAGCTACCCCATTGTGTCCAAAGCCATGAAAATTTAGCACTAGCGGCGCTGCATTGCTGGCCGAATAATTAACAGGAATATATAAACTGTAATCTCGTTGTACGCCATCATGCATAAATGAGCCATTGATAGTTTGAGCATTACTCTTTATTGAAATAAATGAAATAAAGAGAAAAAATAGTATTGCTTTTTTCATAATGACTTTAAAGGTACATCCAATTGTATCCTATAGTCGTTAAAAAATATTTACTAAAATTTAAAGATGCAAAATTACTATTCGCCAAACATAGCCAATGAGCTTTCTCCATCACTATTTTTAAACGCACGATACATTCCTTTACTATTAAAGCAAAGTTCATGATTGCCATTTTGATCAACAGCTATTAAGCCACCTTCGCCACCAAACGCTTTTAACTTGGAATGAATTACTTCATTACAAGCTTCGTTTAAACTAAGTCCTTTGTATTCCATAAGACAACTAATGTCATAAGCAACATTGGCTCTTATAAAAAATTCGCCATGGCCTGTACATGATATTGCACAGGTTTTATTATTTGCATAGGTGCCCGCACCAAAAATAGGGGAGTCGCCTATGCGGCCAAATCGCTTATTTGTCATTCCACCCGTAGAAGTTGCGGCTGCTACATTACCATTTTGGTCAACGGCCACTGCACCTACTGTTCCAAATTTTTTATCGTAATGTTTTAGATTGTCTTCTTTATGATCTAATTGATAGAAGTCAGTATCTCTAATTTCAACCCATTGGTCGTATCTATACTTTGAAAAGAAATAATCATCTGGCGCTTGCTCTACACCTTCTTGTAATGCAAAGTCCTTGGCACCATTACCACTAAGCATTACATGCCCACTTTTTTCTAAAACTTTACGTGCAAGGCTCACAGGATTTTTTATATTTCTCACACCCGTTACAGCTCCTGCTTCAAGATACTTTCCTTCCATTATAGCCGCATCCATTTCGTTCAAACCTTTTTTAGTAAATACAGCTCCTCGGCCAGCATTAAAAAGTACATTGTCTTCCATTGATTTAATTGATGCCTCAATGGCTTCAATAGAACTTTTGCCGTTTTCTAATAAACGGTATCCAGCGTCCAAAGCCTCTTGTAAGCCAGCGGTATAGTTTTGTTCTAACTCATCGGTATGATTTGCTTTTAATATGGTACCTGCTCCTCCGTGTATTGCTAATGTGATTTTACCCATGTTGATTTATAATGGGTAAATGTAGTATGATTTCGTGTATTTTATTTAACAGATTTATATTGATTTTAGGGCTAGAAAATGACGTTTGAGTATTTACTTTGTATTTCAAAGTGGATTATGTCAAACGCAATTGAGGTAAAAAATATAAAAAAGAAATTTGGAGATTTTGTAGCCGTTAAAGACCTTTCGTTTGAAGTGCCCGCAGGAGAAATATTTGGCTTTCTTGGACCTAATGGAAGCGGGAAAAGCACATCCCTTAGAATGATGCTTGCGCTAATTTCTCCGACGGATGGGAGTATTGATTTTTTTGGTAAACCATTGAAGAAAAATAGAAGCGAAATTATGGGCCGTATTGGATGCATAATTGAAAAGCCAGATTTTTATACTTATTTAAGTGCTCATGAAAATTTAAAATTATTTGCCCGTGCTAATGGAGTTGATTATTCAAAGGAGGATTATACCGAACTATATGAGCTTGTAGGCTTGAGTGGGAGAGAAGGCGATAAGGTAAAAACATATTCTCATGGTATGAAGCAGCGTTTAGGTTTAGCACAAGCCTTATTGCATAATCCTGATTTAATTATACTTGATGAACCAAATACAGGACTGGATCCTAAAGGGATTATAGAATTAAGAGAGTTGCTATTAAAACTAAATAAAGAAGAAGGTAAAACGATTTTATTTTCTTCTCATATTTTAAGTGAAGTAGAAGCCTTGTGTGATAGTTTAATCGTTATTAATAATGGCGAGACGGTTGCGCAAGGTAGAGTAGAAGACTTGCTTTCGGATGAAGATTTACTGGTAGATATAGAAGTAGGTAATTTAGAGAAAGGAAAAGTGGCATTTGAAAATAGTAAATGGAAGGATTTATTGCGTGAGCAAAAAGGAAATCATTTTAGGCTTAATTTACCTATGGACGAGATTCCCAAAGTAAATACCTATTTAATTGAGAATGGAGTAGAGTTAGTTTCTTCAAGCTATAGAAAACGCTTAGAAGATTATTTTTTACGAATAACACAAGGTAAATAATGAAAGAGTTTATTGCGATATTAAAAAATGAATTGATTAAGACCATTAAGCGTCCAAGATCATTTATTGGTTTTGGTGTAGTAGCTTTTATTTGTTTGATACTACAAGCGGCGTTTGCAAATGATGGTCGTGAAATTTTATCCTTGGTAACAGGGCAGTTAGAAAATACTTTGTCTATTGAAGGGCAGGTTTTGAATGGCAACCTAATCTGTTTTGTGCTATTACAAACTTTAATTATTCAAATGCCTCTATTGGTAGCTTTGGTTACAGGTGATTTAGTTTCGGGAGAGGTGGCAACAGGCACCATGCGCTTTTTATTAACCCGCCCCGCAAGCCGAACTAAAGTTTTAGTAGCAAAATGGTTAGCCGGTATGTTTTATACTTTTTTGTTGTTGCTCTTTTTGGGAGTGTTAGCTTTATTTGTCTCTAGAGGAATTTTTGGCGCTGATGATCTAATACATGTTAACTCCGAAGGACTAACGGTAATTCAGGCAAATGATATGAATTGGCGCTTTGCAGGTGCTTTTGTGATTGCTTTCCTATCCTTATCGGTAGTAGCAACCTTGGCACATTTTCTTTCCACTGTTTTAGATAATTCAATAACTCCCATTGTAAGTACTATGGCCATTGTAATTATTTTTACAATAATTGGAATGTTTGATATGCCTAGTTTTAATGTGATTCAACCTTTCCTTTTTACTACGCATATGATTAGTTGGAAAGACATGTTTGAAGATCCCGTACCAAAACAAGAGATTATTAATTCCTGTATCATTCTATTTGCACATATAGTCGTGCTGCTGGGTTCATCAATTTATATATTTAATCGAAAAGATATTAATTCATAATGAAAAGAATAACTGTTATACTATTTGCTGTATTAATAAGTACAGTGTCTCAGGCGCAAGAAGCTTCGTCCCTTATTAATGCGGTGAATAAAAAGTTTGCTAGTGTAAATGATTACAAGGCTAAGGTGCTTATGAAGTTTGCCTTGCCAGGGATTAAAATAAATACACTAGCAGGTCGGGTGTATTATAAAAAACCTAATAAGCTACGCATAATTGCTCCAGGTATATTTTTTGTACCTAAAGAAAATCCTATGAAGGATATACCTAAACTGCTGGCTAATACAAAAGCGTATACTTCCATTATTACAGGTTATGAGACGGTTCAGGGTAAAAAGTGTGCTGTAGTAAATGTGATTCCTTTAGATCCTAATTTGGAATTGATTATTGGGAAGTTTTGGATTAGTGTAAAGGAGCCATTAATCTATTTAAGTGAAATAACAACTAAAGAAAACGGTACGATTCGCACACAGAATTATTATGGTAAGTATAAAAAGCAAGCCTTGCCTGATAAAATTTTGATTCAATTAGAAATGAAAAAATTTAAGGTACCTAAGATGCTTGCAATGGATGTAAAAAAGAAGTCTAAGAAAAAGGAAGTGGCTTCTAAAAAAACAGGTGAAATTTATCTTTTGATTAGTGATTATAAGGTCAACACGAAGCTGTCAAATTCAGTTTTTACTAAGAAGTAATCAGTTCTAGCATTGTTTTAATTAATAACTTTGTTAAGTGATTTTCAGATGGCTTATGGGGTTGTGTATGTTTATTTTCCCAACGATTGTTGTTGGGCAACATATTACATTATCTAAAAGCTTTGCTAAAATTACTGGTACTAGTTTATCAGTACCTTCTGCGGTAGATTCAGTTATTATCAATTTTACAGGCTTTGCAAATGATGTAAATGTAACCACGGTTAGTCCTTTTCAAGTTTCAATTGATGGTGCAAACTTCACAGATTCTTTAGTCCTTCCTTTAAGTATGTCTGGTACCAATGTTCTTGTTTTTATAAGAACCTTGCCAAATCAAAATGATGAAACTTATCGTGCTGAAGTACGTTTTAAAGATGGTGCCTTTTTACTCAATGATAGAATTTATTTAATTGGGAGTTCAATTTTACCGAGCCAAGCAATTACAGCTTGTACATGGAATATTAAGTGGTTTGGCTCGCCTACCTATTGTAGCTGCGATACAGCTTTGTCAAGAATGAACGCAACTACTATTTTAAAAGAATTGGATGCAGATGTAATAGCCTTACAAGAAATTGTAAGTATTCCGCAACTGCAAAAAGTAACAAGTAGTTTGGGTGCAAAATATAGTTATGTAATAGCAGATTATGGTTCGCAGGTGCAAAGCTCCAATAGCTCGGGTTATCAAGCAGCTCAAAAACTTGCATATATTTATAACAGTCAAAAGCTGCAGAAGATTTCTGATTTTGGATTGCTACGTTCTACTTATCCTGCACTGCAAGGAATTACCTCGCCTTACTACTACTATGCTTCAGGTCGCTGGCCTTATGGACTAAAGCTAAAAGTATTAAGTACAAATGAAGAGTTTCATTTTTTTAATATTCATGGGAAAGCATTTGCCGGTAGTGCAGAACATAATAGAAGAGTGGGGGGTGCTATTGAAATGGCCGATGAGTTGAACGCAACGCTGCCAAATTCAAAAATTGTAATTACGGGCGATTTTAATGATTTATTGGAAGGGGCTATCTCTACTGGTTTTACGGTGAGTCCTTATGATTATATGTTTAAGAATAACTTTAAAGGAATAACACTACCATCTTTATTCCCTGGACAAGGTTCTTATGTAGGTAGTAGTTCAAGTTTAATTGATAATTATGTAGTTTCTGATAGAGCGTATTATGCATATGTACCCAATTCAACTATTATTTTGAAAGAAGTAGATTTGACAACCCCTAATTTTAAAAATACTACCTCAGATCACTTGCCGGTGCTGTCCTCTTTTTGGGTAAGTACTACTACCAACTTAAACGAACGAAGTATAACAAAAAATAACTTTACAATTGTACAGCCCAATAAAAGTTTGCTTATACAAGGTAAAGAAAACAAAGTGCGAAAAGTTACCATACATTCACTTGACGGTAAATTGCTTTTTAGTAAGTCGTATTCATCTTCTGAAAAAATTGAAGAAGCTTTGCATGATATTGCAAAAGGTGTTTATGTAATTAATATTCAAGCCGAAGACAAAGTAGAAACTCAAAAGTGGCTGCGTAATTAGGATCGAATAGCCTCTACAGGATCAAGTTTTGAAGCCCGATATGCAGGTATAAAGCCCGCCGTGATTCCTACTATTACACTAATTAGTACCCCTAGAATTACATTAAACATATTTACAAACACAGGAAATTCGAGCGCGCTGGTTAATAGCTTAGTAAGTAAATAAGTAAATAGCATACCTAGTAAACCACCAATTAAGCATAGCAGGATAGCCTCAATTAAAAACTCGATTAATACTGCCGAATTGGTGGCGCCGATTGCTTTTTTAATACCTATGATACTAGTGCGTTCTTTAACACTTACAAACATTATATTGGCAACGCTAAATATTCCTACTATTAAAGAGAAGGCTCCGATAATCCAACCAATCAATCTAATAATAGCAAAAATCTCTGCTACCTTATCTTGGATTCCTTCTAATTGATTAAATGCAAAATTATTTTCTTCTGTAGCTTTTAAACCACGGCTTTTTCTTAAAATTCCTTCCACTTCAAATTTCATATCCTGAAATTTATTTGAGTTTCTAGTTTTGATCATCATCATAGGATCTGCAAAACCATTGTTGGTATTATCGTCAATTTTAGTGTAGGTAGTAAAATAGTTATAGGAAATAATAGCTCCTTCGTCAAATTGAAAACCTGTTGTCATTTGACCCGTTTTTTTTATTACACCAAGTACATAAAATAAGCGTCCGCCGATTTTTATTTCTTTGTCGATAGGGTTTACGTTTCCAAATAAATTCTCGGCTAGTTCCATTCCAATTACAACGCCATTAGAGAGTCCACTATTCATTTCGCTTAAAGAAAAATACCTGCCGGCAGATAAGTCAATAGGTTGTAGTTTATTAAAATCATAAGTCACTGCATATACTCGTGCGCCTTCCACCGTATTACTCATAAACTTGGCTTTTTCATTGGTAGAGTAAGATATAGCAGAGTAGCTAGAGTGTTTGGCTTCGTTTTGTATTGTATTTAATTCATCTGAATTTACTACTGGTCTTGCCTTGTATTTCCACCAAGTATATTCTTTTTGTCCCTCTTCAGGCATCCAAGCAAATTTGCCTACGTATAAAACATCATTGCCTAGTGTGGCCATATTGTTTTGAATATTAGCCTCCATGCTATCGAATACTGTACTTACACTTACAATACAAAATACGCCAATAGAGACGCCTAGAATTGATAAAAAGGTGCGCAAGGGATTGCTAATTAGTTCCTTAATTCCTAAAACAATATTTAGACCTAATGCTTTCACTCAAAATCAAATTTACTTTAGATAGTTGAGCCTACTCTGATATAGATTAAAATCTTAGACAAAAAAAATCCCTCCAACGCCATGCGAATGAGGGATTGTATTTTAAAAATTGAGAAAACTATGCGTCTTCTTCAATTACTTTCTTACCAGACTTAGCAATTACTTCTTCCGAAATATTGTTTGGAGCTGGTGCGTAGTGACTAAATTCCATAACATTACTCGCACGACCACTAGAAAGTGAACGCAACTGAGTTACATAACCAAACATTTCAGATAATGGAACTTTAGATTTAATAATCTGAGCACCTGCTCTTGTATCCATACCTTCCATCATTCCACGACGACGATTCAAATCACCGGTAACGTCACCCATGTATTGATCTGGCGTAGTAACTTCAACTTTCATAATTGGCTCAAGTAAAACCGGTTTTGCCTTTTTACCAGCATTACGGAAACCTACTTTAGCACATAATTCAAATGCAACAGCATCAGAATCTACATCATGGAAACTACCGTCAAAAATTCTCACTCTTAAGTTATCTAAAGGATAACCTGCAAGTACACCATTAGCCATAGCTTGCTCAAATCCTTTAATGATAGCAGGGTGGAATTCTTTAGGAATTGCACCACCAAATATATCATTTACAAATTGGAAGTTTTTGCCTTCGTTTTCTTTCAACCATTCTTCATCTGCCGGTCCAATTTCAAACTTGATATCAGCAAATTTACCACGACCACCAGATTGTTTTTTATAAACTTCTCTGTGCTCAACCATAGTACGTAAAGCCTCTTTGTAAGCAACTTGAGGAGCACCTTGTGTAACCTCTACTTTAAACTCACGACGCATACGATCCATAATGATATCAAGGTGTAACTCACCCATACCAGAAAGAATTGTCTGACCTGTATCCTCGTCAGTTTTTACACGTAGTGTAGGATCTTCCTCAACCAATTTAACGATTGCATTACCTAGCTTATCTACATCAGCTTGAGTTTTAGGCTCAATAGCGATAGAGATTACCGGCTCAGGGAATGTCATTGATTCTAATATAATTGGGTGATCTGCATCACATAATGTATCTCCTGTTTTAATATCTTTAAAACCAGCAGCGGCACCAATATCGCCAGCGCCAATAAAGTCTACTGCGTTTTGCTTATTTGCGTGCATTTGCAATAAACGGCTAATACGCTCTTTTTTACCAGTACGCATATTGTGTACATAGCTACCTGCATCTAGCTTACCAGAGTAAGCACGGAAGAAGGCCAAACGACCAACGAAAGGATCCGTCATAATTTTAAATGCTAAAGCTGCGAATGGCTGTTTGATATCTGGCTCACGACTAGCAGGCGTCTCTTCATCATCTAGTGTACCATGAATTGCTCCTACATCTATTGGGCTAGGTAGGTAGCGACAAACAGCATCCAACATTTTTTGAACACCTTTATTTTTAAATGCAGAACCAGCCATCATAGGTATGATAGACATATCAATTGTTGCCTTACGCACTGCTTCATGTATTTCGTCTTCTGTAATAGAGTTAGGGTCTTCAAAGAATTTTTCCATCAAATCATCATCATACTCAGCGATTGATTCTACTAATTTTCCTCTCCACTCTTCACATTCAGCAAGCATATTTTCAGGAATGTCAATTTCATCGTATTTCATACCTTGCGTAGCATCATCCCAGATGATTCCTTTCATGGTGATTAAATCAACCACACCTTTAAAGTCATCCTCAGCACCGATTGGCAATGTTAATGGTACAGGGTTTGCACCTAGCATTTCTCTTACTTGCTTTACTACACTTAAAAAATCAGCACCTGCACGGTCCATTTTATTTACAAAACCAATACGTGGCACTTTGTATCTATTCGCCTGACGCCAAACTGTTTCAGATTGTGGCTCTACACCAGAAGCTGCACAAAATAAAGCAACTAAACCATCTAATACACGCATAGAACGCTCAACCTCTACTGTAAAATCAACGTGACCCGGTGTATCGATAATATTGAATTTATAAGATTTTGTATTTTTTAAGGCTTGACCCTGTTGGTCTGTAGGGAAGTTCCAAAAAGAAGTAGTAGCGGCACTAGTAATAGTGATACCACGCTCTTGCTCTTGCTCCATCCAGTCCATTGTTGCACCACCATCGTGTACCTCACCAATTTTGTGAGTTTTACCTGTGTAGTACAAAATACGCTCTGTAGTCGTTGTTTTTCCTGCATCAACGTGTGCAGCGATTCCTATGTTTCTTTGATAGTTTAAATCAGACATTTTATATTATTTTCAGGGCGCAAAGGTAGGGTATAATTAGCTTATATTACAAAAAGAGGGTTAGGGATTGGTAAATGCTATTTTTGAGAAAAGGGATTTGATTAATAATGCGGGAATTATATTTTTATTAAAGCGTAATTCGTGATCTGAGTCTTATGAACTTGTAGAGTAATATTTTATCTCCTTTTTTTTTTAAAATTGCGAATTCAAAATATATTTGGGTTTTAAAATAATTAATTATGAAAAAGATATTATTCGTTCTAAGTATTGCAATTGCTTTCTCAAGTTGCGCATTTCATAGTGGCTATATGGCCAACTCTGCGGCATTAAGCCAAAACAACTTTAGTTATATTTCAACCAAAGCTACTGGAGAATCAACAGCAACTTATATTTTTGGTTTTGGTGGATTAGCACGTAAAAATTTAGTAGAAGATGCCAAAGCAGATTTATTAAAGACTAACAAACTTGGTAATGGTCAAGCGCTGGCAAATATTACAGTAAACTTTAAGAATACATTAATTACGGGAATATACAATCAAGTGCGATGTACTGTTACTGCTGACATTGTGCAGTTTAAGTAGATAGATAATACCAAATTATTATTGGTTAAGGAGCTGCTCTTTTAAATTAGAGCGGCTTTTTTTTATAACGATTTGTTTTCTATTCTAGAAAGTACAAATTAGGTGCATTCAGAAGTTAGAACTTTGTAGAACTGAGTTTTTGTACCTTTTGGACTTTTAAATAATCTACTTGTATACTGTGTGAGGTTAAAGGAAATATTGAATAAAAACTAGTTAAAATAGGGTTTAGAGTTTATTTTTGAAATGGTACCATTTAATTTGGTGTTATGAAAAATATAGTAAAAACCCCAATATTTCTTTTTGCAATTCTATTAATTGTAAAATTATCTTCAGCTCAAATTACACTAACACTTCAACCCAACGCCCAAGATGGTAAAGATGCTGGTGTAAGTAGCCTTTTTCCTACAAATAATTATGCAAATGTTGATGAATTAACGGCAATGGCTTGGACTAGTAGTGGTAGCTTTAATATTGGTAGAACATTCATTGATTTTGATCTAAGTTCAATTCCAACAAATGCGGTTATTCAATCAGCTATCTTGTCTTTGTATTCACCACAGGTTTCTACAAAGAATCCAATGTTGCATAACAACTATCCTAACTCGCCGTATCCATTATCCAATGAATCTTATATTCAACTTGTGACATCTCCTTGGACAGAAAATACGTTGACTTGGAATAATCAACCTAGTACTACTAATGTAAATCAGGTTCAAGTTGCGGCTACGAATACTAATGCACAAGATTTTCAAATACCAATAACGGCTTTGGTACAAGATTACGTTTCTAATCCAAGTACTTCTTTTGGTTTTACACATCGATTACAAATCGAAGGTTTTTATCGATCGCTTATATTTTCTTCAAGCGATCATGCTAATCCTGCGCTACATCCTAAATTAGAAGTAACTTATAATTATCCTTTATCAACTACAACTGTGCATGATAAAAGCGCATTGGTTATTTATCCTAATCCGGCAAATAATGTTTTAAATATTAAGAATGCAGGAGAGCAAAGCACGATTAGCATTTATAGTGTTCTAGGCAATAAGTTTCATAGGATTGATAATTTAAAATCTGTTACCAAAGTGAACATTAGTGACTGGGCTGTTGGAACTTATATAGTTCAAACCATCGATAAAAATGGCGTAAAGACAAGTAGTCAATTTTTAAAACAATAGATTTTTTCTTCTTCTATTTAATTGCTTACTCTTCATCAGTTACAACATTTGACGGCATATCTCTTGATCCAAGTATCTCAACGTCAAAAAGTAATGGGCTATTAATAGGAATACCCTTAGGGTTTACTTCGTTTCCAGGAGTTTCTGTATCGCCATAAGCATTTAAAGAAGGGATAAGTAACTTTAGTTTTGTGCCTACGGGGAAACCCGCTAGGTTATTATCCCAGCCCGTTATTACGGCGCCTTGGCCTAGAGGGAATTCAAACTCTTGGGCATGTTTAAATTTGGGATCAATATTTGAGTCAAATACAGTACCATCCAATAAGTATCCCGTATAGTTTACAGCAATGATTTCACCACGTTTTATAGCACTTCCTTTACCTTCTTTCGTAATAGAAACGTAATCACCATCAGGTGTTTTAATTGTTTTTATATTATTAGCCTTTGC
The DNA here is from genome assembly GCA_937981995.1 of uncultured Chitinophagaceae bacterium. Classification (GTDB taxonomy): domain Bacteria; phylum Bacteroidota; class Bacteroidia; order Chitinophagales; family Chitinophagaceae; genus JAGNRR01. Next base: position 34,868 of record CALJNC010000005.1, read on the forward strand.
GTATTTGATTAAGTCTTCTTGATCTTTTTTGAGTCTGTTTAAAGCATCTGTTTTAAGTTGTTTTGCTGATTTTAGCTCAACCATTTCTACTTCCCAAAACATTTCATCTCCATCTTTAATAAACGCTGGGCGTTTCATGCCATCTTTAAAAATGGCACTTACAGGCACATTAAAACTTGCCATGTCACCTTCTGACATTAACATAAAGCCCTCCATTAAATCAGCAATCGTATTGCTTTCATTTATTGGTTGTTTAACCGGTTTGTTGTTGTTGATTTCTTTTGAGTTAAAAACAATGCTGTCATTAATTAAAACATTGATGTGCAACTTGCTCACATCTCCAACTTGGGCAGTAGGTCCTGGTATATCTTTTGTTATGGTATACTTTAAACCGCTTTGGGTTACTCCTGAAGAAGAAGATTGAGCATTTAATATTTGAGATAAAAGCAAAACATTGACTAAAAGTAGAAGAATTCGCATGTTGTAAATATAATTAAATTTTTTCCTGAACATAAGCTCAGGAAAGGGGGCGGCTCATCAAAAAAATGATTCGCTATAATTTCATTCCTTCCTCAATCTTCAAAAAACACTTTACTTAAAGAATTGTTTAGTAATCAATTCTTTGATAATGCACTATTTTCATAGGTCTGATTAGTGACTGTAGTTCTTTAAGGTATCCTCACTCCAAGCTTTCATATCAGTTATAAAGGTTTGGTAGTGTGGTCTAAGAACTTCAATATTATTAAAAAGGGCAAAAAGGATTTCATCGGCATTTCCAAGGCGCGGTATCCGCTTTACAAGTCCCATGATTGCTTTTTCAATACCTTGACGACTATGATAGTGATACAGCCAATTGTAGCTAATCATGTAGCCAAAATACTTCTTCATATCCTCATTCATGTACTCTTGTGCTCCATCTAGGGTTTGTAGGGTTTTTTCTGTAAATGATTTTAATTCATCGGTATCAGAAAAAAAGCTTTTATCATTTGCTATAAAATGGTCAAAGAAGATATCAATAAATACACCTGCATATCTTTCTACGCCCGCTTCGCGCAAAACTTTATTAGCAGCTCGTATGCTTTTATGCTTATCTGTATACTCATCAATAAGTCTATGATAGAGCATGCCTTTTTGAATTTCTGGCGGGTAGTTACCATGTTTATTACCTTTAATAAAATCTCCTAACATGTTGCCAATCAATATGTTGCTATCTTCTCCTGAAAATAAGGCGTGGCCTAGGTAATTCATTACTCTAGTATAATCTTGTCTTTGCCTTGGTAAAAAGGAGCTTGAATTGAAAGCACTTTTAGTTTGCCTTTCCCGCTATTAATGATCTTATGCGGTGTGCCCTTTGTTATAAAAATTAATTCGTTTCTTTTCAACTTAATGGTTTTGTATCCCAATAGTACCATGCCTTGTCCTTCAATAAGCATAATTTGCTCTGAGTGATCTTTATGATAATGCATTTTAGTTTCGGTAGGAATGCTTAGTAGAAAAGAAGCTGCTTGCTCATCATAAGCAAGGCGTACTGTACCGTATACATTGTCCTTTTGCTCAACGCCTTTGGGCACTTCAGGCAGCTTTTTTTCTTTTGATATCTTAGGCTCTTTTTCAACTTCTTGGCTAGCTGCCTCTTTAATTTCGGCAATATCACTTTTGGGTTCAGAAGTTGAAGTGGTGTTTACGCTATTTATGGCTTCCTTAGCCAGTTTTTCTTTTCTCTCGTCTTTTTTCTGCTTTGTTATTTCTTTTTCTTTAGCAAGCTTAGTCTCAATTTTTTTTAGCTTGGCTTCTTTTTTAGCTAAATCTTTTTCTTCCTTTAAGGTGGCCGCTTTTTTTGCTGCTTCCTTTTTACTTTTTTTTGCTTTTTCTAGCGCTAGTTTTTTCTCCTTTTTCTTTTTCTTTTCAGCTGCTTCTTTCAGCGCCTTTTTTTCGGCAAATGCCTTTTCGCGGGCCTCTTTTTCTATTTTTCTTTTCTCGGCTAGTATTTTAAGCTCTTTCTCTTTTGCTTCTTTTTCTTTCAAGCGCTTTTCTTTTAGCGCTTCTAATGATTTCTTTTTTTCTTCTTCTTTAGCTATTGCCATTTTGGCTATGGCTATTGAATCTTCTCGGGCTGCTTTGCGCAATGCGCCTAAATCTAGGCTGGGCGTTGGTTCCTTCTTTTGACTTTCTGTAGATTCTGTGGCTAAATCTACCACTATAGTATCTATTTCGCCAGTTTGCGCTTGCGCTGTGGCGCTACATCCTACAAAGAAAAGTACTAAAAGAATGATATGTTTTTGCTTATTGAGCATCTTACAAAAATAGTTTTATTATAATAGATGCATCCTAATAAATTAATAAAATGAAAAATAGCTTAACGCCGTTTAATGGGGGTTTAAAAATAATTCAAAATACCATGGTCCTTTTTTTTGAAAATTATTTCTTTAAAGTATACATTTGCACTCGCTCTTTTTTAGACGGGTACAATATAAAAATTCAAAAGCCGATTTAGCTCAGTTGGTAGAGCCACTGATTTGTAATCAGTAGGTCGCTGGTTCGAGTCCGGCAATCGGCTCTTTTGTTTTTTTATGATTTTTTTCATTTAGAAACAAGGATGGGTAGTTGCCCGAGTGGCTAAAGGGGGCAGACTGTAAATCTGCTAGCGTGAGCTTACGATGGTTCGAATCCATCACTGCCCACTTATTTTGTATTTAATGAATTAAAAAGAGCCTTGCGGGAGTCGTATAGTGGCTATTACCTCAGCCTTCCAAGCTGATGACGACAGTTCGATTCTGTTCTCCCGCTCTTGTAAATGCTGTCACGCTATAGCGTGACAGCATTTTTTTTGTCATTCCCACTCCCGCTTGGCAGCGGAATAAACTCCGCTCAATGAGGAGTTTAAAAATGTATAAGCCACTCCCGTTTGGCAACGGGATAAACTCCGCTCAGAAAGGAGTCTAAAAACATTAGCCACCGTAGCTCAGAGGTAGAGTACTTCCTTGGTAAGGAAGAGGTCACGGGTTCAATTCCCGTCGGCGGCTCATAGAAGGTTCTTCGATTGAAGAGCCTTTTTTTTATGATACTAATTTTGCTCCAAAAATTTCCTGATAATAGGCCCAAGCAATAATTATAGATACTGGTGAAGATGTAATTGCATAAATCACAATAAACCATATCGATTTTTTTATAAGCATACTCTTCTTAAAAATAAGGAATAGCAAAAAGGGGCTAAATAAGAAAGAGGCAACTAATGGGTAAAAAATCATTGCCAAGTTTACATCATAGCCATTGAACTGAGCAGAAAAAACGCTTATCCAAATACATAAAATTAAAATGACGATAAATGCTTTGAATCTGTTGAGATTATTCATTTGTTGTTATTCAAAAGTAAGAATATTAAATTCTCTTATTTCCTTACTTTTACCAACTTTAATAAATGAATGCTTTCAAGCTCATATTCGTTCTGCTGTTTTCTATGCTTTATAGTATAGGAATGAATGCTCAAAATACAACTAGTCAATGTGAGCGTTATGTACAAAAAAAGAAGATTGCAAAGGCCATTATTTGTTATGAAGAGGCGCTGATTAAAAAACCTAAAAACATTAGAGCCCTATGCAGGTTAACTGAGCTTTACTATGCAAAAAAGGATGAAGCCAATACACGGAAATATGCAAAAAAAGCAGTTGAGATAAATGCAAATGAAGCTTATAATCCATTGTATTATTTAGCTCGAAAAATGTCGTTTAAACGAGATAATGTTCAAGCGGTTTACATCCTAGACTTGCTTGCCAATAGAGTTTCTGATGAAACAAAGAAAACAAAACTAGAAGCCCTAAAAAGCAATTACCTTTTGCAAAAGTATGAGTTAAGCCAGGCACGGTATAATGTATTGTTGCAAAACTTAGGAGATAGTATAAATAGTACCGAGGCTGAGTACTTGCCAAGTTTATCATTGGATGGAAATTCAATGGTTTTTACGCGCAGAGTAAATGGTGTAAATGAAGATTTTTTTATTGCTTTGAAAGATTCAAATGGCGTTTGGGGTGAAGCGGTAAATTTGGGCTATCCGCCTAATACGGGTTATCCTGATGGAGCGGCAAAACTGAGCGCCGACGGTAATTATTTATTTTTTACACGTTGTGATATGCGCAGTCCTAATGGGATTGAAAGAGGGGGGTGTGATTTAGTTTTTTGTTATCGGACTGGTTTAAAGGATGGTAAGATTCAATGGAGTGCGCCGCAGTATTTTAAATTTACTATTAATACACCAGCATACGAAGGGCAACCTTGCTTGAGTAGTGATAATAAAGATTTATATTTTGTAAGCGATCGGGCAGATGGTATAGGCGGTAAAGATATTTATGTTTCTCATTTTGAAAATGATTATTGGACCGAGCCAGAAAATTTGGGACCGCAAATAAATACAGCTGGCGATGAAACGACACCTTTTATTCACCCCGATAATGAAACGCTTTATTTTGCTAGTAATGGTCATCCCACAATGGGTGATGCCGATGTTTTTGTGAGTAGGAGAATCGTAGGAAATCAATGGCGCAAAGCAATTAATTTAGGAGCACCCATTAATACCGATAAAAAGGACGGAGGAGTAGCAATTAGCGCTAAAGGAGACATTGGTTATATAGCAACTGAGCGCGCAGGTAGCAGAGGCAAATTAGATATTTATAGCTTTGAGCTATATAAAGGAATACGTCCTATTTCAACTTTGTGTATGAAAGGAAAGGTGTTTAATAAAAAATCAAAAGATCTATTAAAAGAAGAGTCTGTTCATTTTTATGAGCTGCCTAGTAAGAGGGAATTGGCAACGATTGAAACTAATAAAGGAGATGCTAGTTATACTCAAGCATTGCACTTAGGGAAACAATATCTTATGTCCGTAGTTCGTCCGGGCTATAAGCCGTTTTATAAAACCTTAGATTTAAGAAAAGATACGTTTGCTAATACATTGTATCAGGATGCGAAATTGAAAATTCCGGGTTGGATAGATACTCTTGGTGAGTATAAACTTTTGTTAGATTCTACTAAGCAACTGAGTAAAAGTGCCTTGATTAAATGGAATGAAATCAAGCAAAAAATTCCGAATTGGCTTGCTGATTCCTCTCAGGTAAAATTGTACTTTAAGGTATATTATTACTATGGCGATAGTGATACCGACACATTGGCTTATAAAAACTTTGACAACAATTTGCGGCTTGTGAATACAATGCGTCAAGAGCTAAAAGCAATTCATTTTCCACAGACGCATTCTATCATGCGAAGTAGCCCTTATATATGGCGAGATGAAGCAGATGATTTGAATTACATTGAGTTGAAGTTTGTAGAGTTTTATTAAAGCTTTATGTCTGTAAGAAAGAAAGCGCAAGTAACTTTACAACTTAATGTATACAATTATAGCAGGTACAAATAGAGAAGGAAGTAATACACTTAAAGTAGCTAAAGAATATCAAGCTTTTTTTAAAGAAGAAGGAGTGGAGGCTAACTTATTTTCTTTGCAGGAAATAAATATGCTCCACCGCAACGATGATTTTGAAACGCTGGAAGCCAAATATCTTATTCCTACCCAAAAGTTCATTTTTATCCTACCTGAATACAATGGTGCGTTCCCAGGTATTTTTAAACTTATGATTGACATGAGCGATATTAAGCCTTGCTGGAATAATAAAAAAGTAATGCTTACAGGCTTAGCAAGTGGCAGAGCGGGTAATTTGAGAGGATTGGATACTATGTCAAATATGTGTCACTACATTAAAATGGATGTGCTGCATACAAAGCTTCCACTTTCTAGTATTAATAATGAGCTTGAAAATGACCGTTTTAGTAATGAACAAACGATTGAAGTTGTGAAGCAACAAATAAAAGATTTCATTTCTTTTTAAAGTATTATGCGCAAGTTTCCTGTGGTACGATTTATCATTTTTATTATCATTATAGTATTAGTTGAGTACTATGCTTTAGTATCTATTCGTACATCGATTAAAGATGTAAAGCCACTTTATAAGAATCTTATTATGGGCTCTTATATTCTACTTACGGTTGCGTGGGTTGCTGTTTTTTTCTCTTTTGCTCATTTTAGGAATTCTGCAACAGCTAAACCTATAATGAATTTTGGGATGGTCTTTTTTATGGCCTTTTTTGTTTTTAAAGTAACCATGGCATCTTTCATGTTGATTGATGATGTGCGCCGCGTTATATTATATATCTATGGGCTGTTCAGCGGAGTGCAATCAGCAGTTGATAAAGGAGCAAAGGTTATTACACGGTCTGCTTTTTTGCGTCAAATTGGTTTAATATTAGGTGGGACTTTATTTGGCAGTTTTTTTTATGGGATGACCAACAGGCATAAGTATAAAGTAAAAAAAGAGAGCTTAAATTTTTCTAATTTGCCGCAAGCTTTTGATGGTTTAAAAGTGGTGCAAATATCAGATATTCATAGCGGTAGTTTTACTAATAAAGCAGGGGTGCAACGAGGAATAGATATGATTAATGAGTTGCAACCAGATTTAGTTTTGTTTACAGGAGACTTGGTAAATAGCAAGTCTGATGAAATGCTTGGTTATATAAATATATTTAAACAGATTAGCGCAACGATAGGCGTGTATTCAATTTTTGGAAACCATGATTACGGCGATTATCACCAATGGAAAACACCCGAGGAAAAAGTAGCTAATCTTGAAGAGTTAAAACAAATACATAAAGCACTTGGTTGGAACCTTTTGTTGGATGAAAATGTGATGATTGAAAGAGCTGGAGAAGTAATAAATATAATAGGTGTTGAAAATATTAGTGCTTCCTTTCAGAGTTATGGTAGCTTAGCAAATGCATATCAGGGAGCAGAAAGTGCACCTTTTAAAATACTAATGAGTCATGATCCTAGCCATTGGGACAAAGAAGTAATTAAAGATTTCAATGATATTGATTTAACCTTAAGCGGCCATACTCATGGTTTTCAGTTTGGGATTGATATCCCATGGATTAAATGGAGTCCGGCAAAGTTTATTTACAAACAATGGGCTGGTCTATATCAAAAAGAAAACCAATACATTTATGTCAATCGCGGCTTTGGATTTCTTGGTTATCCTGGACGAGTAGGGATATTACCGGAGATTACTTTATTGGAATTAAATAGGGCATAGCTTATTCAATTCTTATTAAGAAAAAATAAACTTCTAAACCTTTATAACTGACTAAAGCTACTCATCTTTGCATGGTGAGTAAAAAGGGTAAAGTCTTAGTAGCCATGAGTGGTGGTATAGATAGTACAGTTGCTGCACTTATGTTGCAGGAGCAAGGCTATGAGGTAATAGGTATAACCATGAAAACGTGGGATTATGCAACAGTAAATGCCAATGGTAAAGAAACGGGTTGTTGTAATGTAGATAGTTTTAATGATGCACGTAAAGCAGCAGTAGAACATGGGTTCCCTCACTATATTTTAGATATTCGCAGTGAGTTTGGAGATGCTGTAATTGAAAACTTTATTGATGAATATATGGCGGGTCGCACACCAAATCCTTGTGTGATGTGTAATACGCATATTAAGTGGCAAGCTTTATTAAAAAGGGCAGATGCCTTAGAGTGTGAATTTATTGCTACAGGTCATTACGCTAAAGTGCGTGAAGAAAATGGGCGTTACGTTGTAAGTAAAGGCCTTGATGAGAATAAAGATCAATCTTATGTACTATGGGGGCTTACGCAGGAATGTTTAAGTAGGAGTATTTTTCCTTTGGGAGGTTTTCATAAACCTGCCATACGGCAAATGGCTATAGATTATGGTTACCCTGAATTAGCTAAGAAAAGCGAGAGTTATGAAATATGCTTTGTGCCAGATAATAATTACCGAAATTTTTTAAAGAAAAATGTAGATGGGTTAGAAGCAAAAGTTGAAGGAGGAGATTTTGTATTAAAAGATGGTACAGTTGTTGGTAAACATAAAGGGTATCCTTTTTACACCATTGGTCAGCGCAAAGGTTTAGAAATAGCTTTTGGTCACCCAATGTATGTAACGGATATAAATGCTGAGACGAATACGGTTATGTTAGGAGAAGAAGCAGAATTAAACAGAATGCGCATGCAAGTAGGGCAGATGAATTATGGGAAATACGCTTCTTTTAATACAAATATGGAAGCCAAAGTAAAAATTAGGTATAAGGATAATGGTGAAATGGCGGTTGTAAATGAAATAACAGAAGGAGTAGACGTTATTTTCAATCATAATGTAAAAGGAGTAGCGCCAGGGCAATCTGCCGTTTTTTATGAAGGAAATGACGTTATTGCTGGTGGTATCATCACAAAGTCATATTTATAATAAATCGTTCAGATTATCGTTAAATAAAGTAATTTTAAACAATTGCATAAATGAACATAAAGAACTTAGTCATATTATTAAGCTTATTAGTGGCCTTTAGCGCTTGTCGCAAACAGATAATACAGCCGCCGCCTGATGATTTGGGGTATAGCTACCAGCCATTAACAGAAGGTCATTTTGTTATTTATGATGTTGATTCAATAATATTCAATGACTTTACTAAAAGTATAGACACATTTACACTTCAATTAAAAGATGAAATAGGCGAATCGTTTACTGATGATGAAGGTCGAGAGTCGCATTATGTAAATAGATATCGAAGAACCCTTAGGACAGATCCTTGGGTAATTGACCATGTTTTTTATATTACGAGAGATAATTTTAAGCTAGAATGGAAAGAAGATAATCAACGTTATATAAAAATGGTTTATCCTGTAAAATTGAATAAAAAATGGAAAGGGAATACATTTTTACCTACTCAAACTAATCCTGAGATTAGTTGGTTGGATGATTGGGATTATCGTTACACCGATGTTGTTACTTCTTTTAATACAGGAGTAAAAACCTATAAAACAACACACGTAATTGATCATGCCGATTTTATTGAGGGAGATCCTGGTAATGCAAGTGCATTTAGTGCAAGAACATATTCAAGAGAAGTTTTTGCCGATAAGGTAGGCATGGTTTACCGAGAAGTTACTAGGTGGGAATATCAGCCAAGTACAACAAATTTTAGAAAAGGATTTACTACCATTTTTAGAGCAAGGTCAAATAATTAAATTTAGTAAGCATGAAAAATATTTTATTCATAGTAGCAATTATCATTACAGCACAATATGCAAAAGCACAACAAGGGTTTGCGTTTAGAGTAAACTTGTGTGATAAAGTTGGAGGATTGACACTGGCTGATTCTGCAACTTTTTTAACGCAAAAAAGTTTGGATAGAAGAGCTAATCAAGGCATTGTGGTAAACAATACTGATATTCCTGTTGTGCAATCTTACATTGATTCAGTGATGGCTGTTTCTAATGCTGTTAAGTTACATAACCGCTCAAGGTGGTTTAATCAGATTGTTGTTATTACTTATGATTCGAGCAAGGCAAACGATATAGCTAATTTATCTTTTGTCTGTGGCACAAAGTTGGTAGCTATTTATAATAACTATACGCCCAAAACAGATGTCGCGGTTGGTTTAAGCGCAAAGAAATTTCCAAAAGTAGAGCCTATACCTGCCAATAAAACATTGGGCGATCCTGCTTATTATGGATTAACGTATCAGCAGGTAAATATGATTCAAGCTGATTGCTTACACGATCAAGGTTTTAAAGGAGAAGGAGTAACAATCGCCGTTATTGATGCCGGTTTTAGACGTGCAAACTCTCATTCTCAATTTGATAGCTTAAATAACTCAGGCAGATATCTAGGAACATACAATTTTGTATACGATACAAGTGATGTATATAATGTAAATAATGATCATGGCACAAATGTGATGAGTGTAATCATAGGTGAGGATCCGGGTTCATTTATAGGTACTGCGCCTAAGGCAAATATGTACGCTTTACTAAGTGAAGATATAAGAAGTGAGCAACCTATTGAAGAAGACAATTGGCTAAGTGCCGCAGAGTGGGCAGATAGTATGGGTGCTGATATGATTAATGGTTCGTTGGGTTATAATGAATTTAGTAGCCCTCATGCAAACTATACATGGGCCAATGACTTTGATGGTAATACTACATTAATAGCAAGAACTGCTAATATGGCCGTAAGTAAAGGAATTTTTACCTGTTTGGCACAGGGTAATTCTGGTGGATCTGCTTGGCATTATATGCTTACACCGGCTGATGCTGATAGTGCTTATTCAGTAGGAAGTGTTGATGGCTCAGGCGCTTGGGCTAATAGTGGTTATGGTCCTAATGCTGATGGGCAGACAAAACCTAACGGGATGGCTATAGGAAAATCGGCGGTATTAATTGGAGGTAATGGCTTACCCGGAGTTTCAAATGGATCTTCTTTTGCAAGTCCAATTCTTGCCGGTGGTATAGCATGTTTATGGCAGGCATTTCCTGATAAAACAGAATCACAAATTAGACATTTAGTTATGCTTGTAAGTGATAGATACACCGCTCCTAATAATACACATGGTTTTGGAATACCTAATTTATGTTTGGCCTACAATTTGACATTGGGTACCGATGAGTTTGAGTATTTTAATGAGAATGCTTTAGAAGTGTATCCTAACCCAAGTACTGGCAAGTTTTCTATACGTGTAAAACAAAATTTGCTTCCTTATAACTTTGAATTGTTTGATATGGAAGGTAGAAAAATTTCGGAATTATCTAATATCACAAACCTTGTTTACAGTAATAGTGTTTTAGAGAATTTGCCTAAAGGTAATTATATGATTAAGGTAATTTCTAAAAGTGGAGTAGAGCACTCTAGTATATTAAATAAAAACTAACCAATTAACCAATTACTTTTTGATATTCATCAAGAAGTATTTCAAGTTGATCTAATGCTTTTTGAGAAAATGGAATTTCTTTAAAGTCTTCAATTTTTAATATTTTTTCTAGCAAAACATCTTGTGCCTTTTGTCTTTTCCAAGCTTTAGCATAATCATTATTTGTAAAAGAAACTTGCTCATATACGCTATTAAATTTTTCAGGAAATAATGTGCCAATTTCTTTTTCTATTTTCTTTCTCCTAAGAAACTCGGGTTTGGCAACATGGTCGCTCATTTCATAAAAATTACGAATTGCTAAATCAGCAATTGCTTGTCCGTTTTTAACACGTGAATCATTGTATCTCTTTAAAATATCTGACCAATCATCAGCATTAGGGTCTTCATCTATTAAATCAACTAAGACGCTGGCGTCTTCAAAGGCAGCATTCATACCTTGGCCATAAAAAGGAACAATTGCATGGGCGGAGTCTCCTATAAGTAAACTCTTATTTTTATAAATCCAAGGATCACATTTTACAGTAACAAGTGATGCGGTTGGATTATCAAAGTAATCTTCTAGTAAGTCAGGCATTCTATTAATTACATCCGGGAAGTATTCCGCAAAAAAAGTTTTTACGTCTTCTTTGGTTTTTACAGTATCAAAAGATGGGGTGCCATGAAAAGGGAAAAATAAAGTACAAGTAAAGCTTCCATCCATATTAGGTAATGCAATTACCATAAATTTACCCCTTGGCCATATGTGCAGAGCATTTTTATATATTTGGTGCTCTCCATTTTCTGTAGGTGGAATATGTAATTCTTTATAACCTGCATTAATATAAAATTGTTGATAGTTGAAACGATCTGTTTTAGTCATGGCAGTTCGCAAAGAAGAAAACGCACCATCGGCCCCAATTAATAAATCTGCTGTATGATATTCCGTTCCATTCTCAGTTTCAAAAGTTACCTGATTTGTTTCAAGGTTAACATCAGTACATTTATGGCCAAAATGAAATACGGTACCAGCTTCTTCAGCAAGGTTCATCATTTGAAGGTTGAGTTCGCCTCTGCTTATTGAGTAAATCGCTTCGTTATTTTTACCATAAGCTTGAAAATTAGTTTCTCCATTTGATTGATGAATTTCTCTTCCATGCATAGGGATGGCAATTTTTTCAAACTGTTCTTTAATACCGGCTTTTTCTAATGCGGTCCATCCCCTTACACTCATTGCAAGATTTATGGAACGACCGGCAATTAGTTTTTGCTTGCGCATGTCTGATCTTCTTTCAAAAACCTGTACTTGATAGCCTCTTTTTTCGAGCATACAAGCTAATAGGGAACCAACTAAGCCTGCTCCTAATATGGTAATGTTTTTTTTCTTCATTTATATAGCAAATTTAATACTCTCGTTCTACGGTATAATTAATTAAGTCAATAAAATGCTTTTTAGCTTCGGAGTCATTTACACTTTGTAATAAGTTTAATGCTTCATCTCTATACTTCAACATGGCATCGTGTGCGTATTCTATGCCTTTGTGTTCTTTAACGGTTTCAATTATATAATTGATCTTTTCTTTATTCTTGTTTTCGTTTTTGAAAATCCTTTTAATCTTCCGCTTGGTTATAGCATCGCACTTTTGTAAGGTATAAATTAAAGGCAAAGTCATTTTCTTTTCTTTAATATCATTACCTGTTGGTTTGCCTATTTTCTTTGTACCATAATCAAAAAGGTCATCTTTAATTTGAAAAGCGATGCCCATTTTTTCTCCAACCTTTTCCATTAAGTCAGCTTCCTCTTGCTTACCATTAGCGGAGAATGCTCCCGCCGAGCATGAGCTTGCAAGTAGCGATGCAGTTTTTCTGCTTATTATATCATAATAAACTTCTTCGGTAATATCGAGTTTACGAGCTTTTTCAATTTGAATAAGTTCACCCTCGCTCATTAGGCTTACAGCGGTTGATAATATTTCTAAAATTTCAAAGTCTTTATTCCTTATAGAAAGTAGTAGTCCCTTAGAAAGCAAATAATCTCCCACCAATACGGCAATCTTATTTTTCCAAAGAGCGTTTATTGAGAATAGGCCACGTCTTTTATTGGCATCATCTACTACATCGTCATGTACCAAGGTTGCTGTATGTAATAACTCTATTAATGAGGCGGCGCGGTAAGTAGTATCTGATACTTCGCCAAATAGCTTAGCGCTTAATAAAACAAGCATAGGTCTTACTCGTTTACCCTTACTTTTGACAATATATTTCATTATTTTGTCCAATAAGGCAACTTTGCTATGAACAGCATCGTTAAAATTGGCCTCAAACATAATTAAATCGTTGCTTAGAAAGCTTTTAATGTTATCCATTAGTTATGCAATATTACTTTAAGTTATTTTGTTAAAAAAAATTAGCTTTTATATCAAAAAAAGAAAATCTTGCTTCTATATTTGCGGCTAATATTAAAAATTAGCGATAATACTTTAAACGAACTCTTAATTATGAAAACTACAAAGTTTACACTACTAACCCTTTTATTTGCCTTAGTTGGTTATGCCGGCTTCGCGCAAAGTTCAACTACAAACTCTGAAACCATTTATCGTGGTGCGGGGTACGATGTACTTGATACAGCATTAGTTCCTACTGGAAGAATGGAACAACACAAAGATTTCTTAGATAACCAATATGATTTTCCGGCACGTCCTCGTAGCCAATGGGAAATTGGTATTTCTGGAGGTTTATTTAATGTATCTGGAGATGTAAGAACAAAAACTCCATTTGATGCTAAGAATCCTGGACAAACTTTAGGTTTTGGTGTACACGTGCGTAAAGCATGGGGTTATATAATTTCTACTAGATTACAATATTTGCATGGAACTGCTTCTGGCTTTAACTGGCAACCATCTACTGGTTACTGGGCACATAATAACCCTTGGCAGCGTCGTGGTTATGGTACTGGGAATACTACTAATGGAGGTACTGCTGAAAAAGTATATTATAATTATTGTACTAATATTGATGAATTATCTATGCAGTTGATTGCTTCTTTTAATAATATTAAATTCCACAAAGCTAGAAATAAAGCTAGTGTTTATGGTTTAGTTGGAATGGGCGGAATGCTTTATGATACGTGGGTAGATGCTTTAAACAGTAGAGGTAATAGCTATGCTGCTGGATTTGATGCTATTACTTATAAGGACTATACAAACGAATCACCTACAGGTGCTTGGTGGCAGACTAATACTTATAGAACAAGAAAAGCGAAAAATACTGATTTAAAAAACTTATTTGATGGTGAATACGAGTCGGCTGCTGAACGTCATGGGAATAGACCTTGGTTTGGTGAAGACAGAACTTTCCGTACTATTTTAACTGCTGGATTAGGTATTCAGTTTAAATTAGGACAAAGAATTTCTTTATCTATTGAAGATAAATGGTCTTATACAAATGATGATTTAATCGATGGTCAAAGATGGCAAGAATGGCCACAACCAAATAATGGTGGTTCGGCTATGACTCGTGATTTTGATACTTACAACTACGCTTCTGTTGGTTTAAACCTTCACTTAGGTGGTCGTTCTGTTGAGCCATTATGGTGGATGAACCCATTAGATTATGGTTACAATGAAATGAAAACTCCAAGCGGTGGTAATTGTGATATTGATACTGATGGTGATGGAGTTTCTGATTGTTTCGATCGTTGTCCTGATACCCCAGTTGGAGTTGCTGTTGATACGCATGGTTGTCCAATGGATACTGATGGTGATGGTGTACCTGATTATAAAGACAAGCAATTAATTACTCCTACTGAGTGTCAACCTTCTGACGCTGATGGTATTGGTACTTGTCCTGATCCTGATTGTTGTACTGAAGGTCCTGCTCGTTGTGGTGGAATCAATGATGGTACTGTAAGATTCTCTCCTAGTTCTACTAGATTATCTTCAAGCGCAATGAGTGATTTAGCTAGTTTAGCTGCTCAAATGAGAAAAGATCCTACTTGTCAGGTAATTGTGACTGGTAACGGTAACTCTTCTAAAGTAGCTCAGCAACGCTCTTGGGATAGAGTAAATGCAATAATTAACTATATGGTTGATCGTCAAGGTGTTGATCGTGATCGTTTCATTTTCCAATATGGAAGAAGCGGTAACGGAAATACTGTTGATTATCGTTCTGCTAATCCAAGTGAGACAGGCCCTTCTAATTTGCCTCCTCCTTTCCCTAACTTAAGCAGATAATACTTTTTAATATTACTTAAATCGCCCACGCAATTGCGTGGGCGATTTTTTTATATACAATATTCTAATTATAACATAAGCTCCTTACATACTAGGATTACATTTTTACATCTTGCTAGACGCGCTTAATTTAAGTAGTGTGGAATAAACAAGATGAGTCGCAGTATTTTACATATGGATTTGGATACGTTCTTCGTTTCAGTAGAAAGATTAGAAGATAGTAGGCTTAATAATATGCCTGTATTGGTAGGAGGTACGGGTAATAGAGGGGTAGTGTCTGCTGCTAGTTATGAAGCACGATATTATGGAGCTCATTCGGGTATGCCTATGCGTATGGCAAGGCAATTATGCCCAGAAGCTATAGTAATAAAAGGAAATGCCGGTACCTATGGCAAGTATTCTAAGCTTGTTACTAATGTACTCAAGGAAAACGTACCTATACTAGAAAAAGCAAGTGTAGATGAGTTTTATGCTGATCTTTCAGGTATGGATCAGTTTTTTGGTTGCTATCAGTATGCCAAAGAGCTACGCCAAAAAGTTATTAAAGAAACAGGATTACCAATATCCTTTGGTTTATCTATCAATAAAACAGTATCTAAAGTAGCTACCAATGAGGCAAAACCTAGTAATCAACTCAAGATAGACTTTGGGCAGGAAAAATCTTTCTTAGCTCCTTTGTCGGTCAAAAAAATACCTTCTATTGGTCCTAAACTTTTTCAGCAGTTATGCAATATGGGTATCAAAAAAGTAAAAACATTACAGGAAATGCCCCGCGAAATGCTTGAAACAGCTTTTGGCAAAACGGGTACCATGATGTGGAATAAAGCCAATGGAATAGATCATAGCAGCGTGATTGAATATCATGAGCGGAAATCAATATCTAGTGAGCGCACCTTTGGTAGAGATACGATAGATGTATATAAAATGAAACGCTTAATAAAAGCAATGGCTGAAAATTTATGCTTTCAATTACGAAATGGAAAAAAATTGACTTCTTGTATTACAATAAAAGTGCGTTACGCTGATTTTAATACACTGACAAGGCAAATTAAAATACCACATACTGCCGCAGATCATATACTTGTGCCTGCGGTTACCTCTTTGTTTGATAAATTATATAATAGGCGTTTATTGGTTCGTTTGGTAGGTGTAAAATTTAGCAGTTTGCTAGATGGGAATTCTCAGATGAATTTGTTTGATGATTTTCACAGAACCGTTGGTTTGTATAGTGCAATGGATGATGTACGCAATCGTTTTGGAGGCACTAAAGTAATGAGTGCTGCTGCTATGGGAGCTAAATCAGTTGGCGGAGTTATGAATCCTTTTAATGGCGAACCACCTATTGTATTAGCCCATAGAACGTTGTGATATGTACCTTAATTGTCACTCATATTATAGCTTTCGCTATGGTACATGTTCTGAAGAAACACTTTTACAACTAGCAGAACAGCATGGCGTAAAAAAGATTGCACTCACAGATATTAATAATACATCGGCTTGCTTGAACTTTATACGTTTATCAGCTAAGTATAACGTAAAGCCTGTACTAGGTATTGATTTTAGAAACGAACAGCAACTTTATATAGGCTTAGCAAAAAATAATAAAGGCTTTGAGGAACTCAATAATTTTTTATCAAAGTATAGGCATCTACATACAAATTTACCATCAATAGCAGAAGAATTTGAAAATGCTTTTACAGTTTATCCTTTTAAGCAATTAGAGTATTTAGTAAAAGAAAAATTATTACCTAATGAATATATAGGGATTGCACCAGAAGATATTAATCGGTTTCGATTTTCTAAGTGGAAGCGATTACTTGAAAAATGCGTCATATTACAATCTGTAACGTTTAGGAATAAAAGAGATTTTAATGTGCATCGTTTGTTACGTGCTGTAGATAAAAATATACTTCTTAGCATGTTGGGCAAAGAGTCGCAAGGTGCTTATGAGCATCAATTTGTAGCGCCTGATATACTTAAGGTACATTATAAATACTTGCCTGAAATAATAAAAAATACAGAACGTTTACTAGAACAATGTTCAATACACTTTGATTTTTCGGCAGATAAGCCTTCGCAAAATATTGCAACTTACACTGGTGATTTACACACAGATAAGGAACTAATGAATCGTCTTTGTAAAGAAGGTTTGCCCTATCGATATTCTAAAATTACACCGCAGATTAAAGCACGTGTACAAAAAGAAATTGACATGATAGCTAAAATGAATTATAATTCATTTTTCTTGACCAATTGGGATATTATTCAATACGCAAAGCGCAAAGGATATTATCATGTAGGTCGGGGTAGTGGCGCCAATAGTATTGTAGCCTATTTACTAGGCATTACCGATGTGGACCCTATTGAGTTAGATTTATACTTTGAGCGCTTTATGAATTTGTATCGCACGAGTCCGCCAGATTTTGACATAGATTTTTCTAGCAGAGATCGACCCGATATGACACGTTATATTTTTGAACGTTTCAAAGGAAATAATCAGGTGGCTCTTTTAGGTGCGTATAGTACGTTTCAGCATAAAGCAGTTACGCGTGAGTTAGGAAAGGTATTTGGCCTGCCAGACCATGAAATTTCTGCGCTTAGCAAAA
The DNA here is from genome assembly GCA_937981995.1 of uncultured Chitinophagaceae bacterium. Lineage (GTDB taxonomy): Bacteria > Bacteroidota > Bacteroidia > Chitinophagales > Chitinophagaceae > JAGNRR01. Next base: position 52,448 of record CALJNC010000005.1, read on the forward strand.
CAGGCCGTGCGAATGATGAGATAGGCCAATTGGTCAATCGCTATGCAGGCTATATTCAAGATATGCCTAACCATATGACGGTGCACTCCGCAGGGGTATTAATTTCTGAGAAACCAATCCATCATTTCAGTGCTACGGATATGCCGCCTAAGGGTTTTCCTACCGTGCAGTTTGATATGCATGTAGCAGAAGATGTAGGCTTGTATAAGTATGATATACTAGGTCAGCGAGGATTAGGTAAGATTAAAGAAACGCTTGAGATTATCAAATACAATCGCCCGGAAGAACCTGAAATAGATATTCATAATACTAAGCCATTTATGGAAGATCCTAAAGTGAATAGGCTAGTGAGTAGAGCGGAGTGTTTAGGGTGTTTTTATGTAGAATCTCCTGCTATGCGCATGTTGCTCAAAAAGCTTGAGGTGGATACTTACCTTGGATTAGTAGCCGCAAGCTCTATAATACGCCCTGGAGTGGCCAAGAGTGGTATGATGCGGGAGTATATCCTCCGTCATAAAAATCCTGAACGCCGAAAACAAGCGCACCCCGTACTTGCCAAAATTATGCCTGAGACCTACGGCATTATGGTATATCAAGAAGATGTAATTAAAGTAGCGCACCATTTTGCAGGATTAGATTTAGGCGAGGCCGATGTACTTCGCCGAGGTATGAGTGGTAAGTATCGAAGTAGAGAAGAATTTCAAGCGGTGAAGCAAAAGTTTATTGATAACTGCCGTAGAAAAGGATACCCTGATGAAGTAACTAATAAAGTGTGGCGTGAGGTAGAAAGTTTTGCGGGTTACGCATTTGCCAAAGGACACTCAGCCTCTTATGCCGTAGAAAGTTATCAGAGTTTATACCTTAAAACCTATTATCCCTTGGAGTATATGGTGGCGGTGCTAAATAATGGTGGCGGTTTTTATAGAAACGAATGTTATATACATGAAGCCAAAATGCTGGGCGCCCAAATTGAATCACCTTGCATTAATCGAAGTGAATGGAAAACAATTATAGATGGTAAAAAAATCATTCTAGGTTTTCAGCATATTAGTAATCTGGAAAAACAAACGGTCGTGCATATTTTAGAAGCACGTGCTATGGGTGGTATTTTTGATTCCTTACATGATTTTTTACAACGGGTATTCATATCGCAGGAGCAATTAGATTTATTAGTTCGGGTAGGTGCTTTTTCTTTTACGGGGCAAAGCAAACGGGAGTTGCTTTGGTATTCTATTTTTCAGCAAAAGAAAAGTGCCAACAAAGTAAAACAGCGTAGAATGTTTAAGCCCGTAGAGCGAAAATTTGATATGCCTGCTTTAAACATATCTGTTTATGAACATGCGTTTGATCAAATGGAGATACTTGGATTTGCTTTAGTTAATCCATTTGATTTAGTGCTTAAAGCGGATATTAAAAGCACAATCTATGCGAAGCATTTTAAGCAGTTTATCAATGAAACAATCATGGTATATGGCTATATGATTACCGTAAAAAGAACAAGCACATCAGGTGGCCTGCGTATGAATTTTGGCACTTTTATAGATGCAGAAGGTTATTGGATAGATACGGTGCATTTCCCTGAAGTAGCAAAACGCTATCCATTTAGAGGTAAAGGCATTTATAAAATAATAGGCAAGGTTGTAGAGGAGTTTGGTTTCTTAAGTATTGAAGTAAGTGAGTTAGAAAAAATACCGTTTATGGAGGATCCAAGGTATGTAGAAGATAGTGGTAAGCATTTAGTGGCAATTAGGTAGCCTGTTCCGCAGGCTCAAAGCCATAAAGTTTTAATAAACCTACAAACTCATGTAGTTGTTGGTTTAAATCTGATATAGATAAATTGGCTAACTCTAACTCTGAAAATTTTAAATAGAAACTTTTTCTAAATCGTGTAATGTTTCTTGGACTTAATTCTTCATCTAAAATACTATTTTTTATAAGGCCAAGTTTTTTTTTCTTACAATCAATAATAAATGAGGTCTCAGTAATGCCATCTTCTTTAGAGATATCTAAATATATAGTGTACCCAGAAATGAGCTTCGTTAGATGAGGGGGCAAATATAATAATTTTGATTTAAGTACATTTTCTACTTTCACGAATCCTATTTTCTCTAAAGAACTAAGAGGTGATTTGCTTAAATGAGTATGGTATAGTTTTCTAGTTGCTTTGTTTGTAAATGGCAAAGAGATTAAGAAGATTGTGAAAAGGACAGTTCCAACTAACAAAACTTCAAAAATGAAATCTTCAAATACGAAGAGGGTATTATTAAAGAATATACTAATGGCAACAAAAAAAGCAATTAAGCAATAGAGCGAAACTAAAGTTATTAATAAGGAAGTAAATAGTTTTTTATTTAATAGTCTTCTAAAATACATCCAACTTAATTAATCCAACTTGCACCAAACCAATTATAAAACCAAGAACAGCTCCCAGTACTTCTATAAAGCGGAATTCTTTTTTCATGATATCGTACAAGATACTTTCTAGTTTATCACTACTAAAGTTTGAAACTTTTTCTACAACTAATTGCTCTACGTCCAAGTCTTTTTGAATATTGTCATTTACCTTCTGTAATATCTCGGGTAGACTTTCTTCAAACTCTAGCATGAGGGTTGCTTTTATTTTAGCTTTGGTATCCTTGCCTAGCATCATAGCTATCATGGGCATAGCTTCTTTTAGTTTGTTATCAAGAAAGTTATCCATTTTTAAACCAACCGTATCAAGCATTAAAGCTTGGTTGCTTTCTGAACCTATTTTCTGTTGAATATCATCCAATGAAAGCAATTCGTTAGCAACCAATGCGCCTAGTTTTTCAGCAAATTGTTTTTGTCGTTTTGGAAAAATGCCTTGAATCTTTATTCCAAGAATGTTCTTTTCCTCT
>CALJNC010000006.1 GCA_937981995.1 uncultured Chitinophagaceae bacterium
CTTCGCATCTTTAAGGTCAGAACAATAAAAGATTAATAAGATGAATTTAAGAGCAACACTAGTCCTTGGGCTATGTATTACGTTAGGATTATCATCCTGTGTAACCAAAAAACAATTTCAATCCTTACAAACTGACCTCTCTCGTACCGAAAGAGACCTGCGCGTTTCTAACGAAAACTTAGCATTATGCCAGGGAGATTTAAAAGCTGCCAATGCAAGTTTAAACCTACGTAAGGAACAATATGATGATATACGAGATCAATTATCTGATGCAAAAACTCAACGCGATAAGCAAGTTACTCAAGTGGGTAATTTGACGACCCTATCAAAATCTGCGAATGCGAATATTGCAAAAACATTAAAACAATTAGAGCAAAAAGATAGGTACATACAACTAGTTCAATCCGCTCGTACAAAAGCAGATTCTATTAATTTGGCCTTGGCTATAAACTTAAAAAAAGTTTTACGTGAAGGCATTGAAGATGAAGACATTGAAATCAAGGTTGATAAAACTGTAGTAATGATTAATCTATCTGATAAAATGCTGTACAAAAGCGGCAGCTCAGATTTAAGCACAAGAGCAAATAATGTGTTGGAAAAAATTGCAGCTATTATACAATCTCGCCCCGACTATGAGGTAATGGTGGAAGGGTATACTGACAATGTGCCCATTAGTAATGAAATATTAAAAGATAACTGGGACCTAAGCGTAATGCGTGCTACCTCAGTAGTCCGTTCCTTACAAACTAACTATGGCGTGGACCCCAACCGCCTAATAGCTGCAGGTCGTGGTGAGTATAACACCTTAGCTCCCAATGATACTAAAGCCGGAAGAGCCACAAATAGAAGAACACGAATTATTATTTTGCCTAAGCTAGATCAGTTCTATGATTTATTAGATCCTGAGCAAGCCGTAAAGCAATAGAATTAGTAAGTATAAACGATAAGCGCATTCTTTACAGAATGCGCTTTTTTATTGGAAATTACTTTAATACATTTGGACTTATAGAAAACAACCCCTTATGAGATTATTACTTATTTTACTTTCGTTACTTACTTGTAATTTCTGTTTTGCGCAGGAAGTTGAAAAAATAAACGTACCCAAACATGTAACCTATAATTATTGCAAACATGCTACCGTAGAAAAAGCCAAACAGAAAATCAAAGCATGCCTTAACAATAAAAAGGAGTACTCCGTTGCTCAAAGCATGTTGATTATTGGACCTAATTTATGGACGAGGTTTAAAGATATAAAAGAAGTAAATTCCATTGAAGCGGGTAAAGTAGAATTTCATATTGATAATGAAGTAGTACCTGGCAAAATGAGTCAGGATATTGAAGACACCAAAAAAATATGGGATGTTTTAAGAGAAGAGGTAAATGGAAGTTATAAAATACGAAAAGCAAATGAGCATGAACTAAGGTACTATTGGTCGGTAATTTCATTTGACATAGATGAGCCCTTGCTTATAGTTGAAACTAAGGATCATAATTATATTTTAGACTTTGTAGAAGAAGATTTGAAGCTAATGTGGTTGGATGAGGCACCTAAAGTAAATAAGGGACCCAAAACCTACCGAAATGGGAAAGAAGTAACTTCAACTCCCAAAGGGAACAAAGAAACAAAGCTTGAAAAAGTAATCTTACTAAGTTCTGATGAGGATTTAAAAGCAAACTCTTCGGTAGAAGATATTAGTTTAATTATAAAAGAAGTATCAGAAGTTTTTACTGACCTATTTAAAAACTCAAAAAAATCAGGAAAAATATTTGTAGAATTCGAGCTTAAAAAGAAAAAAAACGAAATCGTATATTTAATTAAAGACGATGTGGATTTAGATATAATGACACAATTTGAAAAGAAGATCAATCAATTAAAACTCCCAAAATCAAAAAAGGAACCAGTCAAGTTTCAATTGATGTATAAAATAAATTCATTTAACGATACCGAATAAAGCAAACAGATTATGTCTACCACCCGCCCTTTAGAACCTAGAGAAAAAGAATTAATAACACACCTACTTAAGTTAGGAGGAGCTACCGAACTAATAAATAGCATTCCTGCCGAAGCAAGCCCATACAATTTACAACAACCCGAAAGCATTAATTTAAGTGGCACCGACGCTGAAAATTATGATGGCGACATTGTAACCGTTGAGTATATGGATACCGATAAGGTACGCGTGATTATTTCGCTTACCAAAGACAAAGAGGGCAACTTATTAGATATGGATTTTTGGAAAGAAGACTTTGTAAACGTTCAAACCTACCCTACTCCTGACAAACTTGAAATTATTAAGTAATCTATTTGAGATTTAGGAATTATCTTCACCTCTTATGAAGAAGTTTCTTTTCCTTGCCTTAATTTACCTCACTCTAACGCCAACCGAAGTATTTGCACAAAGCAAATACCCTTTTGACTCTACCTTATTTGAGTATACAAAATTTAGAAATATAGGCCCCTTCCGTGGTGGAAGAGCCAGTGGTGTATGTGGTGATTATAAAAACAAAGATGTTTATTATATGGCGGCTACAGGTGGTGGAGTTTGGAAAACAAAAGACGCAGGACAAAATTGGAAAAACATTTCTGATGGTTACTTTGGCGGCAGTATAGGTGCCGTAGAAGTTGCACCCAATGACCCATTAGTACTTTATGTGGGTACCGGCGAAAGCACCTTGCGTGGCAATGTAAGCGAAGGACACGGCCTATGGAAATCAACTGACGGAGGCCGAACTTGGAAATTTATTGGTTTAAAAGATAGTAGACATATTGCCAAAATAGTTATTCACCCTAAAGATCATAATATTGTATACGTAGCGGCAGTTGGTCACTTGTTTGGACCTAACAAGCAAAGAGGCGTTTTTAAAACGACCGATGGCGGTAAAAACTGGGAGAAGGTTTTATATGTAAATGAAGATGTGGGTGCTGCAGATATTGCAATGGACCCTACAAATTCTAATATTCTATTTGCAAGCACATGGCGTGTGCGCAGAACACATTATGACTTTAGCAGCGGCGGTCAAGGAAGCGGCCTTTGGAAAAGTATAGACGGAGGAGAAACTTGGAAAGACATTACAAAAAGTAAAGGCTTACCAAAAGATACTTTAGGAATTATCACCATTGCTATCTCACCATCTAATCCTGACAAAATGTATTCCATTATTGAAAGTAAAAAAGGCGGCCTTTTTGTAAGTGAAGATGCTGGTAAAACATGGAGTAAAAAAAATAGTGAAAGTAAAATCAGACAACGTTCTTGGTATTTTAGCCGCATGGCGGTAGATCCTAAAAACGAAAATTTGTTATGGGTTTGTAATGTTCGTTTTCATAAAAGTACTGATGGCGGCAAAACGTTTAAAACAATTCGTACAGCACATGCTGATCATCACGGCATATGGATTGACCCAGAAGACGGCAACAGAATGATTATTGCAGATGATGGCGGTGCGCAAGTTTCTAAAAATGGGGGTACAACTTGGAGCACCTATATGAATCAACCTACCTCGCAATTTTATCGTGTAAGTACAGATAATCATTTCCCCTATCGCATTTTAGGTTGCCAGCAAGATAATAGCTCTATGCGTATTGCAAGCCGTACATATCATGGCGATATAAACCGACAAGACTGGGAACGTAGTGCTGGATTTGAAAGTGGTCATATAGTTGCAGATCCTGAAAATCCCGAGATTGTTTATGGTGGAAATTATGGAGGCTATCTATCGCGCTATAATCATACTACTAAGGAAAGCAGAACAATTAGCGTATGGCCCGTAAGCCCTATAGGTGCTGGAGCCGATGTGTTGAAGTATCGCTTCCAATGGAACTTCCCTATTTTCTTCTCGCCACATAATAGTAAAAAATTATATGCAGCCGGTAATGAATTATTTGTAACTACTAATGAAGGACAAAGCTGGAAATCTATTTCGCCTGATTTAACAACCAATGATAAAAGCAAACAAAAACCAAGCGGAGGCAGTATAACAAAAGACAACTCCGGAGTAGAATACTATTGTACAATTTTTGCAGCTGCAGAAAGCCCGGTAGAAGAAGGAGTAATATGGTGCGGAAGTGACGACGGCATGCTTCATGTAACTCAAAATGGTGGTATAACTTGGGACGATGTAACTCCAAAACGAATGCCGGAATGGACCATGATTAATTGCATTGAGCCAAGTTATAGCAAAGGAGGTGAGTGTTATATAGTAGGAACAAAATATAAACTAGATGATGAAACGCCTTACATATACAAAACTTCTAATTACGGTCGTACTTGGAAAAAAATAACCAATGGCATTCCTGCAACTCATTTTGTACGTGCAATTCGTCAAGACCAATCAGATAAAGACGTACTCTATTGCGGAACTGAAAAAGGATTATACATCTCTTTTAATAAAGGAGAAGATTGGGCTCCTTTTCAATTGAACTTACCCATAGTACCTATTACTGATTTAGCTGTAAAAGATAACAGTCTAATTGTGGCTACACAGGGTAGAAGTTTTTGGATATTAGATAATTTAAACTTTATAAAAGAAGCGTATGAAGACAATGCAAATAAAATGAAGGAGCAAGTTGATGTAAAATTATTTACTCCAAAATACGCTTATCGTATGCGCGGCTGGCAAAATAAAAATGTGCGTAATACAGGAATAAATCATGCCAATGGTGTTGTATTTAATTATTGGCTGAATGATAATTTTAGAGATACTAGTAAAGTTGAAATTACAATACGCGATGAAAACGGCGAAATAGTTAAAACAATTACCAACAAAGGAAAAGAGAAAGATAAAAACTTCAAACCTAAAGTAGGCATGAATGAATACCGCTGGGACATGAGAATGAAAGGCGTAGATAAAATTGATAAAATGATTTTATGGAATGGTACCATCTCAGGCTACAAAGTACCGCCAGGCATGTATAGCGCTGAATTTAAGGTAGGCGGCATACAACAAGTAGCCAGCGTTGAAATAAGAAAAGATAAAAACTATGAGGCTACGAATAGAGATTATCAAGAACAATTTAGTTTTTTAAAACAAGTAAGAAATAAGTTTTTTGAAACACAAGAAACCATTAAAAATATTAAAAGCGTAAAAGCCCAAATTGCTAAACTAAAAAATATTCAAGGAGAGGCATACCCAAAAGATTTAGACTCGCTGGGCAAAAAAATAAGCGCAAGATTAAATAAAGTTGAATCGGCCTTGTATCAAAACAAAGCGGTGAGTCACCAGGATGTATTGAACTACCCTATCAAATTAAACGATAAACTAGGAGGACTATTTAGAGCAGCTAATCAGGAAACTGCACCAAGTCAACAAGTAAAAGATGCGTATGCTGAGTTGTCACAAAAGATTGATGAACAGCTATTGTACTTTATGAAAATATTGGATACCGATGTAGCCCTGTATAACAAACTTGTACGTGACAAGCGTATTGACTTCATTCAAATCAAAAGAGAGAAGCCGTAACGCATTAACATTCTTTCACAATATTTTTAGAGTTTCGGTTTGAAACTGAATTGCGTATACCTATAACTTTGCGTTTGAAACAAGGATAAACGTTTGTACAAAAAACTAGCAGGACTTCAAACTGCATCGTCTCAGACACAAAAAACAAACCATCCTATTTTCTACTTTATCTCTATTAGGGAAAATTCATTGTTTAAAATAAATAATTATGGTACAGAAAACATCTAATGCCTTTGTGGCAGCATCATGGATTGCTATGGGCGTAGGCACCCTAGGATTTATAATTGGATTATGGCGAGCGGATATGCTCCTTAATGAAAAAGGGTACTACTTCACCGTCCTCATGTTTGGTCTCTTTGGTGTAATCTCATTACAAAAAGCCGTTCGGGATAGATTAGAGGAATTACCCGTTACCGAAATTTATTACGGGATATGCTGGTTTGGAACAATACTTTCTATAGCCTTACTAATCATAGGATTATGGAATGCTACCTTACAACCAAGCGAAAAAGGATTTTATGCCTTTGCCTTTCTCTTGGCGATATTTGGTGCAATTGCCGTACAAAAAAATGTAAGGGATAATTTAATTTATGACAAAGCAAATCCAACGAATACTTATATAGACGAATAATAAGCACCTAAAAGATAACGCTGCGCTAATGGCACAGCGTTATCTTATTTTTGAAATAACTATGCTTAGATTAATATTTCTTATTTTACTTACATCTGTTTCGGCAAGTACAATTGCGCAAACGAGGATTCCTAATCAAAGCACACCGCGCAATACCTTAGAGGAAATGTTTCGCTGTGCACGTACAGGCGACTTTAGTCAAATACATTTACTATGCAATTCAAGTATAAAGAATGACGGAGATACCAAAAGTGTTTGTGAATTGAATACAAAAAAAGTAGATAAAAAAAATGAATTTAGACTTTACTTTAAATTGGCTTATTCAAAAGACGTAAAATTCGTGCATAAAGACATAGCAGAAGTATCTTTTAATTTTGGCCCTAAAGCTCAGAAGAAAGAAACAATGCGATTAATAAGGACAAAAAACAAATGGTATTTAGCAAGTTTTTGATGCTTTGAGCCGTTTGAACTTTACCTTTGTATATATGTCACAACAGCCCGTTTTTTCCGACGCCCTTCTTTCAAGTTCACTTAAAACAATTGGTCAAAAAGTATTGGCCGGTGAACGTATTACTCCAGAAGAATGCTTAGAACTTTATGAGCATGCTGAAGTTGATTTTTTAGGTATGCTTGCAAATCATATCAAAACAAAACGCCATGGTAACAAAATTTATTTTAATAGAAACTTTCATATAGAACCTACCAACGTTTGTGTATTTAGCTGTGCCTTTTGTGCATATTCTCGATTGTATAAAAATAGAGAAGAAGGTTGGGAATTATCTGAAGAGCAAATGATGCATATCGTAAAAAGCTATGATGATAAAAAAGTAACTGAGGTACATATTGTAGGAGGAGTGCACCCAAAGTTAAACATTGAGTTTTTTGCAAATTTGATGAAGAAAATGAAAGCACACCGTCCTTCACTTCACATAAAAGGTTATACGGCGGTAGAATTAGATTATATGTTTCGCAAAGCAAAAATGACTAATAAAGAAGGTCTGGAATATTTGCGTGCCGCAGGCTTAGAATCTTTACCGGGAGGAGGCGCTGAAATTTTTGACGAAGAAATTAGAGAAAAAATCTGTGCTGATAAAGTAGATTCAAAAGGCTGGTTAGACATTCATAAAACGGCACATGAATTGGGCATGCATTCAAATGCTACCATGCTTTATGGTCATGTAGAAAAATTCTCGCACCGCATTGATCATATGAATAGATTAAGAACATTGCAGGATGAAACAAATGGTTTCAATTGTTTTATTCCTTTAAAGTTTAGAAATGAGAATAATGATATGTCTGATGTAACTGAAAGCTCAGTGATTGATGATATTAAGACGTATACAATCGCTCGAATTTTCATGGATAACTTCCCGCATGTAAAAGCATACTGGCCTATGCTAGGACGCGAAAAAGCGCAACTTATGGTAAACTACGGAGTAGATGACTTGGACGGCACAATAGACGATAGTACCAAAATATACTCCATGGCAGGCAGTGAAGAACAAAGCCCAAGTATGACAACTGATGAAATTGTAGACCTAATTCACCAAACAGAGAATACGGCCGTAGAGCGCGATACCCTATATAATGAATTGGAGGTGTTTGAAATCGCTTAGCTTTTTTGTCCCATTTCGACTACGCTCAATGTGACAAAAATAATGATTATCAATTCATCAAATTAGCTCATCATCAAATCAAACAATACCTTTGATTCGATGTCAAAAAACGAGAATGGATTCAAGTTAAGTGAGATTCAAAAAATCTTTCCGCAGGCATCTGCTCGTAAAGTAATTTCTAACTTATTAGACAAAGGATATATTAATGTACAGCAAAAGCTGAAAGACAGATACATACCTAAATATGAAAACGTAATTTTTCTTGAAAATGGTTTTGAAACAAATGAAGAGTTACAAGAATTATTAAATGGTTTAGATCGTGCTCCCAAGCAGCAAAATATCATTCTGCAATATTTACATTTAGCAGAGACGCAAGATATTGTTTTTCAAAAAGAGCTTTTAAAAAAATCATCATCTACTAGCACACAACTAAAAACCTTAATTCAAAAAGGGGTGCTTCGTATTGAGCGAATGGGAACAGACCGTGTGCATTTTTCTAAAAATGAATTTCCTGCTGACATAAGCCTTAGCGAAGATCAAGAGCGTGCTTTAAAAGAAGTAAACGAAAGTTTTAAAAATAAAAAAACAGTCTTACTAAAAGGCGTAACAGGAAGCGGAAAAACACATATCTACTTCAGACTAATTGAGGAGGCATTAGCTAATAACAAACAAGTACTTTACTTGCTACCAGAAATTGCGCTGACCGCTCAAATAATCAAAAGATTGCAAGCTAAGTTTGGCGAACAAATAGGCATCTACCATTCACGATTTGGAAACCAGGAACGTGTAGAAATTTGGCAAAAAACCTTAAAAGGAGAATGCAAAATTGTACTAGGCGCTCGCTCTTCGCTCCTACTACCGTTTCAAAATTTAGGACTGATAATCATTGATGAAGAGCATGATACGTCCTTTAAACAAGCAGAGCCTTCGCCCCGCTATAACGCTAGGGATACTGCCATGGTTTTGGCACAAAAAATGAAGGCAAACGTGATATTGGGTAGCGCCACACCGTCTGTAATTTCTTACTTTAATACAAGTCAAAAAAAGTATGATCTTGTTGAGTTAAACGAACGATACGGCGAAGGCAAAATGCCTAAGGTTGAAATTATAGATTTAAAAAAGGCCTACGACAATAAAGAAATGCGCGGGCTATTTTCTGAAAGACTTCTAACAGAAATGAAAAAATCTTTAGAGGACAGAAAACAAATTATCCTTTTTCAAAATAGAAGAGGCTACTCCCCTTTCCTACTTTGCCAATCTTGTGGTTTTGTACCCAATTGTGAGCATTGCGATGTATCGCTTACATACCACAAACAAACAGATAAACTACATTGCCATTATTGCGGCACGGTATATCCTTATATAGTAGTATGTCCTACATGTAATAGTAATCAAGTAAGCACCAAGAGTTTTGGCACCGAAAAAATAGAAGAGGAAATCATGCGCGAATTTCCGAATGCTCGAGTGGCCCGCTTTGATTGGGATGCCTTAAAACAAAAAAATAAATTTAAAGAACTAATCACGGCCTTTGAAAATAGACAAATAGATATCCTAGTAGGAACCCAAATGGTTGTGAAAGGACTTGACTTTGAGCATGTAAATCTAGTTGGAGTATTAAGTGCCGATAGTTTATTATCATTCCCCGATTATAGAGTAAACGAGCGTGTTTTTCAGCTCTTGGAGCAGGTAAGCGGTCGTGCAGGACGCAAAGACGACAAGGGACAAGTGTTGATTCAAACGCACCGTGCGGATCATCCTATTATTAAACTAGTGCAGCAGCATGACTATGAGCAATTTTACAAGTTAGAAGAGCAGCATCGTCATGACTTTGTTTACCCGCCCTTTGTAAAACTTATACGTCTTACAATAAAGCATAAAGACAAAAGCAGAACCTTTGATGCCGCCATGGCGCTAGTAACTACCCTTAGTAAAATGACAAACATTCATTTAATTGGACCGGCTGAGCCGCCTGTGGCCCGCATCAGAAATCAATACTTACAAGAAATTTTAATTAAACTCCCTAAATCAAGAGTGGCAATTACTGAAGTAAAAAACAATATATACCAAGCCGTGAATGAACTAACTAGTTTAAAAAACAATAGCGGCGTTCGGGTTATATTAGATGTAGATCCTTAAATAGAAGTAGTATGAAAAAAATAATAATTGCAGGTGTAATATTATTGGGTGTTTTATTTATGATTTTATTTATTGTGCATATTACTGGTACAATTGAAATGTATAATATGCCTACGCCAAGTAATGAACCTTCTATAAAACAAGGTTCAATTATTCTGGCTTCGCCTTATAAAGAAGCAAAGAGACTTGATTTTATTTGTTTTGAATATGATGATCAAGGTGCAATGTATACTAAGAGATTATGTGGCATTGCGGGTGATAAAGTAGAATTAAAAAAAGGAGTTCTGTATATTAATAATCAAAATGTAGATAAAAATCTTACCTTAATGCACAACTACCTTATTACTCAAATTGCCTACGATAGTTTATTAGAAATAGGTTTGGCATGTGAAACGGCTATCCAAAATAATTCAGGACTAGGAATCTACACATCCGTTGTTGACTCTGTGGCTTATAAGATCAAAGGGACAAACTTTGATTTTGCATCTTTTGCCTCAGCTGATTATCCTGCTATAAAAGCCAAGTATGGACAAGAATGGACCCCAAACGATTTTGGACCCATTATGGTTCCTAAGGATTCCGTATTCGTTCTTGGAGATAATAGAGACAACTCGCTTGATTCGCGTTACTTTGGATTTGTAGCTGTAGACGCAATTAGGCAAACGGTACTATTTCAGTAATCGTTTATAAATCAATAGAACCATTCAAATAACGGCAAAGCCATTTAGCCCCTATTTAAGAACTTATTATGACTATGTAGCGCTACATTTGATATTCAAACTATTGAATTATGAACCTTCAATTTTGGAAGAAAAAAGATACGGAAGAGAAAAAGAAAAAATCAGCTGGTCGAGAATGGCTTGATGCTGGAATATTTGCGGTAGTAGCTGCAACCTTAATAAGAACATTTCTTTTTGAAGCTTATACGATTCCTACCCCAAGTATGGAAAAATCATTGATGGTAAATGATTACCTCTTTGTAAGTAAAATGCATTACGGTGCTAGAATTCCTATGACACCATTGTCTTTTCCTTTTGTTCACAATACCATGCCGCTTGTGGGAGGCAACTCTTATTCAACAGCCGTACAATGGGACTATAAACGCTTAACTGGATTAGGATCAATTGAACGTTTTGACGATGTAGTATTTAACTATCCCGCCGATACTTCTTTACGCGATAGCAGACCCATTGATAAAAAAGAAAACTATATTAAACGTTGTGTGGGCATTCCTGGTGATACCTTGTCTATGCAAAAAGCAGAACTTTATTTAAACGGACAACCCGCTTACAGCCCTAAGTACAAACAATTAAAATACTACGTACGTACTATTAACGGACAGGATATTAATTCTGAAATCCTTGCTGACCTAGATATTTATGCAGATGATAATGCTATGAACAATTTAGTATTAAACCTTACTGAAGGTGATGTAGAAAATCTAAAAAAAATACCAAATACATTAATTACTGTATTAGGCGAAGCTGAACCTTCTTTGATAAACAATACGCCAGATCCAAATTGTTTCCCGTTTGATACATTACATTTTAAAAATAATGTTGACAATTTTGATCCTTTTTATATCCCTGAAAAAGGAAAAACAATTCAATTAAGCACAGATAATATTGCATTATATGCAGACGTAATTACTAAATATGAAGGACACTCACTTAGCTATGATTCAACTCAAATATTAATTGATGGCACTCCTCAAACCAATTATACTTTTGCTATGGATTACTATTGGATGATGGGAGACAATAGACATAACTCGCTTGATTCTCGTTACTGGGGTTTTGTGCCCGAAGATCATATTGTAGGTAAAGCATGGTTCATTTGGTTTAGTTATGGTAAAAAAGGAATCCGTTGGAATAGATTATTTAGAGGAATCAAAGCCTTAGAAAAATAGACATGCAAAAAATTATTCCTTTATTATTAGTATTATTTTTTTACTCATGCGGAAGCGAAAACTCCTCGAATGAAGAAGAAATATTTACTGATAATGAATCAACTGAAGAGATGATACAAAAGGGTAATGTGCTATTTAAAACGAATTGTCGTGTTTGCCATTCTTTAGATAAAAACGAACCAACAACCCTTGCTCCTGTGCTGGATAGTATTCAACATCATTGGCCAGATAAGACTGTTCTTGCACGATATATAAAGAATGCCCCTAACATGATGCAAGAAAATAAGCGCTCTCGTAAAATTTATCAAGAGTGGAAAGACAAAGCTCAAATGCCTGCCTTCGCTGGTTTAAGCCCTGAAGAAATCAATTGTATTATAAATTACTTATATAATAAAACGCAGTAATACAAGGACTTTGGCACATTTATTGGTATATTAGTAGTAAATCATTAACATTATGAAAACCACTACAATCACACTACTACTATCTCTTATTATTTCAATTAGCCTTCAGGCAAATTCTACAAGTTTTGAAGAAGGATTAAAATGGAAAGAAAAAGGCAACCTCGTTGAAGCTTTAAAACATTTTGAAAAAGCAAATGAAGCAGATCCGAGCAATTTAACTATTGCTAAAGAATATGCTAGCACTGCCTACGAATTAAGAAAATACGTAATTGCTTTACCAACCTATGAGCAAATATTAATATCGGAACCAAAGAATGTAACTGTGCTAACAAGATTGGCAAAAATGTATAGCTATAGCTCTCAGAAATTTAAGAGTGTAGAATATGCAGAACGAGCAGTTAAGTTAAAACCTACTAGTGTAGATGAACAAATTGAACTTGGAGATGCTTTCTATTTTGTAAAGCACTACCCTAAGGCAATAGAACTTTATAAAAATATACAACCAGCAAATGAGTATACGTTGCACAAAATTGCTAAGTCCTATGAAAAGATGAGTGCGTACCACTCAGCAACAGAGTACTTTGGCAAACTGATTGAGCTTAAAAAAGATCCAAAAGCAACATTGTTCTATGAATATGGTAAAGCACTTTATAATAATAATCAATATAAACTAGCAACGAAAGCATTTATCAAATCAAAAGAAAAAGGGTTTTATAATAAGAAAATGATTAACCAAAATATTGCATTAGGTTTCTTTGCATTGAAAGCATACGAACCAGCGCTAGAGTTTTACCTAGAAGCAAGACAAAGCGCTCCTTATGATAAAAACCTAAACCTTGACATAGCTGATTGTTATAACAGAATGGGCAATTTTAAGCAAGCAAGATTAGTAATTACTGAATTACAAAAAACAAATCCACAAGATGGCGACTTAATGTACGCTTACGCAATGACTTTTTACAAAGAAGGTAAAACTTCAAAAGCCGAAAGCTACTTTGGGAAAGCCTTTGCTATGAAACCGGCTTTGAAAGGTCTACGTTATACTAAGAGTAGATTTTAATCTTGATCCTGATCAAGGGTAAAGCTAAAGGTTGTACCCATACCTTGTTCACTTCTGCAGCTAATCGTATGATTGTGTGCTTCAATAATATGTTTTACAATCGCTAGGCCTAAACCATTGCCTTGTTTATCAGCAGTGCGAGCTTCATCCGTTCTATAAAAACGTTCAAATGCTCGAATACTTTGATCAGGTTTCATTCCAATTCCATTATCGGTAATTTCAATAAGAATTTGCCCACTTCCTACAGGATAAACACCGGCTAACACATGCCCTTTATCGTTGCCATATTTAATCCCGTTTTGAACTAAATTAGTAAGAACCTGCTCTATTCGAGCGGCATCAGCCCATATCATATAATCTCCTTCGCATCCTTTTTTTATGGCAAGACTAATATCTCTATTATTTGCTAAGGGCTGTAATTCTTCAAATACTTTTTTAAGCATTTTTTGAATACTAAAGTTACTTTTCTCTAATCTAATTTGCTGACTTTCATAATGAGATATTTCCCTTAAATCATCTACCAATCCACTTAAGCGATCAGTGCTTCTAGCGGCGTTTTCCAAAAAACGAATATTCACTTCAGGGTTATTTATTTCCCCATCTAATAAGGTAGCTATATAACCTTGGATAGAAAAAATTGGTGTTCTTAACTCATGAGCTAAATTCATTAAAAACTCTTTTCTAAAAGATTCATTATGCTGCAATCGTGTAATTTCAATACGTTTTTCTCCTGCCCACTTTTCTACATCTTCTTTCACCTCATCAATCGTTTTATCAAATTGATCAGTATCAAGTTTCATTGAAGCTTTTTCTTTTGATATTAATTTATAAATCACTTTAATCTTTTGATGTATAAACCGATCTAATAAATAAGAAAGTAAAAAGTAAGAGAATATAAAAAAGATACAAAATGCAATCAAAGCGTAATACCAAGTACTACTAAAAAACCAAACAACAACTGCTCCAAATAGTGATGTACTAAAAGCCATCAAACGCGACAGCTGTTTATACGACAAATTTCTATTTCCTAATTGCACGGATTATAAAAGTAAACTCTAACAACTATATTTCGAACTTATAACCAACACCTTTTACGGTATGAATAAAATCGCTATTTAGCTTTTTTCTAATTTTTCTTACATGAACGTCAATCGTTCTGTCTCCTACTATTACTTCGCTCCCCCACACCTTACTTAAAATTTCCTGGCGTAAAAACACTTTACCCGGTTTAGAAGCTAGCAAGAACAACAGTTCGAATTCTTTGCGTGGCAATGATATTTCAACGCCTTTATTTCTTACTACAAATTTCTCTCTATCAATTTCTACATCGCCATGCGTAATTACATCGGGTTTTGTATTTAAACGTCGTAGCGTAGCTTTTACTTTGGATATAAATAGTTTAGGCTTAATTGGCTTAGATATATAATCATCAGCTCCTACATCTAGTCCTAATATTTCATTCTCCTCGTCTGCTAATGCGGTAAGGAAAACAACGGCTGTTTCTTTTAACTCAGGAATAGTTCGTAACTCTTTACACGTTTCAATACCATTCATAAAAGGCATCATTCGATCCAATACAATTAAGTCTGGCAAAAATAATTTTGCTTCTTCGATAGCCTCTTTACCATTAGTGGCGGTGCGTACATCATACTTTTCTTTTTGAAGATTAAATAAGAGGATATCCAAGATATCCTGCTCATCGTCTACCAAAAGTATTTTAGAACTTCCTTGATTCATAAATTACTTACAAAGCTAAGAAAGCTATGCGGTCTTTCTAAATATGAATATTACGAAATAGTTACCTTATTCAGATTCCAAGGTTTTATCGTTCAATTCTTCTTGTAATTTTTCAAGCTTCAGCTTTTCTTTTTCGTATTTCTTTTTCTGTTTTTCCAATCGTTTCTGAGCCTTAGAACCATTCGTCGCTTTGTCAATATTTACGTCTATATCACCCAGTTCTTCTCCAACATTTTCCAAGGCATCGCCTACTTTTTCCATTGCATCGCCTACTTTATCCATAGCCTCTTCTACACTTTCCTCAATTTCCTCTTTAGTCTCATCATCAATGTCCTCCCAATCCATGTCAATATTCACATTATCAGTCCTTCTTTTTTTAGTACGCATAATACTGCGATCAGCTATTAGTACCTTACCCTTAGGTACATAAATTATAACATCTGCGCTTTGAAAACGAAAAGGTTTGCCAGAAGGTAAACTCAATGTTTTACTTAGTTTTAAATCATTCTCATTTACACTATAATCATAGGTACCTAATTGAGCATTTTTAAGTGCATCATTATTATTACCTCCTCGTGCAGATTTTTCAATTTCCATATAAAAAGAATCGTCTTCTGATACTCGTTGCTTAAATGATACTAATTGGGATAATTGATTTTTTCCATTATTAATATATATGTTCTGCATCATTGAATTGCCAAAAGAAACTTTCACATTGGGTATTTCTTTGTTTAATTTATTAACGTATAAAGTATCTGACTGTACGTTTAGATTAATTCGTTCAGTAGTTGTAGCATCTCCCTGAACATTTGATATAATTAAAAAAGCCAAGGTAATTGCCGATGCAAATCCTAACGCCCAAAGACCTCCAAAGGTTGTGCGCAAAGGCTTATTGGGGCTTTTGTAACCATTAAATCTTCTAATAGCCCATACAAATGCGCCTACCATAGGAAGTAAAATAAAAAATATAATACTTAACCAACCGAGCCATTTCATAACAGGAGTAAATAATATTGCATTAGTTAGTGGAGCCATAAATACAGATCCAAAAACTAAACTAAGTAATAGAAAAAATATAAATACAAGTGCCAGGCCAATAAGAATAAATGCTACCACACGAAGCGCATTATTGATTCCCGAGTTCGTATCAGGATTGGTATTAACTCTTTCTGACTCTTCGCTTAAACTATTAATTGTAATATCCTCACCTCGCGCTAATAGCTCTTCACTTGGCGTTTCAGACTCCTTGGTAGTAAGCCAAAGAATAATATATGCGATAATCGAAAACCCCATAGACGATTCATCAAAAATGAATCTCAAGTCAAGAAAACCACTTAAAATTACATTAATTATTATAGGACTTAAGAACAACACTCTAACAATCCAAGCTTCCGTATTAAAGAATGATGCCAAGCCTCCACATACCCCGGCAATCACTTTATCGGACCCATTACGATATAACCTTTTACTAAGATTAGTAGGTAAAACTTTCGGTTTCAATACCGCCCAAAAAATTGCATAGGCTACAACGCCTATTAATCCTTTGCTCATTAGAGCCACTACAACAAATAACAATCTAAATGCCAATGGGTCTAATGAAAAATAATTCCCTAAGCCGCTACATACACCGCCAATCATCTTTTCATTTTCGCTTCTGTATAACTTTTTATCAGTAACAACTACTTGAGGCTCTTGCTTCACAGTATCGTCATCTTCGGAACCTTCTTCTAACTGTTTTACATTACCTATACTTGTTTTAATTTCTTCAATATCACTTACAGATATTGCAGCGCCTGAAGTTTTCATTTTGGATTGTAGCATTTCGCATATGCGAAGTTTTAAATCTTCAAATATCTCATAGCCGTCAGCTTGTTCAAGAAAATATTCTTGTAGTTCTTTTTCATAGGTTTCAAAATTCTGGTACGCATCTTCTTCAAAGCGTAAATCTTGAGCACAATATTTAATGTCTAAAATGTTCATGTCTATAGTTTTTTCTTAATTATTTGGTTATTCTTTTTACGGCGGCTGCTAATTCACCCCAGGTTGTTTCTAATGCTTTATAAAATTTCTTTCCCTCAGCATTCATCGAAAAATATTTACGGGGAGGGCCACCAGTACTTTCTACCCAACGGTAATCTAGGTATCCTGCTTTTTTTAATCTTGTAAGTAAAGGATATAAAGTACCTTCTAAAACAGGCATCCCTTTAGTTTTTAATTCTTCTACTATATCTGCTGGGTATACTTCCCCACGGTCTATGATAGTAAGAATACAAAACTCCAATACGCCTTTTTTCATCTGGCTTTGTATATTTTCTACATTCATTTCTTTGATTTCTGAAACAAATGTATAAAAATGTTTACTACTATACAATACAAAGTACCTAATTTAACATACTTACTTGCACACTATACTTCTATACAAATAGTTTAAATACCCTCTAAACCCTATAAATACTATATTCCAACATAATAAATTACCTTACTATCTCAAATAAATTTACTTAATACCAATACCTTATATTTGTAGAGATAATTATTAATACAATAACTTGAATATATATAGAGAATGGGATGTGGAAATTGTGGTTCGTCGAAAGACGGAAAACCGGGTGGCTGTAAAAGCAACGGTAATTGTAGCAGCGGTGGTTGCAATCGTTTAAATGTTCATGATTGGCTCAGTGATATTCCGGTAGCTGATTTTGGTAAACCATTTCCTTTTGTGGAAATGAGTTTTAATAATGGTAGCAGAAAAGATTTTTATAAATTAACGAGCACCATGGACCTAACAAAAGGTCAATATGTAACTGTAGAAGGACAAGGAGGATTTGATGTAGGTGTAGTAAGCTGTACTGGAGAAATTGTGCGCCTTCAAATGAAAAAAAGAAGAGTTAAAGAAGATAATAAGGATATAAGAAAAATATTACGCCTGGCAACGGAAGCTGATATTGAAAAAATGAATGAAAGTAAACTACGCGAAAAAGAAACCATGATAACGGGTCGTGTAATTATTAATCGTTTAAAGCTTGACATGAAACTAAGCGAGGTTGAAATCCAAGCTGATGGTAAAAAGGCCACTTATTATTATACCGCAGAAGATCGTGTTGATTTTAGAGAATTAATACGTGCTTATTCAAGCGAGTTTAAAATGAAAGTGGAAATGAAGCAAATTGGCATACGCCAAGAAGCTGGTAAAATTGGTGGCATTGGAAGTTGCGGACGGGAACTTTGCTGTAGTACGTGGCTTACAAGCTTTAACGCAGTTTCAACTTCAGCAGCGCGCTATCAAAACCTTGCTATTAATCAAACAAAACTTTCGGGCCAATGTGGCCGTTTAAAATGTTGCTTAAATTTTGAACTAGATACCTATATGGATGCACTCAAAATTTTCCCTAAAAAAGCCGACAAGCTGAAAACAGCTATGGGTACCGCTTACTTACAAAAGAAAGATATTTTCAAAAATCTATTATGGTATAGCTACCGTGGGAGCAGTAAATTATACCCGATGAGTATTGAACGTGTAAATGAAATTGTAGAACTTAATAAGCAAGGTAAAGAAGTAGCTGAAATGAAACCTGTTGAAATTGAAATTTCAACAGGAGCTGAGGAAGAATTAGAATTTGCTGATACCGTTGGGCATATTAGTTTAAAATCTTTGGACAGAAAAAGCCGTAACAAACGTAAAAATAAAGGCAACCGAAATAGAAACAACAAAAAAGGAGGCAATCAAAAAGCGAGCAATAATAACAAAGGTAAAAATCAGCCACAGGCTAAAAAGCAACCTGCTCAAAAAGGAGACAACAAAGGCAATAGCCAAAATGCTAAGAAATCAAACACACAATCTAAGACTAACTCAAATAACAAACGCAAGCCACGTCCGCAAAATAAAAAAGGCGGTAACAATACCGCCCCTCCAAAAAAAGATTAATTTCTTATCCCGGAATACGACTCATATACTTGTCCATTTCTTTGATTTGATCTACCAGCATTTTGCCCTTAGGCTTTAATTGCTTGGCACGTTTAAAGTAATGCTTTGCTCCTCTAAAGTCTTTACGATCAGCACAGATTCCTGCTAATTGTAAATAGGCAGTAGCTTCCGTTTCTTTATCTGGCAGGCCTAACTCTACTGCTTTGCGCATATTAGTATAGGCTCCTTTTTTATCTCCTTTTTTAAATGCGATACTTCCTAATTGTAAGTAAGCAGTACCCTCCATTCCTTTCTCCTTAATACCCGCTTTCAAACTTTCCTTTATATCAGTTTCTGCAGCATCATAATCTTCATTAATAGTAGAAAACTGAGACTTCAACATATAATAGGCAGAACGAATAGGCTTATACAGTAACTTAGGATATTTCACATTTCCAAGCAATGCCTTTGCACCATCAACGTCGCCACCTTCTACAAACTTTTGAATCAAAGTAATAGGACCGACCATAAAGTGCGCAACGATCATCAAAATTGCTATTAAGAAAAATAACCAAGATGTATAGACTCCATTATTCACAGATATTGTCATCCATACGCCAAGTGCTATTAAAGCTGCTGCTAAAGGCAAGCGATATAACACAATAAACTTTCTAACTTTAAACCACATAAGTGCGCAAATTTACTCTAAAAAATAGGATTAACGAATCTTAAGAGTCGTTCCGTCATCATTTAATTTAATGATGTTGGAAGGCTGTTTGGGCGTTTCATCATCTTGTCGCCAGTTGCATACATAATGCGATCGTTCCACAATGGTTTTAGCTATCTCATTATAAAAAGAAGGATTTGATTCACCACTAAGATTAGCAGAGGTACTAAGTATAGGTTTTTTAAAGTGCCTTATTAAAGAAAGGCAAAAATCATCTTTAGGAATACGAATGCCCACACTACCATCTTCTGCCAAAGCATTAGCAGCTATTCCTTTAATTTGATTATAAATAATCGTTGTAGCTCCTTTTTGCTGCTCAAGAAACAATTCTAAATCTTGGATTGGATTGATTAAATAATTTCTAAGCATTTGGGCGTCAGACATTAACACAATGTATGATTTATGCTTGGGTCTATTTTTAATAAGCGAAATTTTATCTACTGCTAACTCATTCGTTGCATCACAACCCAATCCCCAAATTGTATCTGTTGGATATAAAATCGATTCTCCTTTTTCTAGGGAGCGCGTGCAATTGATTATATCTTGTTGGTATGATTCCAATAGGATACAAAGGTCAGTATTCAATTGTCAATTGTCAAATTAAATCAAAAAATCATTCCGTGGTCTACACAAATGGAGATTCAAAATACTTAAATTTGCGCCCACATGGAATTACAACAATTAATACAAGCTGCTTGGGACAAGAGAGAACTTTTAAAAGAAACTCAGTATGAACAAGCTGTGCATGACGCAATAGAAGAAATTGATAAAGGAAGAGTAAGAACGGCTGAACCAGACGCATCAACCGAATCAGGTTGGAAAGTAAACACCTGGGCAAAACAAGCGGTGCTCATGTATTTTGGAGTACAAAAAATGGAGACAATGAGTTTGCCACCATTTGAGTTTCATGATAAAATGAAATTGAAGACCAACTATGAAGAACTTGGCGTGCGTGTGGTACCGCATGCAGTAGCAAGATATGGCGCTTACTTAAGCAAAGGGGTAATTATGATGCCCAGTTATGTAAACATAGGTGCATACGTTGATGCGGGTACAATGGTAGATACATGGGCTACAGTGGGTAGTTGTGCGCAAATAGGCAAGAATGTTCATTTGAGCGGTGGAGTAGGAATTGGAGGCGTTTTAGAGCCATTACAAGCAAGCCCTGTTATTATAGAAGATGGTGCTTTTATAGGTAGTCGCTGTATTGTAGTAGAAGGTGTGCATGTAGGCAAGGAAGCTGTATTAGGAGCTAATGTGGTATTAACCCAGAGTACTAAAATCATTGATGTAAGTGGAGATACTCCAGTTGAAAGTAAAGGCTATGTACCACCTCGCTCAGTAGTAATACCGGGTAGTTATGAAAAAGAATTCCCAGCTGGAAAATTTAATGTAAGCTGCGCGCTAATTATTGGGCAACGTAAAGAAAGCACCGATAAAAAAACAAGCTTAAATGATGCTTTGCGTGATTTTGGAGTGAGTGTTTAAATTGATTTTAATGTTAAGTAATTAGAAAATGTATAGGGCAAGTATCCTTCTTCAAGGAATGATGGCGACACCTTTCCTATTCATTTTCTTCTTTTTTACATGTTTAATAATAAGCTTTTTTGGTGTTTATTTTTTTGACTATCAAAGAATAAAAAAAGGCAATAGCCCTTTATCATTTATTCAATCATTATTATTGATTTTTTTGATACCTATTGTCTTAGTAATTGTACTAGGTTTAATTATATTCAGTGGTGAAGGAAGCAGTATAAATTAAAGATTACTTATTCTTTTCTGTGGACTGCTCTTCAGTCTTTTCCTCTCCCACCCTAAATTTATCAAAACGTTTATCGTCCCAATTAAGTAAAATAAAAAAGTACTTTTCTATTTTATCTGGATTGAGCAAAACAAAGTCTTTGAAACCATCATAAATATCATGGTGAAACATAGAGATAAAGACATAACAATCCAAATAACCCATTTTTTCCATAGCTCGAGCAAAAGGGAAACTAGATGCATCCTTGTCCTTATTTTTTTTCTTATTCAGGTTTGACTTTTTAAGAAAAGCCGCCATTTCTTTTGGATCCATTTTTAATGAATCAATTTTAAGGTTACCTGCTAACATTTCTTTCCAAGCGTAAACCTCTAAATACCTTTCATTGGTTATTTCATTAGGCCTTATTACTCCTTTTGAGGCGTAAGAGTATACATTACTTTTTGCCGCTTGATAATAGCGCCATGGCGAATCTTCCTTAGCCATAATTTCTTCATAGTTTCTTGCGGTACTTATTGGATATACTTCTCTGCGCACCCATTGGCTTTTTAGCCCAGTACCCATTCTTTTTAAAATTATATCCAGCTGTGCAAAATAACTATCCTCAGGATAAATTGTAATGGCCTTAACTATGCAGGCAGCTGCATCTTTATATTTTCCTTTAGCAAGATAATACCTTGATAAGCCTAGTAGCCCCTCCGGACGCTCCGTAAAAACTTGTGATATATAAACAAACTGTTTATAGCTTAAACTATCCAAACCTAATTGCAAATAACAATTTGCTAAATGCCATTGCATATTAAAATGCTCTTCATACTTATAAGTCAATACCTTCAACCTTTTGGATGCAGGGATATATTCTTTGGTATAATAAAAATCTAATGCTTCATGGTATAAATCTAAATCTGCCGGTGCTACTAATGAGTCGTAATTAATAGTATCAATTAAAAACATGCGTAAATAATGTGATGACGAATCAACACGCTCATGTTTTAAGGTTGCTAACCTTGCATTACTTACTAATTGTGCAGCATAGCTTTCGTAGGATAATAAAGAAAGCTCATTTTCGTTTTCAGCTTCTTTCCATCGTTTTGCTGTAAGTTCTTTTTCTTCGGCAACTTCATTTTTTTCTAAAAGGCTTTCTTTTTGCAATACTCTTTTGGCAGCTTCAATAGGATTTAAGGTTGTATCTTCTGCTAATACTTTATGCTCAATTAACTTTTTCAAGGCTTTTCTATCTGCCCTGCCTAATCTAATATTATCAATGGTCTCTTTTTTTTCTGCAGCAGTGCGGGCTAATCCATTGTCTACAAAATTTTGAGCAAGGCTAATTTTAGGTAACAATAAATTTTTACTATCTAAAAAATACTCCCCTTCATCTCCTGAAGGTGGTTTCTCGTGTTGTATTTTATGTAGTATTTGTTTTTGAACTTGAATTAATGCTTCATGAAAGTAGGCATGATTCATATTGTCTTTTCTTAACTTCAGTAAGATTTTTTCACCTTCAAATATTTCACCTTGGTTTAATAATTTCTTGGCGTGCTCCACTTTTCTTTTATCAGCATTGCTAATGAAATTTTTCAACTTTTTCTGCGCAAACAAAGTTTGCGAAAAGAATAGAGTGAAAAAAAGGAAAAGTATAAAACGCATTCGAACTAAAAGTAAGAAATCATTGGGAGTCTATATGCCTAATTCTTTCTTGAAATAATCTAAAGTTATTTTAAGTCCTTCGGCTCTATCAACTTTGGGTGTCCAATCTAAAATTTCTTTTGCTCTAGTGATATCAGGTTTACGCTGTTTTGGATCATCCTTAGGCAGTTCCATAAATGTCAATTTAGATTCCGTCCCTGTCAATGAAATAATTTCTTCGGCAAACTCTTTTAAAGAGATTTCGCTAGGATTCCCCACATTAACGGGCATTGCATAATCACTTAGTAGTAAACGATATATCCCTTCTACCAAGTCGTCTACATAACAAAACGAGCGGGTTTGACTACCATCTCCAAAAACTGTAATTGGATCGCCTTTGAGTGCCTGTCCCATAAAGGCAGGTAGGGCTCTTCCGTCGTTTAATCTCATTCTAGGACCATACGTATTAAATATTCGCACAATACGCGTTTCTAATCCATGAAATGTATGATAGGCCATAGTCATTGCCTCTTGAAATCTTTTTGCTTCATCGTAAACTCCTCTTGGACCAATAGGATTTACATTCCCCCAATAATCTTCGTTTTGCGGGTGAACTAAAGGATCTCCATATACCTCAGAGGTAGAAGCAATCAGCATACGGGCTTTTTTCACTTTAGCTAAACCTAATAAATTATGAGTACCTAAAGAACCTACTTTTAATGTTTGTATTGGCATTTTAAGATAATCAATAGGGCTTGCAGGAGATGCAAAATGCAAGATATAATCCAAATCACCAGGTACATGCACAAATTTTGATACATCATGATGATAAAAACTAAAATATTCGTTTGCCATCAAGTGCTCAATGTTGTTTAGTGAGCCTGTAATTAAGTTATCCATGGCCACTACTTCATGACCTTCTTTGATAAAACGATCACATAAATGCGACCCCAAAAAACCAGCTCCTCCTGTAATAAGTACTCTTTTCATACAATAACGAAAATAAGACCAAATAAAGAAAGCCACCCATATTGGGTGGCTTTGTTATACTTGTTTAATTTAAAATATTATTTCTTTTCTTCTCTTCTGTCTTCACGAGAGTTTCCAAAGCTAAACTTAATACCTGCCGCAACACCAATTGTTGAGAAAGGTGCATTTTCATTAAGTACTTTTCTAGCTTGCGTTCTATCCTGATTATCAGTAGCTGAAATAGATTCAACATAAACTCTATTGTTGTCAATAAAATCTCTTGTATCTAACAATTCTTGATTATTTGTTTTATCAAAAACTTGAGTTACTGTTAATTTATCTCTTGCAATATCCAAGAAAGTTCCATTTAACTCTGCAAAAATAGATAGTTTGTCAGATAACGGAAAACTTGTACCAATCGCAGCATTATAACCTATTGACATTCTTCCTTCAATTTCAGTTTTATTATCAAACTGTTGAGTACTAGAAGTACGTACAACATCAAAATTTGTAGTTCCTGCAAGAGGTAAAGTAAGACCTACTCTTGAATATAAATTCAATCTATCAGAATTACTAGATAAAGTAAAAGCTGGGGCTAATAACAATAATCCTTTAGTTTGTATTTTTCTTGCATTTGTAAAAGCACCTGCCGTTTCAGAATATTCTAAAGCCTTAGTAGTTAAACCATAACCTACACCTACTTGAAAACCTAGATTTTCATTGAAGTCATAACCAAGGGCTGCTTGAAACTGAGAACCATTACCAAATGAATGAGTAAAAGAATTAGAAGAAGTTACGTTTCCAGCTGTGTCAAAGTTTTCTGCTACGTATGGAGCTGACAATGCTGAGAAGTTATATCCTAATCCTGCTTTTACAAAAAATTGTGCGCTAGCTACATTTACGGCTATAAGCGCTGTTAATACTAAAATTGTTCTTTTCATAATCATATGTTTTTCAGATGCAAAGATTAGTGCTTTATTTCTAAAAACAAAGTCTATTAACTTGCTATTCGTATAAAAAAATCAATTGTTAACCTCTTATTCAACTTGTTGATAATACCAATTTTCGACCTATTGAGTTATAATAAAACCCCTGACTAGCAACAACTTGCGAATCATAAAGGTTTCTTCCATCAAAGATCGTTGGACTTAAAAGCAATGATTTCATTTGGGCAAAATCAGGTGTCCTGAAAATACTCCATTCAGTTAAAATTGCAAGGCAATCAGCTTTATCTAAAGCATGATAAGCGTCAGTGCAAAATGATAATTTACCACTATAATTCTCAAGCTCACCATTGAAATACTCCTTTACATTTTCCATTGCCTCAGGATCAAAGACTTGTAAGTTAGCACCTGCATTTAAAAGAGCATCTATTATGTATAATGAAGGCGCTTCTCTAATGTCGTCGGTATTGGGTTTAAATGCTAAGCCCCAAATTGCAATGGTTTTTCCTTTTACATCTCCTTTGTAATAATCCTTAATTTTCTCAAATAGGACTAATTTCTGTTTATCATTTACTTCCATAACTGAGTTTAAAATTTTAAACTCATAACCATTTTGCAAACTTGTTTTGCCTAAGGCCTGAACATCTTTTGGGAAGCAACTTCCTCCATATCCAATGCCAGGAAAAAGAAATCGTTTACCTATTCGGCTATCACTACCCATCCCTTTTCTTACAACTTCTACATCAGCTCCTACTTTTTCGCAAATGTTAGCTAACTCATTCATAAATGTGATACGTGTTGCCAAATAAGAATTAGCAGCATACTTCGTAATCTCCGCACTTCGCTCATCCATAAAATAAACAGGATTACCTTGTCGTACAAAGGGCCTGTATAATTGCTCCATTAATTCCTTAGCTTGGGCGCTTGTGGTACCTACAACCACACGATCAGGTTTCATAAAATCATCTACAGCTACCCCTTCTCTTAAAAACTCAGGATTGCTAACCACGTCATATTCACCTGAATAGTTTTCTGCAATCTTAGCATGTACTTTTTCGGCAGTACCCACCGGTACAGTACTTTTATTTATAACAACTTTATATTGCTTATGTTCTTGAAGGATTTTACCTATTTCTTCTGCAACTCCTAAAACATAACTTAAGTCTGCACTGCCATCCTCACCAGGAGGAGTAGGCAAGGCTAAAAATATTAAATCAGATGCTTCAACTGCTTGCTTTAAATTTGTGGTAAAATGTAATCTACCTCCCTTTAAATTTCTTTCAAACAAAACCTCCAAACCCGGCTCATATATAACAACTTCTCCTCCTTTTAATCGTTCTACTTTATTTTGATCAATATCAACACAAATTACTTGATTACCACTTTCGGCAAAACAAGTACCTGATACTAATCCCACATAACCTGTACCTACAATTGCTATCTTCATCTTATACTATCCGTTTACAATTTCTAAAAAATTATCAATGATGTATTGTTGCACATCTTCTTTCATTTCGGTATGAATTGGTAGTGAGATAACCCGCTGAGTTAACCAATCTGTATTGGGTAGTTCTTGCCCTTCGCTATCAAACTCCTCAAACATTTTTTGACGATGAGCAGGAATCGGATAATAAATCATAGCCGGTATACCTTTTTCTGACAATTTATGTACAACCATATCACGATCAATATCATTTAAAACCAATGTATATTGATGGAATACATGGTATGAGTTTTCTCTACGTTTTGGAGTAGTAATTTTATCGCTTTCAGCAAATGCTGCGTCATAGGTATCAGCTACTTTTCTTCGCGCACTACAATAGGTATCTAAATGTTTTAATTTAATACCTAATACAGCAGCTTGCATACTATCTAACCTTGAGTTACAACCTACCATATCATGTACATACTTTTTACTTTGCCCATGATTAGCAATCATTCTAATTTTAGCAGCTAACTCAGCGTTATTTGTAAAAATTGCACCACCATCTCCGTAGCAACCTAAATTTTTTGAAGGGAAAAACGAGGTTGTTCCAATGTCGCCCATGGTACCATTGGCAGATTTATTGCCACTAGTATGCGTATAACTCCCTCCTATGGCTTGCGCATTATCTTCAATAATTGGCAAGTTATGTTTTTTTGCTACTTCTAAAATTTCATCCATCGGGGCACTTTGCCCATATAAGTGAACGGGTATAATAGCTTTTGTATTTGGTGTTATTAAAGATTCTAAGTGATTTACATCCATGCAAAATGTCTCTTTATCTACATCGCAAAATATTGGCTTTAATTTTAAAAGTCCAACTACCTCAACCGTAGCAATGTAAGTAAACGAAGGAGTTATCACCTCATCACCAGGTTTTAAACCAAGTGCCATTAAAGCAATTTGCAATGCATCAGTTCCATTAGCACAAGGGATTACATTTTTTACTCCCAAGTATGTTTCCAGATCCTTAGCAAATTCTTTTACCTTAGGACCGTTTATAAAAGCAGCGCTATCCACCACTTCTTGAATTGAGGCATCTACTTCTCCTTTTATTTTTTGATACTGACTTTTTAAGTCAACCATTTGAATATTATCCATAATATAGTTTTGAACAATCGAGCGCAAAAGTACAATTTACTCGTAAGAAAAGTTCAATTGAATATAACACTTTGTAACTTTACTCTATGTACAAAAAAGGCCTTGCAGTCATACTTCTCATGCTTCCTTTGCTCACTTTTGCTCAAAAGAAGAAAAAAGATAAAGAAGAAGCTACTCGAATTTGGAATATTGAATTCAAATTGGCTTATGACGTACCTTTTGCTGATATGGCTGTACGTTTTGGAAATAGTTTTAGAATTGGAGCGGGTATTAAATTAAAAACAAAAAGCAATTGGACCTTTGGAGCTGAAAACATGTTTATTGTAGGAGGTGCCGTAAAGGAACCAGGCCTAATGCAAAACTTACTTACCAATAATCAAGGAATCATTAATCTATTTGGAGAGGAACTAACACCCGGAATATTTCAAAGAGGTTATATAATTGGTGTTCAAGCTGGCAAGGTGCTACCTTACTTAAACATGAACCCGAACTCCGGATTGACGGCACAAACCGGCATTGGTTTTATGCAATACAAAATCAATCTTTTTGATGAGGATAATAACCTAAGCCCGCTTTTAACTGACCCTAATACAGGGCTTGATTACAAAAAAGGATATGATCGATTAACCAATGGCATTTACCTCAAACAATTTTTAGGGTACACGCATTACTCAGCTAATAAACGTATCAATTTTGTAACTGGTTTTGACTTTATATATGCTTTTAATCAAGGTAGAAGAGATTATCTATTTGATGTTCAAAAACCAGGCAATGAAAAAAGAACAGATATATTAATAGGCTACAATTTTACTTGGGTCATTCCTATTTATAAAAAGAATACGGAAGAAACTTACTTCTAAAATATTATGCGCCTTTTATACAATGCTGCTTTACGTATTTACAAGACCGGCATTTGGTGTGCGAGCTTTTTTAATCCTAAAGCAAAAAAATGGATTGTAGGCAGAAAAACATCTTTTGAAAGCTTAAAAAACTTTAGCACTAAAAACCCATTGAACATTTGGTTGCATTGTGCATCAGTTGGAGAGTTTGAGCAGGGGTTTCCATTGCTTTCCAAATTAAAAAAAGAATATCCCCATCATAAAATACTCCTTTCTTTTTACTCGCCATCGGGCTATGAATATGCAAAAAATAAATACCCAGAATTAGATATTATTTACCTGCCGCTTGACACAAAAAACAATGCCTCTAAATGGTATTCTATCTTAAAGCCAAAAGCCGTTTTTTTTATTAAGTACGAGTTTTGGCATCATTATATTCAAGAAGCAAAAAACAGTAAAATACCTTTATACATAGTATCTGCTGTATTTTGGAAAGACCTTTTTATCTTTAAAAAAACAGCTAATTTTTTCAGAAAATCTTTAAAAAACGTTTCACACTTTTTTGTACAAAACGAAGAAAGCAAAACACTTTTAAATGAAATAGGAATTCAACAAGCTACGCTAATTGGAGACACGAGATATGAAAGAGTAATACAACTAAAAAATAGTAAATTTCAAGATACTATAATTGAAAAATTCATAAATCAAAACAAGGTTTTTATAGCCGGAAGTGTATGGAATTCTGACTCAAAAAGTCTGATTAAAATCATTCAATCTCTGCCACAAGATTTTAAAATTATTGTAGCGCCACATGAGATTGAAAATTTTGATTATCAGCAATATGATGATTTTACTAACTTCAAATATTCTGCGAGTTACCAAGATAATTCAAAAATCCTATTTGTAAATACAATTGGAATACTATCAAGAATTTATAAGTATGCAAGCATTACATATGTGGGCGGCGGTTTTGGGTCAGGCATTCATAATGTTCTTGAACCAGCAGTTTATAACATTCCAGTTTTAGTAGGTCCAAACTTTGAGCAATTTATTGAAGCCAAAGCTTTAAAAGATAATGGCATGTTATATGTTATTGAAAACAATGAAAAAACCGAGGAAACTATAGCAAAAGCACTGTCTTTAAATGAGCGAACAAAAGAGCTGAATAACGACTTTTTTGCTAGAAATGCCAACGTTTCTGAGCAAATTCTAGTCTTTATAAAAAAGCATGGCATTTTAGATTAAAAAAGCAGTCAATGCCCTATTTTTACTATTTAGCACAATTGGCTATATTAGCAAATTGTATATAAAGGATAGAATCCATACTATGAGAAAAATTCTAGCAGTTTTAGGTGTAATTATAATTTCAGTACAGAGTTTATCGGCACAATTAATACAAGGTTTTGATACCGTTTGTATTAATACACCTTTACAATTAACAACTACTCAAACCAATGCATCCTCATACTATTGGGGTTTTTGCTCAGCTTATTTAAATAATTCACCTCAAGGTAGTAGTATCGCAGCGGGTACTGGCTTAGATGCTCCAAGATCCACAGCATTGGTTGTAGATTCTGATGATAATCATTATATTTTTGTTGTAAACAATGGTGGTGCTACAAGGAATATTATTAGATACGACTTTGGCTCATCTTTAGCTAATGCTCCAATTGCTACAAATCTTGGAGATTTTGGTGGATTGATAAACATTAACCCTAAAGGCTTATGGTTTGCTGAGGATGGTGATGGTTGGCATGCTTTTTTAGCTGCAGGTAATGGACCGGCTGCTTCTCAAATAATTCGTTTTGATTTTGCAGGTGGCTTATCCGCTTTGCCTACGGCTATTGATTTAGGAAACCTTGGAGGACTAGTAATTAACCCACAGGACATGTACATTTTTGAAGAAGGTGGCAACTGGCATGGATTTACAAACTCAGGATTTACGGGCAACTTATTACGTTTTGACTTTGGTGCTAGCTTAAGCAATGTTCCTTCTATTTTTACGATAGCTAACTTAGGTATCCCGCCGCTGGGTTTAGGATTCCCTACTGGTTTCTGGCCAGCTTTTGATGGTAATAATTGGCACTTATTTGTATGTAATGCCATTACGTCAAGCGTTGTAAGACTGGATTTTGGTACTACACTTACTAATACGAATCCATCCTCTGTTGACCTTGGAGATTTTGGTGGTTTACTTACAAGCCCAAGAGATATAAGTATTATTCAAGATTGCGATGCTTGGTATGGCTTTGTAACTAATGAAGGAAGCAATAATATGGTACGCTTAGAATTTATGGGATCAATCACTGCAGCCCCTACTGCAACCGACCTTGGAAATTTTGCAAGTTTTGATGCTCCTATATATCTTACTCACTTTAAGCGTAGTAGAGATAATGTTTTTGCCTTTACGGCAAATAATGGAAGTAACTCCCTTTCTCGTATTGAGTTTAATAGCTGCTTAGTACCTGATATTACTGCATCAACTTTTAGAACGCCACCTCCTATTACCTATGACATACCAGGTATATACAATGTGTATTTAGTAATTGATGAGGGGTTACCTACTATGCAAGTAGCATGTAAAGAAATTACAGTACAAGATTTCCCATTAATTGATATTCATAATGACACCTTAATTTGTGTGGGAGATTCAATTCAGGTTACGGCAAATGGTCAAAATTTAAATAGCATAATGTGGTCAACGAATTACAACATGTTTCCACCTACAGCAGATACTGAAACAGTGGTGTTATATCCTAGAGAAAATTTTACGTATGATATTCAAATGGTATTTGCAAGCGGTGGTTGTGTTATCGATACTAACTTAACAGTAGATGTAAGTCAGGTAAGAGCTGACGCTGGCGAGGATCGTTTTGTAGCCGATGGAGCTTATACAACTTTAGGCGGACCGCAAATTTCTTATGGTCAAGAATATTCATATACCTGGTCACCTTCTACGTTCTTAGATGATCCTTCTGTGGCTAATCCGCGCTGTGATCCCAAGTATACTCAGTTTTATGTTTTAGAGGTAACTAATGATTCAACCGGTTGTGCAGTAACAGATAGTGTTTATGTATTTAATGAATGTACTGATGTTAATCTGCCAAACGCATTTAACCCGGTGAGCGACGTTTCTTACAATCGTAGGTTTGGTGTAATGAATAATAGAATTTTTAAACTGAACTATTTTAAAATATTTAATCGTTGGGGCAAGTTAGTGTTTCAAACTACAAATCCTTCAATTCAATGGGATGGTAATGACCAAAATATCCCTGCACCATCAGGCACGTATGTATGGATGGTTGATGGCGAATGTGACAACGGTAAAAGAATTCAAAAACAAGGAAACGTATTTTTAGTACGCTAAAAATCGTTTTAGGCTATGTCCTTCTTTTAATAACTTTAATTTTTAAACATCATGAAAAACATCTTACTACTACTAAACTTTATATTTATTTCAACAATTACATTTGGGCAAACTGCACAAGAATATGTTACTAAAGGCGATGCAGCTGTTAAAAACAAAAAAGAGAAATTAGCCCTTGACTACTATAAAAAAGCAATTGCTAAAAGTAAAAAAAGCGATGCAGCTTATGCTGGTGCTAGTTTAATGTACTCTCGCATTGGAAACCGACAAACCTCAAAAGATACAAAGACGAAGTATTTTAAAGCGGCTAAAGCACATGCCTTAGTAGCAATTAAATTAAATCCTAATAACTCATTTAATAATTATACCCTAGCGGTAGCCATGGGAAGGATGGCCTTAATTTCGGGCTCTAAAGACAAAGTAGCTGCATCACGAGATATAAAAAAGTATGCAGATAAAGCAATCAAATTAGACCCTAAAAACTACGCTGCTTGGAATGTATTAGGTAAGTGGAACTTCGCAGTTTCTAACCTAAACTTTGCCGAGAAAGCTGCTGCTAAAATTCTTTTTAGTGGATTACCTGATGGAGATATCAATAAAGCAATCAAAGCTTTTGAAAAGACAAAACAGTTGAACCCAAAATATGTTTTAAATTATTTGGATTTAGGAAAAGCATATAATCAAGTGAAAAAGAAAGCACAGGCAAAACAAATGCTTCAAAAAGGACTTGCACTTCCTAGCCAATTAGCTGATGATGCTGCTCATAAAAAAGAGATGAAGACATTATTATCTAAGTTATAGATTTAGGTACCCATTTTTTAGAATGCAAATAGTAAGCACTTATAACTAACATAAGTGTCCAGTATACATACTCCGAGCACCAAGCTACCCAAAGTGCGGGTTTCATTCCTTCTATTACAAAAAAGCAGAATAGTAAATAGATTACTATTGTACTTGTTTCGTACACTAAGCTACGTTTCGTATCGCCTAAGCCTAGTAATGCATTGAAATAAATAGTTGAAAAACTAAAAATTAAAGAAGCCGAAAGTACAACGCAAAGAGATGGTTTGGCTAAACGAAGAATCTCAGCATCGGCCGAATAGAATTGCAAAAAATAATCGCTAAAAGAAAAGATAATTAATGTCACAATTGCAGTATACGTAAAGCTAATTGTAGTTATTTTTTTAATGAGCGGAAGTATTAGGTCATACGCTTTTTGACCATACAAATTACTTACAAGAGAATTAGTAGTATTGGATAATGCCCAAATTAGGATGCCCATAATACCATATACGGATCGTATGATTTGCGATGCTCCTAGTTCACGTTCTCCAATATGTTCAATAAATAAAAAGAACACTTCCCAAGCTCCAATACTTATAAAATACTGCAGCATAAGCGGGCTGGATTTTTTAGTATATACCCATAAATCTGATTGCTTGGCTAGCTTAAACAAATTAATATCTAGATATTTAAAGTGATTATTATAAATAATAATCCCAAATACAATAAGAAAGAAAACAAACTCACCTAGTACAGAGGCAATGGCGGCACCTTCTACCCCTAACTCTGGGAAAAATCCATTCCCAAAAATTAAAAAATAATCAAATACAATATTGACAATCGTTTGCATTACCGTGCCATAAAGCATGTACTTTGTTTTATCAACAGCGATATATAACATATTACCCAAATGCGATAAATACAAAAAGGGCAATCCCCAAATACGAATTGCAATATACTCTTTGGATAAATCCTTGACCACTGGATTTTGTATCGTAAAATCAAAAAAGTAATTAGAAAAACAAAAAGAAAATATTAATAAAACTAGAACTACCAAAAGCCCTAATTGAGTACCTGCACTAAAAATTGAACCTACCTCCTTGGCATCGTTTTTGCCAGCATGCCTACTCATAAGCATGAGCAAACCACTTGCTAAGCCAAAACATACCATAGCATAGATTAAATAATAAATACCAGCTACTCCTGCTACTGAAAGCGCCTCCTTACCCTCTACCAAGCCATTAGTAGCATTATAATTACCCAGGAACATAGTATTAGCTAGTATGCTCAATTGAGGTATTAGAATAGCCACAGACATAGGCAAAGCCACTCTAAAAATATGACGATAAGAATTTGTTGCAGCTAAATCCTTTTGCATGGTTGTAAATCGAGATTACAATACTAAATCTATTCCTGCCCATTCCGTATGAAGTTTTAAATTATTTGCTTTACTACCCATATAATAGATACAGACTAACTGCGCTTTGAATAGAATAATTGAAGTAAATAAATTATTATTGTATTGAAATAGGATAACTGTTTTGAAAAATATTACATCAATAAATACAAAGCGCTTTGCGCTCAAAAATAATGTCCCTTACAACGCTTTCATTTGGTTGGGCAAAAACTTTATTCAACTTGCTATATCTAAAACAGAAAATGCCAAAGTAGAAGCTCTACAAACCTACAGAAAAGAAAAGGGTAACATCACAAAAGATGAAGCATTGGAAGTCTTTGGCTTAGAAATAATAAAAAAAGCAGCTCATTGTTACATTGGTTTAGAAAGTAGAAAATTTACTTTAATACCTATTGAATTATATGCTCAAGATCAAACCGAAACATTACTAAGCAAAATTTATCCAATAGAAGCAGCAGAAACAGTAGCCAGTCAAAAAATCACGCCAATTAAAGGGAATAGTATTTTCACTTTGAAAAGAGGAACTAAAAATCTGATAGAAAATGAATTGAAGGATCATACTATTTTCCATGCGCCTTCTTCTCTTTTAATTGCATATCAGCAGCTTGTTCCGCCTAATATAAATATTGTAAGCTTTGCAAGAATTCAAGAAGATGAAATTCTAATTAGTGTATTCCAAAATAAGCAATTGCAATTGCACACAAGCTTTGATATTGAAAATATAGACGATGCTATTTATGCATACTTTAATAGCTTAGAACAATTAGGACTTCAAAAAAAGAATGTCACCTTGAACATACTTGGGAATCATTCTCAGATAGATAAATTCAATGCATTAGCCTCAGCAAATGTTGCCTCTTGCAAGCTTGTAAATCGCCTACCTACTTTACAATATAATGAAGAGATTTTCAATCATCCTACGCATCATTTCTTTAATTTGTTTACCTTATTGCTATGCGCATAATTAGCGGAAAACTTGGTGGCAGAAGAGTTTCTCCGCCATCCAAAATGCCACACACTCGTCCTACAACCGATATTGCCAAGGAAGGCTTGTTCAACACCTTACAGCACCTAATTGATTTTGAAGATATTAAAACGCTAGATCTATTTGGAGGCACAGGTTGCATATCCTATGAACTTTACTCAAGAGGAGCATCGGAGCAAGTACTTGTAGAGAAAGATAGAAAAATGGCAGCTTTCATTAAATCCAACTTAGCAAGTTTAAAAATAGAAAATGCCCAGGTCATTATGCAAGATGTATTTAGATATATCAAAAACTGTACAGATACCTATGACTTCATTTTTGCAGGACCACCCTATGCCCTAGCTACAATTGACGATATCCCAGATTTAATTTTTGAAAAAAAACTTGTTGAAGGAAATGGTATTTTTTTATTAGAACATACACCACGTAATAATTACGAAAAACACCCTAATTTTTTCAAAGCCAAAAACTACGGCACCACGATATTTAGCTTTTTTGAAAACAAAGAAGAATAAATCGTACTTTTAGCCAGTGAAAATTTGTGTATTTCCCGGAACATTTGATCCTATTACATTAGGTCATCATGATATTATCCAAAGAGCCAGACCTCTATTTGATAAAATTATTATTGGCGTAGGTATGAATTCTAGTAAAAAACCTATGTTCTCAATTGAGCAAAGATTAGAGTGGATCAATAAAGTATTTGAAGAAGATGAATTTGTGACTGCTGAAAGTTATACTGGCTTGACCATTGATTTTTGTAAAAAACATAAAGCCACCTATATTTTAAGAGGCATCCGTTATGTTGCAGACTTTGAATATGAACGTGCCATTGCTGATATGAACGCAATGTTGGATGACGATATTGAAACCTTATTCTTAACTAGCTCATCTAAGTTTGCCTCTTTCTCTTCTACCTTAGTGCGCGATGTTTATAAGCATGGTGGCGATGTTAGTCCTTTTGTACCTAAGGCCGTAGGACTTAGTACCAATGCATAATTTCTTAGTTTAAGAATTAATATGACCACTCCTAAAGAGAATTTCATTAAAATACTTCAAGATAGCCTTGCTGCTGATACTTTTATTAAAGTAAATCTTGCTAATTATCATGGTACGGCAAGCAATTTGAAAAAGCTTCTGATAAAAAAAGTAATCATTAAAAAGAAAGTCAATCTTTCAATAGTTTATAGATATCTAACAAATGATATTACTAAGAATTTTCAACTAGATGAAGGAGTTAAAACAATAGCTTCTTACATAGATAAAACTGACTTTAGACATGCTAACCTCTTTACTATAAATAAAGACTATCAATTACAATGTTCTAAAAAAGGATCATGGAAAATATTTGAAAACAAAGCAAGTAGTAATGAACTGCCTACTACAAGTCATGACAAAAACAAGAAAAGAAATATTGTAGCCGATGGCAAACAATATTTATATGATTTAAAAATCACAGATGCCCAAGGCAAGGTGCGCCCGCACGGCCAGGACAAATACAAACAAATAAATCATTACATAGAAATACTGAGTAAGTTACTTAAGGAGCTTCCCAAAGAAGAGACTGTTCAAATAGTTGATATGGGATCGGGCAAGGGGTACTTAACGTTTGCGCTCTACGATTATTTGCTCACCGTTTTAAAACAACCAGCTATTATTACAGGTATTGAATACAGAAAAGATTTAGTGGAACTATGTAATTCGATAGCCGCTCAATCTAATTTTGATAAGCTTTCTTTTACCCAAGGAAGTATTGAAAACTACCAGGCCGATAAAAACCTTGATATGCTTATTGCTTTACACGCATGTGATACCGCAACAGATGATGCTATTTATAAAGGAATTGAAGCACAAGCCGAATTGATAGTTGTAGCGCCTTGCTGCCATAAGCAAATAAGAAAAGAAATGAAAAAAGGTACCGCTAGCCAAGCGGTGCAGCATGTAACTAAGCATGGCATTTTTATGGAACGACAAGCCGAAATTATTACGGATACCTTGCGTGGGCTATACTTAGAACAAGCAGGGTATAGCACAAAATTGTTTGACTTTATTGCAACCGAGCATACGCCAAAAAACATCATAATCATTGCACAAAAAAGGAAAGAAGCCCAAACTAATAAAGAAGAAATAGCAACAAAAATTGAAGCTATCAAAAAAAGCTTTGGAATTGAAAAACATTATTTAGAAGAACTTCTTAATTAAAGCGAAAGTTAATTCAAGGACGTACGTCAAATTAGTCTTAATTTTACAATTAATGAAAATAGGCATAGTTTGCTACCCAACATTTGGTGGTAGTGGTGTTTTAGCAACAGAATTAGGTAAAGCACTAGCGGATAAAGGACATTGTGTTCATTTCATAACGTATCAGCAGCCGGTAAGATTGGATTCTTTTCATCCTAATATCTTTTACCACCAAGTATCGGTGCCTACGTATCCTTTATTTGATTTTCCTCCTTATGAAATAGCCTTAGCAAGTACAATGGTTGATGTAATCGTTAATCAAAAATTAGACTTACTACATGTGCATTATGCCATACCGCATGCCTCAGCCGCCTTTATGGCACAACAGATTGTAAAAACAAAAGGACTAGAAGTTCCTTTTATAACTACCTTACATGGTACAGATATTACGCTAGTAGGAAAAGATAAAACCTATGAGCCTGTTGTAACTTTTTCAATGAATAGCTCAAATGCCCTTACAGCTGTTTCTCAAAATTTAAAAGAACAAACACTTGAGAATTTTGAAATGACAAAGGAAATCCAAGTCATAAATAATTTTGTAGATATTAAGCGATTTCAATATTCGGATAAAGAGCATTTTAAAAAAATTATCGCACCCAATGGTGAAAAAATCATTGCACACGTTTCTAATTTTAGAACCGTAAAACGTGTTGAAGATGCGATATACGCTTTCTCAAAAATAAGAACAGAGGTACCCGTAAAAATGCTAATGATTGGAGATGGCCCCGAAAGACCCAAAATGGAAGAACTTTGCAGAGAGTTAGGCACCTGTAATGACATTAGCTTTTTGGGTAAGCAGGAAAAAATGGAAGAGCTCCTAAGCATAGCTGATTTATTTATCCTGCCAAGTGAATACGAAAGCTTTGGATTAGCCGCTTTAGAAGCTATGGCGTGCAGAGTACCTGTAATATCTTCAAATGCTGGCGGTATCCCCGAAATTAATATTCACGGCAAAACGGGTTATCTAGCTAATGTGGGTGATGTAGACTCTTACGCCAAATATTCCTTAGAGCTTTTATTAAATGAAGAGAAGCTAGAAGAATTCAAGAATAATGCATTAGATCAAGCAAATACATTTGCTATTGAAAACATTGTACCACAGTATGAGGAGTTATATAAGAGTGTACTACAAGGAGTGGCACAATAAAATTTAAAGCCTTAATCAGTTTCTCCTTTTTCTCTAAATGTAAAATATTGTTGACTAAGATAGCTGTAAGCTATTACTAATGCAGTAGCGAGAATTTTAGAAAAATCCTCGTTCCAATTAAACACCTCATTAAAAAGTTTAAGGAATAATATAGTTAGTGCGAAACTTCCTACAGCCGTTAAACCATAACGAAATAATTGAACTCGCCCCTTTAGATCGGATGCTGTGAAAACTACAAACTTGTTTAAAACAAAACCTAAAGGAAAAATTACCATAAAGGAGCAGGTTTGAGCAAGCGTATGGGGTTCGAATACATGAAAACCCAAATCAATTGAATTTCCCAAGAAAATAAAGTGATAACAAATCCAATAAACAATAATGTCTATTATAACTGTGCTTCCACCACATGCAGCATACTTAAAAGTTTTAAGTGGAATAAATCGCAAAAAGGGGAAGTAAAAAAACTCTATAAAAGAATTAATTGCTTTGCGTATTGCCATAAATTAATTGTAAAATACCTTCTACTGCCCAGGCTCATTAAAAGGAACAAAGTGATACTCAACTGTATTATCTAGCTTACGCAACCACAATGATTTTTCTTTTAGTTTTAAAATTTGATAATCTTCTAAACTATCAGCTACTCCGTTAAAGTTTGTACGATTTACAGCTAATTTTCTATCTTGATCATACAATGTCCATTGTCCTTGTACATCCTCAGCTTGTAGGGTTACAGGGTCAATAATATTAATTACATATGAACCACTCTCATAGATATAATGTTTTTGCTTCGCATAAAGTGGGTCAGCTGCTTTTTCAATACCATTCACGGTTACACTTTGTATTCTCCATGAGTTAGCTAACCTTTCAGATTTAGACCTGAAACTTAATCCTGGTCCTTCTTCGTATTTCTTACAGGAGATAAAACCTACTATTAAGAAACTAAGCGCAGCTACAATAAGTATATTCTTTTGCATAAAGAGATTTATTACACTAAAGTAAACGATATTTTTCATTTTTTGATAGGATAAGCCCAAAAAGTGAACCTATTTACTTCGATTGCCCCAATTAGTATCCGAAAGATTCAAAGCAGGTGGCAATTTTTCATTTTGCTCAAAAGCAAAAGTAGCAGCTAAAGCAGCCAATTTCTTTTCTTCATCCGATGCTTCATTCATTTTTTCGGCATCAAAATAGGTAGGAATAAAGTGGGTATTATAATTGCCTTCGGCAAATGCTTTTTGCTGTATAGCCCAATGACCAAATGAAAGAGTAGAAGGAATACCTGAAATATGAAAATTTTCAATAGCATAAAGCATACGCTCAATAGCAGCTGGCCTATCCTTACCCCATACGATGAGCTTACCTATCATAGAATCGTAATAGATCGGGATTTC
This sequence comes from uncultured Chitinophagaceae bacterium, assembly GCA_937981995.1. Taxonomy (GTDB): domain Bacteria; phylum Bacteroidota; class Bacteroidia; order Chitinophagales; family Chitinophagaceae; genus JAGNRR01. The sequence goes on from CALJNC010000006.1 coordinate 39,637, forward strand.
CATTCCTTCTTCAAAACCATCATCTACTCGTATATGATCACCTTTGGGTCTGATATACGTTTTTAACTTGCCTATTGCCGGCGTAAAATCTTCCAAGGGATTTTCTGATGTCAACCTCAATTCAATTGAATGGCCATTTATTTTTAACTCGTCTTGCTTCAGGCCTAATTTTTCATCGCGGGCAACTAAAATTTGCTGCTCTACTAAATCTATACCCGTAATTTCTTCGGTTACACAATGCTCAACTTGCAAGCGTGTATTCATTTCAAGAAAATAATAATTTAAATCTTCGTCAACCAAAAACTCCACGGTACCTGCACCACTATAATTACACGAGCGTGCTACGTTTACAGCAGTTTCTCCCATGGCCATTCTAATATCTTGCGTAAGACAGGAGCTTGGAGCTTCTTCAATTAACTTTTGGTGACGGCGTTGCACACTACATTCTCTTTCAAAAAGATGCACGTAATTACCATGATTATCTCCTAAAACTTGAATTTCAATATGTTTAGGTGAGCCTACATATTTTTCAATAAACAGAGCGTCATCGCCAAAAGAGCTAAGAGCTTCATTCTTGGCAGAATTAAATTGCGTTTCTAACTCATCGGCATTATTCACGATACGCATTCCTTTACCACCACCACCGGCACTTGCTTTTACTAATAATGGATAGCCAGTTTTCGCAGCCACTTTCTCGGCTTCATTTATATCTGCTAATGGCTTATCGGTACCAGGCACCATAGGAACATCAAATTTTGCAGCTGCTTGCTTGGCCGCAATTTTACTACCCATTGTACTAATGGAGGGAGCGCTAGGCCCAATAAAGGTTAATCCTGCTTTGGACACTGCCTCGCTAAAATCTGCATTCTCGCTTAAAAAACCATAGCCTGGGTGAATCCCCTCAGCACCACACTCTTTGGCTACCTCAATGATTTTATCCCCTAGCAAGTAAGATTGGTTACTTGGCGAAGGCCCAATGCAATAGGCTTCATCAGCTTGTTGTACAAAAGGCATATTTGCATCAATCTCACTATAAACGGCTACCGTTTTAATATTCATTTTTTTACAAGTGCGCATTACACGCAAAGCAATTTCACCTCTATTCGCAATTAAAATCTTCTGCATTCTTTTGATTTCGTAAATTCGCAGTCAAAAGTAACTGACTTGAGCCAAATACTAAAATTGATACGCAAGGATGTTTTGCTCGAATGGCGAAAGAAATACTCGTTTTATGGGATTCTGCTCTATTTAGCTTCAGCTGTATTCCTTATCAACTTACTTATTGATCACCCTGAGGGAGATACTTGGAATGTGCTGTTCTGGATTATTTTACTCTTTGTATCAGTCAATGCGGTGGCCAAAAGTTTTTTACAGGAAAACAGAGCCAGACAATTGTATTACTATACCCTACTTGATCCTAAGAAGGTAATTATATCCAAACTTATATATAACGGAGTACTTATGCTTATCATGAGTCTTATTGCGTTAGGATTGTTTATTTTATTTTTGGGTAATCCCGCTTTACAGTTTGGCAAGTTTCTTTTGGTAGTTTTAGTAGGAGGTTTGAGCTTAAGTACACTTTTTACTTTATTGTCAGCTATCGCTGGAAAAGCTGGTGGCAATTCAGCCTTAATTGCTATTTTGGGCTTTCCTATTGTAATACCACAATTGATTCTTTTGAGCGACTTAAGCAAACCGCTTTTAGAACCTATGCTCACGGTGGGCTGGTGGAAACTTTTTGCTGTACTTCTCGCGCTCAATTTATTAATCATTTTATTGAGCTATATCCTATATCCTTTTTTATGGAAGGAATAATTGGTTCCAATAACTTTCATTATATTAGTACAAACAAAAAAGTATTCTCGCCGTACTAAGAAAAAAAAGCATGAAAAAAAACATCCTTCTTATAAGCTGTATTTTAATTTCCACGATTGCTTTTGGGCAAAATAGGATCACCCTAAAAGCGGCTAAAGACAATTTATTTAAACAAGTAGATAGCCTACGTAAGCATAAACCATTAGACGATTACAATGGTCAGTGGGTAGCAAAATTAGAGAAAGAGTTTTATTTGGACACACTTTATATTGAAAGGTTGTGGGCTTTAGAATTGGATTACAATAGTTCAACTCAGGGCATTGCTCAAGCTAACTATAATGCTGAGAACCATTACGACACACTTTTAAATAAATACTACAATAAGCTAATTAATAGAATGGTTGGTAAAGACAAAGAAGTTATTAAAGAGTCGCAACGAAACTGGATAAAATTCAGAAATAGCGAACGAATTTTTAATAATACAATTCAAGACGAGCAGTACAGCGATGGCGGCACAATTCATACCATTTTTGCAACACAAAAATTTGCAGATATCACTAGGCAACGTGTAATTGAACTATACTATTATCTAGATAGAATTTGGCGACCAATGAAAAAATAGCAACCCTTTTTTTACTTGGAAAAATCTTATCTTTAATACGACATGACATTCCAAAAAATCATCTTGCTTCTTATCGCGTTATTTTATACTACAATAGGATTTGGCCAAGTACAGGCAAGTGATACATTATTTTATAAGAATGATGGCTCTGCTTGTGTAAAAGGTGAGGAAGCTTATTACAAGCTGTATTTTCAAGAACCAAATATTAAAAAAGTAACCGAAAAAACATTTTATAAAAATCACGCGGTACGTACTATTAGCTACTTCAAAAACGAAAAGCTAATTAAAAAAACAGACTCTTCCTTAGCCTTTTATGAAAATGGCAGCTTGCACTGGACTCAACATTATGATCAAGAAGGCAACCCATTGTATTTAAAACAACTTCATTTAAATGGCACCATTAAAAGAATCGAAAAATATAACAAGGGACAACTAAGTAAAAGAAAAAAGTATGACGAAAATGGTAAGCGCGTACGATTTACAAAGTTTCAAAAATCGCCAACTTATAAAGGTGGCTACGAAAGAATGATTGCCTATTTGAATAGAACCATTCGCTACCCTGCGCAAGCAAAAGATCTTAACGAACATGGTACTGTTATTGTTTCCTTTATTGTAACCAAAGATGGGAAGGTAGAAAAACCAATTATTGAAAAATCCATACATCCTTTGCTAGACCAAGAAGCTTTGCGAGTAGTAGGCATTATGAGGCAATGGTCTCCAGGTCGTATAAACGATCAAAAAATAAATACACGCATGAGTATTCCAATTACCTTTGGCTTGCCAAATGCAGGCGACGAAATTCCTAATAACTAAAGCGCAAAATTGGTTCGAAACATTTTAACTGCAATTGCTAATAAAATAACACCGAAGAATTTTCTTATTACCAATACACCAGCAGGACCTAGCAGTTTTTCAAGTCTATTTAATGACTTCAGCGCTAGATAAATTATTATCATATTTATCAAAATCCCTATTAAAACATTGTACTGATGATAAATCGTCTTCATGCTCATTACAGTTGTTAGCGTACCTGAGCCAGCTATTAACGGAAAGGCAATAGGTACAACACTACCCGCTTTGGCATCATTATCTCCTTTATGAAAATCTACACCCAAAATCATTTCGATAGCTAAGATAAAAATTACAATACTGCCCGCTATGGCAAAGGAAGAAACATCTAATCCCATTACACCCAATAATCCTTCGCCAAAAAAGAAAAACGCTAAAATCAAAACCGAAGAAACAAAGGTTACCACATTCGCTTTAATATAGCCCATTTTATTCTTAAGTGATATTAATAAAGGAATTGAACCCAATACATCAATTACCGCAAAAAGGGCAAAACTTACTGATACAACCTCCGATAACTTGATATGTTCTATTCCAAAAGATCCCATAATTTAATCATTTAAAGCGCGCGAAAGTAAATATAGTTTTGACAATTGTTACACCAAACCGATTTAGTTTGGTTATGATTTAGTTACTACCTTTAATTAATGAAATCCCGGCTTTGCTTTGTCCTGTTCTTACTTTTCAGCTGTACCGCTACATCACAAATTGTAGAATATAATTGGTTAAAAAGCATGAATAAAACCACTGTAAAAGACAGCGCAAAGTTCTTTCAAAAACTAATATGGAAAGACGATAAAAAAGAAGGTTGTTCTGAATTTATTTATCGTTTAGACAGCTCAATATATTTTGAAGCTCATTATTCAAATTACGATAGTTCCGACTTTGTAGGTGTTTCTAGATACTACTTCAAAAATAATCAAGTTTGGAGTGAAAATCATTACGATGCCAATGGCAAAATATTGAAGTATCGGCAATATTATAAAAACGGAAACATTAAAAGAATTGATAATTATGAGAATGACAAATTCATCTCAGGCATCTTAAAATCCCAAGACGGGAAATTACTACCCTACGAAGCACGAGAAGTAATGCCCGAATTTATTGGAGGCGAAAAAAAACTTTATGAATACTTAGCAGCAAAAATAAAATATCCTAAAAAAGATAGACGCAAAGGCATTTCGGGAGAGGTTCTCGTTGAATTTATAGTTTGCAAGGACGGCAGCGTTTGCGAATTTAAAATAAAACAAAGCGTATCTAAAAATATAGATAAGTCAGTACTAGATGCACTTAAGGATATGCCAAAATGGAAGCCCGCCAAAAATGATGGCGAACCTGTTCGAGTTCAATACACTTTACCCGTAGGCTTTTACCTGGATTAGTAGAAAATAATACCTAGAGACTAACTATTTACTAGTACACGTTCCAACACTTCTTCTTTACCCAAGAAACTAGCAATATCAAATACACCAGGACCAAACTTGCCGCCCACTAGCATAATACGAAAAGGTAACATGACAGCACCCATTTTCATTTCATGCTTACTTATAAGCTCTTTAAAAGAAGTTTCTAAATTTTCTTTTGTCCATTCAGTATCTGCCCAAATTGTTTTCAGTTCGTTATAAAAAGCAGTATGCTGCTCACTCCATTTTTTATTAATGGTTTCAGTATCAACCTGTACTGGTTTTCTAAAGAAATAGTCCATTTCCTTTACAGCTTCTGGCAATAGACTAATGCGCTCTTGCACCATGGCTAAAACGATTTTTATCTTTTTGTTATCGGCAACTATTCCTGCTGCTGCTAATTCTTTTTTTATTGCTGGCAATAAGCTATCTACACTAGCACGCTTAACCCACTCCGCATTATACCAAACAGCTTTTTCATAACTAAATTTTGCACCTGCTTTATTAATTCGTTTCACATCAAACTTTTCTAGCAAGTCCTCCATTGAGAATATCTCTTCTTCGGTACCATCATTCCAACCTAAAACTGCTAATAAATTAATGAAAGCATCCGGCAGAAAACCCAATTCCTTAAAGCCCTTATTATCCTCCCATTGTAATGAAAAAACAGGAAACCCTAAACGAGCACCATCGCGCTTACTTAATTTCCCATTACCATCTGGCTTTAGGATTAAAGGTAAATGAGCCCAATCAGGTGCATCCTTTTCCCAACCCAAATACTTCCAAAGCAAAACATGTATTGGCGCACTAGGTAACCACTCTTCTCCTCTAAAAACATGAGACACTTTCATTAAATAATCATCAACTACTACCGCCAAATGATACGTAGGCATACCATCTCCTTTAAGCAATACTTTATCATCTAATAGGTTGCTATCATTTTCTATATCACCACGTATTATATCTGTAAATTGAATTTGCTCATTAGCAGGTACTTTAATACGAATTACATGTGGCGTGTTTTGATCCAACAAATCTTTTACTTCAGCCTCGCTTAATGTCAATGAGTTTTTCATTTTAGTACGAGTATTTTTATCATACTGCGGACTAGGATTTTCCTTAGTTTTATATTTCTCGCGCATAGCAGTCAGCTCTTCTGGTGTATCAAAAGCATAATATGCATTACCACTTTCAACTAATTGCTCAGCGTATTTCCTGTAATCTGCTTTACGCTCACTTTGTCTGTAAGGGCCATATTCTCCACCATTTTGCGGACTCTCATCTGGAATAATACCACACCAATTTAACGTCTCAACTATATACTCTTCAGCTCCTTCTACAAAACGTGTTTGATCCGTATCCTCTACTCTTAAAATAAAGCTCCCCTTATTTTGCTTGGCAAAAAGATAACCAAACAAAGCAGTACGCACTCCTCCAATATGTAAACCTCCTGTTGGGCTTGGCGCAAAACGCACTCTCACATTATTACTCATAAGCTTGCAAAAATACTTGGCAATTCTTTAGCAATTGAAACCAATAAGAGGAATTATATTTGAAACTTGTTGCTGTAATCAACGGCAACCTCTTACCATGCGAAACTACTTAGTCAAGACGCCGCGTATCCTTAAAGCTGCCTATAATCAAGGCATTTGGCATATGGATGATGACACAAGTGTTTATATTTCGTTTGATGACGGACCGCATCCTGATATTACCCCTTTTGTACTAGCAGAATTAAAAAAAGCAAATGCCAAGGCTACTTTCTTTTGCATAGGCAAAAATGTAGAAAAATACCCTGAGGTTTATAATCAAATTTTATCCGAAGGTCATGCAGTAGGTAATCATACGCAGAACCATAAGAATGGATGGAATACTTCTAACCTTGTGTATTTTAGGGATGTATTAAGTGCCTCAAAAAAAATAAAAAGCAATCTATTCAGGCCTCCATATGGAAGAATAAAATACTCACAAGGTTCAGGCATACAAAGATTACTACCCAATGCAAAAATTATAATGTGGGATGTTTTAAGCGGTGATTTTGATACAGACATCACACCTCAAGAATGCTTTGAAAATGTAACCAAAAACACAAAGGCTGGAAGTATTATTGTTTTTCATGATAGCGAAAAAGCATTTGAACGATTGGAGTACACCTTGCCAAAGTTTTTAGACTTCTGTCAAAAACAAAAATGGGAAATGAAAGCTTTAGATTTGTAACTAAATATGCTTATAGATTCTCACTGTCATATTTATGACGACAAATTCAAAGACGACATTGATGCCGTTTTGCAAAACGCACAAGCCAATGGTGTAGAAAGAATATTCATGCCCAATTGTGATAGCACAACTATCGAAGCCATGATTAAAATGGAAGACAAATACCCGGGTACTTGTATTTCTACCATGGGATTACACCCCTGCTACGTAAAAGAAAACTATAAACAAGAGCTAGCCATTATAGAACACTGGCTCAAAGACAGACCATTCCTAGCTATAGGCGAAATAGGCCTTGACTTTTATTGGGATAAAACATTTATAAAAGAACAAGAACTAGCACTACGCCAGCAAATAGAATGGGCGTTACATTATAAAGTTCCTGTAATATTACATACAAGAGATTCTATAGATGAGACCATTGAAATTGTTTCTGATTATACGGCTAAAGGTTTAAAAGGTGTTTTTCATTGTTTTAGTGGTAATGCCCAACAGGCCAAAAAAATAACCGAAGATTTGGATTTTTATTTAGGTGTTGGTGGTGTAGTTACATTTAAAAATTCCGGCGTTAAAGAAGCTATTAAAAATGTTTCTTTGGATAAAATTATGCTTGAAACCGATGCACCTTATTTGGCTCCTACACCCTATCGTGGCAAACGAAATGAACCTGCTTATATCCGAAACATAGCAGAATTTTTAGCGGCAACATTAGATCGGCCAGTTACAGAAATAGCTGCCATTACCAGTCGAAATTGTGATACATTTTTTGATTTGTAGATAATGGAACAGCCAATAGCAAAGTCCAAAATCTCTAAAGTAACTTATGCAATTATCCTTTGCGTCTTCCTATTTTTTGTTGCAATTACAATCTTTCTTTGGGTTTCTATTATTGATTCAGAATTTTACATCTACTCTGCCAACGGCATCATGGCTTGTATTTTTTCATGCATCCCATTAAGTTTTATCTACTTTTTTTTAACGGCTAAGGAGTTCCTTTTTTATCAAGATTACTTAATTTTTGGATGTAAAATAAAGGGGCGCACAAAATATACTTATGATAACATTGATAGCTTTTGTTATTATAAAACTCGTGGCAAATACGGAGAAGTTGAAATATTAGAAATTATCATAAACCAAAAAAGAAATAAATTAAGCTATCTCCAAGGTGTTGACATCGACGCCTTATTAGCAAACCTTAAAGTAAAAATTCCTAGCCGTGAGCTTTTTAATGGCAAAGAAGCGTTTGATATTCGAATTAAAAAAAATGTGCGCACCTTCTATATAGTTTGGATAACCTTCTTGACCGTGGCTTTTCTGTATGCCATCATTAGAGACCAACAGATTAATTATGACCTTGTAATTGTCTACATTTTTATTGCCTTTGGTTTACCATTAATAGTGAATACTTTAACAAAGTATGAAGAAAAAAAGGCGAAAGGCAAGAGGCATTAAATAAAAAAAGAGGAGGATAAGGGATTCGAACCCTTGAAACTATTGCTAGTTTACACGCTTTCCAGGCGTGCCTCTTCAGCCACTCGAGCAATCCTCCTTTTTGGGTGAGCAAATGTAGCTTTTAATATGTCAAAAATAAAAAATTGACAATTATCAAATACCCATATTATCAAATTGTGCTTACATTTGCCTATGGCTACAAAACCAAAAATCGCACAAGAAGGTTTAACCTTTGATGACGTACTTCTGCTACCTGCATTATCTCAGGTATTACCAAGAGAAGTAAGCACTCAATCTCAACTTACTAAACAGCTTAAAGTTAATATTCCTATTATTTCAGCGGCTATGGATACTGTTACGGAAACCCAGTTAGCTATTGCTATTGCACGTGAAGGCGGCATAGGTATGATTCATAAAAATATGAGCATTGAGCGCCAAGCTGAGCAAGTACGCAAAGTAAAACGTAGCGAAAGCGGTTTGATATTAGATCCAATTACATTAGATGCCAATGCAACTGTAGGTGATGCATTTCGTTTAATGAAAGAAAATAAAATAGGCGGAATACCTATTGTAGATAAAAGCAATACATTGATTGGGATGCTTACAAATCGTGATTTACGATTTGAAAAAAACATGAAGAAAAAGGTAAGTGCCATCATGACGAAGGAAAATTTAATCACTGCTAAAAAAGGAACGGATCTTTTAAAAGCAGAAAAAATACTTCAGAATCACAAGATTGAAAAACTGCCAATAGTAGATGCAAAAAACAAACTGATTGGGTTGATTACTTTTAGAGATATCCTACAATATAAAAGTCACCCAAATGCAAGTAAGGATAAACACGGAAGATTATTGGTAGGTGCTGCTGTTGGAATTACAGCAGATATTTTAGATAGAGTTTCGGCATTAGTAAAATCAGGTGTAGATGTAATAACATTAGATAGTGCCCATGGTCACTCCAAAGGTGTATTAGATGCTGTAAAAAAAGTAAAGAAAAAATTTAAAGGTTTATCACTAATAGCTGGAAATGTAGCTACTGCAAGCGGTGCCAAAGCGCTGGAAGCTGCCGGTGCTGATGCTGTAAAAGTGGGAATTGGACCTGGTTCAATATGCACTACGCGTATTGTAGCTGGTGTAGGTGTTCCTCAACTTACTGCAATTATGAATTGTGCGCAGGCTGTAAAAATTCCTGTAATTGCTGATGGAGGAATTCGATATACAGGAGATATGGTAAAAGCATTAGCTGCGGGAGCATCAACTGTAATGGCAGGAAGTGTTTTTGCTGGTGTGCAAGAAAGCCCTGGAGATACAATTATATATGAAGGTCGTAAGTTTAAATCTTACAGAGGTATGGGTAGCATAAGTGCTATGGAGCACGGAAGTAAAGATCGTTACTTCCAAGATGTAGAGGATGATATTAAAAAATTAGTGCCAGAAGGAATTGAAGGACGTGTACCTTATAAAGGGCATTTAAATGAAGTAATTCATCAGTTCATAGGTGGTTTGCGTGCCGGGATGGGATACTGTGGTGCAAAGGATATTAAAAATTTACACAAAGCGCAATTCATTAAAATTACCAATGCTGGTATGAATGAGAGCCATGCACATGATGTAACCATTACACGTGAAGCTCCTAATTATTCAAGATAGAAAATGAATCATCTATTTCGTTATTTCTCTTTGCTGCTGTTCTTGAGTTTTTCTATAAATGGGAATGCCCAAGACTCGCTCATTACAAAATCAGATAATGGAATACGAATTAGCCTTGTAACCTGTGGCCCGGGATTAGACTTATACTCGGGTTTTGGTCATAGCGGCATTAGAATACTTGATACAAACTCGAGGCAAGATTACGTTTACAATTATGGGACGTTTGATTTTAATGACCCCAACTTTTACCGAAAATTCACCCGAGGCAAATTATTGTATTACGTAAACGTAGAAAGCTTTAGACAGTTTATTTATACGTATCAAGTGGAGTCAAGATCGGTTTACGAACAAGTGCTTGACTTATCGCCAACTGAAGAAAATAAAATTTTAGCTTTTTTAGAAAACAATGCGTTGGAAGAAAACAAATTTTACAAATATGATTTCTTATATGATAATTGTTCTACAAGACAATTAGATGTATTTAAAGAAGTGCTTGGTCCGGGTTTTAAAATAGGAAAAGCAATTGAACCTAAGTCTGAAACCTTTAGAGATTTTACCAATAAATATATGCGTAATAATCACTGGACTCGGCTTGGTATAAATTTATTATTGAGCACACCGGTTGATAAGCGTATGTCTAATGAGGAAGCCATGTTTTTGCCTGATTATTTAATGGAAGGCTTTAGAGATGCTACATTAAATGGCAAACCCATTGTGGCTCAAACCATTGAAATCCTACCTGAGAAATTAGACTTTAGAGCTAAACCTAATACTCCTAGAACGGTATTATGGCTTTTTGGTTTACTTGTTTTTCTTATATGGTTTAAGGCTAAAGATAAATTGATCTATTTTGACATATCGTTTTTCTTTGTGTTGGGTATACTAGGATGCTTCATGTTGTTTATGTGGTTTGGAACCGACCATCAATCTTGCGCTTGGAACCGCAATATTTTTTGGGCGTTACCAACTCATTTAGGACTAGCGTATGCCATTTCGAAAAACTTACGTTGGGTACAAAAGTATGCGCGTATAGCTTTTTATATTTTACTCATTGCACTAGTATGGAATTTATGGGCAGCTCAATCCTACATAGTAGAAATAACACCAATCGTAATTTTATTAATTTGGCGCTTAAATTATTATCGTCGCGACCCTGAAAAAAATAAACTCTATGGTAACCTTAGAAGCGTTTTTACTCAATTCCAACAAGCTAGAAGGCGCAGCTAAGTATTACAAATGTGGACAAGGTTTTCCCATAGTTCTTCTCCATGGATTTGCTGAGACCTATAAAATTTGGGACCCCATTTTTCCTAAATTAAGTAAGAAGTTTCAAGTTATCATTCCTGAAATACCCTCTTGTGGCAATTCAACTT
>CALJNC010000007.1 GCA_937981995.1 uncultured Chitinophagaceae bacterium
GACGAACAGCTAAGCAACTGGTATGTGCGCTTATGCCGTCGAAGATTTTGGAAAGGCGAATATGACCAAAGCAAAATTGCTGCTTATCAAACTTTATATGAATGCCTTGAAACATTACTAAAGCTTATGGCGCCTATTGCACCTTTCTTTACTGATTGGATGCATTCTGAGCTGAATAAAGTTTCAGGACGTAATACAACGGAAAGCATTCACTTGGTAGACTTTCCTGTATCTGACCCAAAAATGATTCAAATAGAATTAGAAGAGAAAATGGCTTTGGCTCAAGATATCTGCTCCTTGACCTTATCACTTCGTAAAAAAGCTACGCTAAAAGTTAGACAGCCATTACAAAAGATTTTGATTCCTAAATTAAATGAGAATACTGAGCAATATGCTAATGCAATGTCTAATTTGATTAAAACGGAGACCAATATCAAGGAAATTGAGTTCTTAGAACGAGATAATGATGTAATTAAGAAAAAAGCCAAAGCAAACTTTAAAACCTTAGGAAAGAAATTAGGTGGTAAGATGAAGGAAGCAGCTGGTATTATTCAAAAAATGGATGACACTATGATTCAGTCATTTGAAAAAGATGGAGCTATTGACTTAGATATCAATGGTGACATGGTAAAATTAGAAGCAGAGGATATAGAAATAACCTCAGATGAAATACCGGGCATGCTAGTGGCTAACAAAGGCACTTTAACGGTAGCCCTAGATGTGGAGCTTTCAGAAGATTTGATTCAAGAAGGCTTAGCCAGAGAAGTAGTAAACAAAGTGCAGCGAATAAGGAAAGATGAGCAATTTGAGCTTACCGAACGCATACAAATGACCGTAGAGAGCCACACGGAAATTAATAACGCCTTAAAAGCTTTTAATACTTATATTTGCACGGAAATTTTGGCAGATAGCTTGGAGATAGTCTCAAAAATTGAGAATGGAATGGAAATTGAGGTGAACGAACACCAACTTAAACTTTTAATAAAAAAAACACACTAATATGGCTAAAAAGAAAGCAGCAGCTAAGAAAAAAGCAGCATCAAAAAAGAAAGCACCAGCCAAAAAGAAAGTAGCTAAAAAAGCTCCTGCAAAGAAAAAAGCAGCAGCTAAAAAGAAGGTAACTAAGAAGAAGGCAGCTCCGAAGAAAAAAGTAGCAGCTAAAAAGAAGGTAACCAAAAAGAAAGCAGCTCCCAAGAAAAAAGCAGCAGCTAAAAAGAAGGTGACCAAAAAGAAAGCAGCTCCCAAGAAAAAAGCAGCAACTAAAAAGAAGGTTGCCAAAAAGAAAACAGCATCGAAGAAAGCAGCTCCTAAGAAAAAAGCAGCAGCTAAAAAGGCTCCTGCTAAGAAAAAAGCCCAAAAAAAAGCCGTTAAAAAGGCTCCTGCTAAAAAAGCTGTGAATAAAGCTCCAGAAAAAACAGTATCAAGAAGAGCTGTTGTAATTGAGCAAAAAGCAAAAGTAAAAAAACCACCTACTACTATAAGAGAGAACTCAAAGCGATATAAGCCAAATGCTCCTACCAACGTAAAAACTATTAAGAATACAACTGGTAAGATTTTGGGCCATAGAGCTACACATGAGTTAAATCAATTGACTAATAAAACAAAAAAGAATGCACCTAAACCAAAAACAAGAAAATCAATTCTTGGTGGTGGTAAAGGCAAAGGAGCATTTAAACGCTATAGCGATAAAGACTTACAACGTTTTAAAAAGGCAATAGGTGTTAAGCTTGAAAAGGCAAGAACAGAACTAAGCTATTTACAAGGCTTAATTACTCGTAAGGATAGCTCAGGAACGGATGATACTGAAAACCGTTATACAAGTATGGAAGATGGCAGCTTAGCTAACCAGCGTGAGCAATTGAACCAAATGGCAGGACGTCAAATTAAGTTTATCAATAATCTTGAAAAAGCCTTGATTCGTATTAAGAATAAAACATATGGTGTTTGTAGAGAAACAGGGAACTTAATCTCTAAGAAACGTCTAATGGCGGTACCACATGCTACTTTAAGTAAAGCAGCTAAGGATGCAAGACGATAATAATCATTTATAAAAAGTAAAAGCGGCCATACAACATGGCCGTTTTTTTTGTCTTGTAATAATCAATTAACTGTCATAAGCCCACTTAATATAAGTAGCGCCCCAAGTAAATCCTCCACCAAAAGCAGCTAGGATAATATTGTCACCTTTTTTTAGTTTTTTCTCCCATTCCCAAAGACATAAGGGCAAGGTACCATTGGTAGTATTACCATATTTTTGAATATTAATCATCACCTTATCTTCAGCAACACCCATACGCTGGCGCGTTGCGTCTATGATTCTTTTATTAGCTTGGTGTGGTACGAGCCAGGCTACATCATCAGCAGTTAGTTTGTTGCGTTGCATAATTTCGTACGCTACATCAGCCATATTAGTTACGGCAAATTTAAAAACCGTTTTACCTTCTTGGTATACAAAGTGCTCTCTGTTCTTCACTGTCTCCTCAGAGGCTGGGCTAACACTACCGCCTGATTGCTGATACAAATATTGCTTCCCACTTCCATCTGATTTTAAAACACTATCTACTATACCTACATCTTCTGTTGTAGGCTCCAATAATACAGCGCCACCGCCATCTCCAAATATGATGCAGGTAGCACGATCCTCATAATTTAATATAGAACTCATTTTGTCTACACCTACTACAATTACTTTTTTATACTTTCCCGTTTCAATAAATTGACTACCCGTAGTAAGCGAGTATAAAAAACCACTACAAGCTGCACTTATATCATAACTAAATGCATTGATCAATCCGCAGTTATCACTTATTATATTTCCTGTAGCAGGGAATACATGATCCGGAGTGGTTGTAGCGCAAATTAATAAATCTACTTCTTCAGGCTTGGTGCCACTTTTTTCTAGTAATTGTTTTACAGCTTTTGTTGCCATATAGGAAGAACCTAAACCTTCTCCTTTTAATATTCTTCTTTCCTTAATTCCAGTACGAGTAGTAATCCACTCATCATTTGTATCTACAATTTTGGCTAGGTCATTGTTGGTTACAATGTCCTCTGGTACATAACCGCTTACTGCAGTTATTGCTGCGTTGATCTTTGGCATTCTAATTATTTATAAATCGTAAAGTTATTGTATTGTTTCCCTAATAAAGAAAACCCTCTCAATATAAAATCAAGAGGGCGTTAGTAAGTTTTTATTAAATATTTTATCGGCCAGCTACGTCTTTACGCATCACACCATAGAATTGGAATGTCTTATGTCTCCATCCTTTTTTGATATACTTATCAGTATCACCAAACTCAGGTACAGTAACCCAATCTTTAGCTTTAGGCTTGTACCAATTGTAAACTGCTACGTGATTTTGATCACGGCGAATTGGCGCATAAAACTGTAATGATTTTAATGTATATCCTTGTTGCATCATATCAGCATCAGGAATAAAATCTCCTGCTACACTTACTTGATCCTTAGTTACAGGATTTGTCCAACGATAAACTGCTACTCGATTAGGACCCGGAGTTTTATATCCATAAAACAACAAGGTTTTGTCCTTATACTTCCATTGTAATAATTGTCCTTCTTGAATCTCACCTTCAGCAAGAGTTACGTAGTTTCTATCCACTGAGCTATACCAACGGTATACCTTTACCATATCATCATCATATTGTGCAAATGCCTCTGTAATGTTCATAAAGAACATAGAAGCCAAAACAACTAGGCCGAAAATTCCTTTTTTCATATTTTTAATTCTAAAATTGATAGTACAATGATAATAAATATCTTGTATTCAAACCTAATTTTTGGGTATAAATTGTTGGTGAATAAAGACTTTGTTGAGCTTTCTTACTGAAAAAATTAACTTTTGCCAAGAAGCACTACGGCATGAGCTTCAATTCCTTCTTCACGGCCTACGTAGCCCATTTTTTCGGTTGTTGTAGCTTTTATTGAAATAACGTCTGAAGACACGCCAATTACTTCTGCTATTGTATTTTTCATAGTATCTATATGTGGTCGTAGCTTGGGTTGCTGTAAGCATACTGTACTATCTAAATTAATTAGTTTGTATCCAGCCTCCTGTACAATCTCATATGTCTTTTTCAATAAAACCTTGCTGTCAATTCCCTTGTATTGCGCATCCGTATCAGGGAAGTGCTTTCCTATATCTCCTTGATTAATGGCACCCAATAAGGCGTCGCATATTACATGTAGCAGCACATCAGCATCAGAATGGCCTACTGAACCCTTGTCATGCTCTATTTTTATACCACCAATAATTAAGTCGTAGCCAGCTGCTAATTGATGAAAATCAATACCTTGCCCTATGCGTAAATCGAATGAACTCAAAGGTTAGAATTTATTCGCCGTCCTTACTATCTCGGCTATTCTTGCTTTCTTCTTTTGGTTTTCCTTTTACGATACTTGAGAAATCATCAAAGTCAAACATAAGCGAGAAACGTAGCGTATTAGATAATGGATTACGATTTGCTCCATTACCCGAAGGAACTAAGTAAGCAAAGTTTAAACCAAAAATATTATACTTTACTCCAAGACCTAGTGTAAAATATTGACGATCTCCTTTCAATTCGCTTTCGCGGAAATAACCTGCACGAGCAAAAAACTGATTTTGATATGCATACTCAGCTCCAAAGCTTAGCATCACCTCTTTCAATTCTTCCGATCCTCCTTCTGGCGCATCGACAAAAGATGAAAATACTCCATCAATAACTGATTTATCTGTAGGATAAGAACGTCCAATAATTAAACCAGCAGAATCTCTTACATACTGCGGTGAAGGAACCAATAATTTATTTAAGTCTAAAGCAAATGTCAATTTGTTATACTCATCAATATTATATTCATACGCAGCACCTAAGCCAAGATTAGTTGGTAAGAAATCTTGACGATCCGTTGAGTAAGAAACTTTTTGACCTAGGTTAGTAATTGCAAAACCAACGTTTAAACGTTGACCTAATCCTTCGCCTAAATTCTGACCAAGCGGTGTAGTATAAAACGCACCAAAGTCAACTCCAAACGAACTACCAGGACTATAGTTAGAACCAGCAGTAGCTGCACCATTAATTATATTCGAGCTTATATATTTACCACTCAAACCAATAGAAACTTTCTCAGATAATTTTCTTGAATAACCAGCATCTAAAGCAAATTCTCTTGGTTGTCCTGTACCAATACCTTGTGCATTTACATCGGTGTAGCTAATACTACCCAATGAAAAATAACGCATACCTAAACTAATAGCCTGATTTTTATTTCCTTCTTCACCAAATTTAAAATACCCTGCTAGGTAAGAAAGATTAATATCGTTTACTAAGTCTCTTAACCATGGAGTATATGAAATAGAAAAACCTGCATCCTTTTCACTCATTGCAATTTTTGCAACATTCCAAAACTGAGCATTTGCATCAGGGCTTAACGCCAATCCAACATCTCCCATTGCACCACTTCTTGCATCAGGGCTTATTCTCATAAAAGGAACGGCAGTTGTTATTGTATTATAATCTAGGCCTTCTTCATCTATTTGTTGGCCACTTCCGTTTACTTGAGCCGTACTTACTTCTGGCAAAATCATAACAACTATCGTTGCTACGAGCATCATCTTTTTTAACATCATCTGTATTTAATTTCTAATTAAGAAAGTAGTGTTTTAATCGATATGTAATTATTTATTTGGCAACGTAGTATGCCGTTATAAGGACTAGCAAATATAACTATCTCAAAATGAATAATTTCTGAATTTTGTCATCAGAAAATCCATTTTCACTTTTTATTGACAATTTGTATAAATACACGCCATTGGCAAGTTTTTCATTAAAAGCGTCATTACCATCCCAAAGTATACCATCATAACGGGTTCCTGGGGTATTTATTGTCTCTCTAAAGCGTTTTACCACCTTACCCGTCATGCTAAAAATCTTTATGCTTACATCAATGTTTTGATTAGGCATATTATGCTCAAACATAAAACGGGTACTTGTACTGAATGGATTTGGATAATTATAAACTCGCGCGAGCTTACCTTCTTCAGTATTTACCACCACAAAATCAAGCGACACTTCAGAGGAATTGTTTAATACATCCCAAGCTTTAATACGAATGGTATGTTCACCTTCAGATAAATCCTCTAATGGAAAACGTACAATTCCTTTTTGATAGTCATCTAATTCTGTTTCGTAAAAAGTATTTAATACATACGTTTTTTGAGCATTGCCATCCAATACAGCTGTAATATCATGCCCAATAGAAGAGCCCGAATAATTGATGCCATTTTCATCAAAAAGCTTTACTAAAAGGGTAGAATTTGCCGTAGTAATACCGCCATTTACAAAGTTCTCATCATTCATAAACGGATTAATATCTGGACCATCATTATCACTTAAGCTAGTAGAAGAACTGCCACCTATCAAAACTGTTTTATCATAACCTGTAGCATCTACTTCACCGTTATGTGCATAGTAAGAAATTTTACCATTGTTTACACTATAATTTATATCCTTAGGAACTACAAAGGTGAATTGAAACAAGCCATCCTTTACAGTTGCCTGTCCTTTATAAATTGAATTATTCTGAACCAAAAAGTTTGTTACTGAGCTGCCTACGTCATTCCCTAATGTAGTTAGAGACTTAGGCTTATCAAATATGGTTGGAAAAACAGTGCCATTAAACCAGTTCAATAAATTAGTACTTTTATCCGTTACCCTACCGCTTATTGTATACTTGCCCAGCGCCTTTAAAGTATCGGTTACCGTATTACCATTTGCATCCAATATACTATCAGTAAGTACCTTATGCTTAGGAAAAGCTAATGGTAAACCTGGGTCACCAATTAAAGCAAATTTTCTAAAATTAGCCGCATCCCATTCGCTCATACTGGTAACGTATCGTATGTTTTTAGATAAGCGATACGCATCGCCAAGTGTAGGCATTTCGCCCGTATCCATTTCATCAAATCCAGTAGATAAATAGTTTATATTCATCTGTCGATTTTGATATTGATACACCAAGCGGGTTGTACTCATAAGAGCAATTGCACCACCATTTGGATTAGCAAAGAGTACCTCCCCTGCTGATTTCTGATCTGGATTATCAAATTGTGTAAAATCACATGTGGCAGTAATAAAGAGTGGTAATTTATCCTTGTTCTCAAGACCTTGAATATCCTCTAAGTTTAGGATACGCTCATTACACCAGCCTAGCGGACCACCGTGGCCATTATAATTTACTAAAAAAGTACCGTTGAATAAATGCTCCTTTATCGCCCTGTTAGCCTCTGGTGTTCTAGTACCAGCGGGTGTAGAAATTTGTTGAAAAGCATCTACATAAATCTTATAATTATTATACTGTGGTAAACTATCGCCAACATACTTGGCCATTATTTCTGCGTCCTCTAAATGAATATTTCCATCTTCATCATCAGCATTAAATACCATGGTATTTTTCCAATCTCCAAAAGAATTTGGACTATCATAATTTTTAATTTTTGCAACAGCGCTATTTGCTTCTGCCGTGTTCCCAGCTGGTATACGCCCTACACCTACATCTAATGTATTTACAAAAACAGGACTACTAAATAAGTTAGGATTTTCTTGATCATCCAAAAATCCAAAAAAGTCATCAGTACAATAGCCAGTCGTTTTATCCTCGCTTTCGCCTGTTTGATAGGAAGGCACAAAATTTGTGTTGCTGCTCAATCTGTCTTTAAAATCATAAGAAGCATCTCCAAAGAATAAAACATTTTTAGGAGCATCAACAGCAGAAGTTGCTTTGTCATAAAACATTTTTATAAAATTTCGCAAGGCACTTACATCCTGCGAGCCACTTGAAAATTCATTATAGATTTGTTGTGGTGTAACCACTAAAGTTTTATAAGATCTTTTTTGAGCATGATACGCGGCAAGTTCTTGTGCTTGACTCAAAAAAGAAGGGTGAGCTATTACTATATAATCTACGCTACCATTAGCATGTAAATTTTGATTACTTACCTTGCCAACAAATTCTGGGGTGGAAAAACTACTCCCATGAAAAGCAACAAAACTTCTTAATTCAGAAGCAGATTGGCTAAAGCTTAATGTGCCTGAATTAATGGCAGTATTCATGGCAATAGGTTCTAAAGGATTGCTAACATCCCATACGGCACTATTGGCATTGGCTGCATTCAATTCATACTTAGCTATATTGCCAGGGCCTACACTATTCCAATCCATAAAATGAAGACCCGAATAGTATGTAAGTTCCACGCGACCATTTAATTCAATAAAATCAAGATAGCCAGTAGCTGAACTATTTGAAGGAGTAAAAACTGTATTGATTCCAATGCTACTTCCTGTTAGGTTCATGTCAGTGCTTACATCACTTTTGTAAATAAAATCATCATAAAACTGACTCCCAATTGCACTAAACGGAATATTGTGTACCGTTTGACTATTAGCAGAAACTCTAAAATTACTCGTTCCCGAAAATGCAATTCCGCCCGCACGCGTTCTAATATTTACAGGTGTGCTTTGATCAATATTTCGGACGCCTACAGTAAAGTTTTTGCTTAAAGATTTACCGGGCAAATCTCCGTATGCATCGCTCCACCAAGTTTTACCTACTTTACCTACATTGGTTACATCTTCTTCAATAAATCTAAAAAAGTTAGCAGTAGTAACTGTTTGATTTGACGGCCCAATTGCACCCTGGTTTTGAATACGCTTACCATTAACCGTGCCTACATTTATATAGTAGTATGATTTCTCATCATAGTTATTAAAAAGGTGTGTAAACTTTTTATTTGGACTATCAGGCACAATCGTATGTGGCCCATTTGCATAAAATAAAATGTAATCATTTGCATCAAAACTACCATCAGTACCACCTACTACTTGAATATGATTTTCAACCAAATCGTCATGCGGTATCACATTATTATCTTCAGGAAGCATTTCGCCACCATTACCAAAGATTCTAATTTTTGCAGGATTTAAACCTGACATACTAAGACCTAACTTATCTTTTAAAAAGTTATAATCTATTTTATACAACCCTCTTTTGCTAATAGAAATTTTAGACCAGTTACCAGACGACAAAACAGAATTTGCCGCATACACTCTATTACCAGAAGTTTTTCTTAAAGGAGCTTGTCCTTCAGAAACATCTAAATCATACGAAACGATTTTTTTTATCGTACCACTAGCATCTTGAATATATTGAGGAACAAAAGCAAAGGCAATTGCTTGCTTACGTTCAATACTTACATACGTTTTTACGGTAAGGTTCTGGGGCAATACTATTTTTTCGCCTTGCGCAACGTTTACTTTTTTATATTGAACATTTTTTAGTTTTACGTTCGGCTTAACAGCAGATCGAATTTTTAATTTTTCTACTTTGTACAATTGGCTTTTATCTACTAACTCTTCCTGAGCAACTTTTGTTGCAGTTGCCACAGTAAGTTTACTTTCATTATTGGTAAACTGCGATTTTGCCTTGGGAACAAGGAAAACAATAAAGGCTATTACTAAGCAGATTTTAGATTGCATATACTATCAAATTTAAGGAGAATGAGGGGTAATACGAGTTATATCCTTATACGAATCAACAAATTTTACAATGTACTGACGTAAAACTTTTAAACTTATTGCAGAATATGGGTATTTTATTTAAAAAACGAGACTATTCGTCTTCAATCTCTCCAATAATCTCTTCAGTGATATCCTCCAGGGTAACGAGGCCAGCAAGGCGTTTACCAGTATTTAGCACCAGCGCCATATGATTTTTACTTTGTTGGAATTGCCTAAGGACCTGCTGCGCATTATCTCCTTCTTGCACATATAAAATGGGGCGTATATACTGCTTCCAATTTAGCCTATCCTTATCCGTATGTGGCAATAAATCTTTACAATGTACAATACCTAATACCTTACTCCAATTACCCTCATACACGGGTAGACGAGAGAATTGACTCGAATCGATTTTTTGCAATACTTCCTTAAAATTATAATTAGATTTAATGCCTTGTAACTCGCTTTTAGGTCGCATCACCTGTTTTACTTTTAGCTTATCAAAACGAAAAATTTGCTTATAGAGATTCAAATTAGCTGTACTAATTACTTCCTTTTCATTATCTGCCAAAGCCGTTTTTAATTCTTCAATGCTTAGCTCATTATTTGAACTTTGATTCTTTGTGGGCACAATGTAATTTGTTATCCCCGCACAAAATGTAAGCAGCGGATTAGATATCCAAAAACCAAACTTAGGAAAAGTCCCTTTTTGCTTAAACGCAATGGGTAATAACCAACTTACCATAGCAACTACACAAAAAATAATAAGAAAAATCAAGTAAAACGGCACCCAAACTGAAGACAGTATGAAGTACAATAAATAAGCCACAATTGTCGTTAGAAGGCCTTTTGCCATAGCATAGCTTAAACTTATACTATTTGTATTTCGGTATAAAAAGCTAAGTCGCTTAAAAGATATTAGATCATTTTCCTCAAGCTCTTCTAAAGCTTCGGTATCAATGGTAGTAAGAAAAAGTTGAGTATGACTTATTAAAAATAGTAGGTACAGCCCTAAGCCAATCAGGAGTAAAACAAACACATTGAATAAAGAGAATACAAGAAATAAAGGGGTAGAAAAAAGTACGGGGAATAAACTAAAGGGATCTGGGTCCAAGGTTTCTAATATTTATTTACTGGGCAAAGATAATCAAAAGAAAACTTAGATATTGTCAATATTGTCATCCGCTTGAGCAGTTTCCGTTGCATTGCTCATTTCGTCTGCATCTGTCTTTTTATCCAGCATAACTAAGTTCGTTGCTACAATCTCAGTTGCCTGGCGACGCTGCTTATCTTTATCTTCCCAAGAACGGGTGCGCAACCTTCCTTCGATATGCACCAAGCTGCCTTTGTGTAAGTATTTATTAGCCAATTCGGCCAATCCGCGCCACAGTACTACTGTATGCCATTCAGTTTGTGAGTTTAGCTTGCCATGTTTGTCTTTAAAGGTTTCAGTAGTGGCTATAGGAAAGGTAGCTACGGGAATATTTCCTTCGAGATACTGAATTTCGGGTGCTTTACCCAAGTTACCAATAAGAAATACTCTATTTACTCCGCGCATAATTTTTCTAATTTAATCCTTACTAAAACAGCCATGGCTTAATCTTTAGCGAGCTCAAGATACTTAAATTCTTGTAAAAAATCATAAACACTCTTAGGATAGGCTTTTTGAGCAAGTTGTTTACGGCTCACTTTTGAGTATGAATCAATATCTATAGGCACTTCACTAGGTGTGTTAAGGATATAAAAACGAATATCTAATTGTTGATGACTGAGTTTTTGTGACTTTTTTGAAACAGCCTTATGTTTTTTTAACCAATCTGGTACAGATGATTGCTCTATTAAAATGGGCTCATATAATGACTGCCAAATATCTTTTGCATTACGCTGCCTTACATAAATCGATTTTCCTACTTGCAATATCACATAATGGAACGTTCTCTTTTTTAGTTTTAGTTTTTTCTTTTTGGGAGGATATTTTTCAATTCCATCAAGCGCATATGCCTTGCATTTACGTTTGATAGGACAAATGCCACAAGTAGGATTTTGAGGCATACAAACCGTTGCTCCAAAATCCATAATGGCTTGGTTGTACTCACCTGCTTTTTGTTTTGACAAAAAGCTATTAGCTATTTCCTGATAAAGTCTTTTGTCACTGGCAGTAACCAATTGTTTATCCAAGGCTAAAAACCTACTGATTACGCGTACTACATTTCCATCCACTACAGCGTAGGGTAAGTTATAGGCAAATGAGGCAATAGCGGCGGCAGTATATTCTCCCACTCCCTTTAAGTTTAAAATATCATCATATGTAATAGGAAAAATGCAATTAAGCTCATCTCTAATATAACGAGCTGTAAAAATCATATTCCTACATCGGTTGTAATAACCTAAACCTTCCCATTTTTTAAATACCTCATCATCAGGAGCATTTGCTAGGTCAGATATAGTAGGATAATTTAATATAAAATCATTGTAATATTTAAGACCTTGTGCTACACGTGTTTGTTGAAGAATAATTTCGCTTAGCCAAATTTTATAAGGGTCTTTTTCACCTTTCCAAGGCATTTTTCTATCGTTATTTTCACGGTTCCAGGCTAATATTTTACTCCTAAAGTATTGTAAATTAGCGCTTTGTAAGTTCAAACTGCTTGTTAATTTGTGCATAAATTACCTAATTGCTAAAGTTTATTATATCTTTGAATTATTGTATTATGAAAAAGGCTGATTTAATAAACTTGATTTCCGAGAAAACCGGAGTTCCAAAAGTTGATGTACTCGTTTCCCTTGAAAGTTTTTTTGCTAACGTAAAAGAAACTATGGCTAGTGGTGAAAATATATACATTCGCGGATTTGGAAGTTTTATAGTTAAACAACGTGCCGCCAAGGTAGGTAGAAATATTAAGAAAAACACCTCTGTCTATATCCCCGCGCACAAAATTCCTGCTTTCAAACCTGCAAAAGAGTTTGTAGAACAGGTAAAAACATTACCGGTAGAAGAAGAAAACGAGGTTACTAAAGAATCCTAGTTTATTTCCACTCCCCTAACAAAGTAAATTTACTTGCAAAAAAATCAAATTATACTTATAGCTGCAGGCGTTCTGATTCTTGCATCTATGTATTTTATGGGAAAGCGCACTACTGATGCTCATGCCGGTCATGATCATGCTAAAGGCGCCGCACCCCAAGGACAAGCACCAGGCGGCATGCCACAAAACAATGTGGAACCAGCTAAGTATGAAGACATTTATACAAGTGCCGTAAGTAAACTAACTGAAGAAGCAAAAGCGAAAGCGAATACATTAGATAAAAACGTATCTGATAAACAAACAGCTATAGCAAATAAAGATGCAGCTGAGTTTTGGGAAGATAAAGATTTAAATATTGCATCTCATTATTACAAAAAGGGAGCTTTATTGGAAAATACTGAAAAAAGTCTCACCTTTGCGGGGAATTTATTTACGCTTCAGATGTCAAAAACCCCTGAAGCCGAGATAAAAGAGTGGCAGGCGAATGAGGCAATTGAATGTTTTAATAAAGCACTCGAACTAAACCCCAAAAACCCTGAAACAAAAATTGCTCTTGCAAGTTGTTATATTGATGGCACTGGTGAAATAATGAAAGGTGTTGGCGCTTTAAAAGAAGTGACTGCTACAGATAGCATGAACTCTGCCGCTAATCTCCTACTAGGAAAACTCTCAGTACAATCAGGACAACATGAAAAAGCATTAAAACGATTGAATACAGTTCTTTCTCAAGATTCGAAAAATACAGAGGCCCTCTATTTTCTTGCCGAAACGCATAAAAATATGGGGAACAAAGACAAAGCCATTGAACTCTTTGAGCAATGCAAAAAAATTGTAAATAATCCTGATTTTTCGGCAGAGATTGATAACTATATCAAATCGTTTAACTAGATATATTATTTTTTTAAACAAAAAAAACAAAACATTATGCCTTGCGGAAAAAAACGTAAAAGACACAAGATTGCAACACATAAACGTAAAAAGCGTTTACGTAAGAATCGTCACAAGAAGAAGAAATAATTCTTTTCATACTTTATTTTATTAACTTTTGTGCTCATCATGCTATGGCGTGATAGAACAAATGGTGTATTGCTACCATGTAATGTGGTAAGGATATATACATCTGCGAAGTTTTGAGCACATGCAAAACAAACATTCGTATGGATAAAGAATTAATCATACAGTCAGGTAAAGACGGCATTGAAATTGCCCTTACCGAAGACAAAAAACTAGTTGAACTACATTATGATAACTCAGGAGGAGAATTCAATGTAGGAGATTTATACCTAGGGCAAGTACGTAAAGTGGCCAATGGGCTCAATGCAGTATTTGTAAATATTGGTCATAAGAAGGATGCCTTCTTGCACTACACTGACTTAAGCCCCAACTTTAAAAGCCTTCAAAAGTTTACGGATCATGCACGTAAGTATGAAAAGTTTAGTTGGGAAAAATTTAAAGCAGAACCTGAAATACAAAAAGCAGGTAAAATCAATGAGGTAATATCTACCAAGCAAAAAATACTAGTACAGGTTTTAAAAGAACCCATATCTACCAAAGGACCGCGCATAAGTTGTGAGGTTTCTTTACCAGGAAGGTTTTTAGTACTGGTACCCTTTATAGATCAGGTAAATGTTTCTAAAAAAATAGAAAGCCGCGAAGAGCGTCATCGTTTAAAAAGCATTATTACCAATATTAAGGAATCTCATTACGGAGTAATTGTGCGTACAGCAGCTAAAGGTCGCAGCACAGCAGAATTACACCAAGACTTAACCGCTCTTGCTGACTCTTGGAAAAGCATACAGCATAATTTATATAAAGCTGATGCACCTAAAAAGATTTTAAGCGAGCAAAATAAAACAACCTCCTTATTACGTGATTTATTGAATGATGATTTCAATAAAATTGTAACCAATGATGAAAATGTACATTCCCAAACAAAAGAGTACATTCAAAAAATTGCACCAGGTAAAGAAAGTATTGTTTCATTACATCAAAATGGTAAATCAATATTTGATCACTTTGGAATTAACCATCAAGTAAAATCTGCTTTTGGTAAAACAGTGATGATGGAAGGCGGTGGCTATCTAGTCATAGAGCATACCGAAGCTTTACATGTAGTAGATGTAAATAGTGGACATAAATTTTCGGCAGATAATCAAGAGCAAACGGCTTTAAATACTAATTTAAGTGCTGTAAAAGAACTTGCACGCCAGTTACGATTGCGTGATATTGGTGGTATTATCATTGTAGATTTCATTGATATGCGATCAGCCGAAAACCGCAGAGCTGTATCAAAAGCAATGCAAGATGCCATGAAGGATGACAGGGCAAGACATAGCATATTAGGAATTACCCGCTTTGGACTATTACAAATAACAAGGCAGCGTTTGCGCCCAGCAATTAAAATTGCTACCGGTGAGCAATGTCCTAGTTGTGATGGCACAGGAAAAGTACGTTCAACACATGTATTGATTGAGGATATTGAAAAACATGTAAAATATCTTACCCGTAATTCTCAAGCTAATAATACTATTGTACTTAAAGTACACCCTATAGTTTATTCTCATTTAACTAAGAAAGCTGGTTTTTTCAAACCATCCATTGCTAAAAAATGGAATAAAGCCTATGGCAAATTTGAAGTACAAATAGAAGATAATTTAGGGTTCCTCGATTATCAATTCATGGTTAAAGAAACTGGAGAAGAAATAAAATTCTAGCATAATGTTAGCGGATCTTATCCAACAATTTAAAGCAACGCAACCTATAGAATGGTTTGCGTTTTCTTTTGCTATTTTACAAGTCATATTTGCTTATTTTAATAAATCAATAAATTTCTTGTTTGGCGCTATCAGCGTTTGTTTATACACCTACATTTTTTTTGAATACTCTTTATTGGCCGAGAGTATTTTAAACGCATACTATTTCATTGTAAGTATTTACGGCTTAATCCTATGGAATCGAAAACAAGCTGAGGAGACTCAGATAAGAAAAGCATCTTCAATAAATTGGCAAATCACAGTTCTTATAATAGCTTCAAGCTTCGTTGCTTTTTTATGTGTTTATTATTACAAAAAATCTCATTCTGCTGCTTTCTTTGAACTTACAAATTTTGCAGATGCACTAGTGGCATCTTTGGCATTTGGCGGAACGTTCCTTTTACTTAAACGAAATATTGAAACTTGGATTGTTCTTAATATTTCTAACTTGATTGCTATGCCTTTGCAATGGAATAAAGGGCTTTATTTAACAAGTGTTTTGACCTTTATTCTTTTTAGCGTGGCCGTGGCAGCTTGGTTTAGGTGGAGGTGCGAGCTACTCGAGCTCAAAAGAAATGAGTAACTTAGCTTCTAGTAGATGAAAAAAATACTTGGCATATGGATAGCAATCTTATTATGTGTTCCTTTTGCAAAAGGGCAACGCTATCTAAAACAAGTATTCCCTGCTTCTAATTTAACCTCAAATATTCAATACGGTTCCAACACAAATTATATTGGAAGCACCCAAAACCTTTTCTTAGATTTTTATGAACCACAAGGTGATACTGCCTTAAAACGCCCACTCATTTTATACGTTCATGGCGGTGGATTTGTTGATACAAATCAATCAAAAGCATTAATTCATATTAAAGCGTTTGCCGATAGTATGGCTAGGAGAGGCTATGCCGTGGCCTGTATAAATTATAGATTAGATACTTCAATATCAAACCGTGCGGTAATTAATGCAATGCATGATGCCAAGGCGGCTGTTCGATTTTTTAGGGCAAATGCTAATCAGTATAAAATTAATACGGACTTTATATTCATTGGTGGGGAGTCTGCAGGTGCAGTAACTGCCTTAACTGCAACTTATATTGACAACTTATCAGAAGTATCTTTTCCAACAACCTTACCGCTTGCAACTGATAATTCTGTAGACGGGAATAGTGGCAATCCGGGATTTTCATCTGATATAAAAGCAGCGCTATGCTTATGTGGTGGCACTAAAACTATCCTTAACGAACAACTTTTTGATACTGCTGCTATTACTACGGGAGACCAACCAATCCTCTTGGTACATGGAACCAATGATCAGTTAATCCATGTGGCTCAGTCATTAGAAGTAGCACAACGTGCAACTAATTTAAACATCCCTAATCTGTTTTATACAATGCCTGGTGCAGGTCATTGTCCTTGGTATTTTCCTTTGCAAAATTCTTGGAACTATTTGGATACGATTATTGATTATACTGTGCCGTTTCTGTTTGCTTGTATCCAAGGTGGCACATCAACTAATAATTATACCGCACCTAAAGCACTAAACATCTACCCAAATCCTACGAAATCAGAGTTTACTATAAGTATTAACAATCCCACTAGCTCTAAATCAAGGCTACTGGTATATAATACCTTAGGAATCTGTATTGCTGCTAAAGAGATTATACTAGAAAATGGCCAAGCCAAAATTAATTTGACTAATTATTCTCCTGGGTTCTACTACATCAAATATTTTTCTGGTTTAGACTTATATACGGGCAGTGTACTTTTAAGGTAAGAACTAGCATTTATAGTACTTGAATCGCTGTATGAGCAATTTCGGTCCTATTTTTATTAAACATAATTGTAAAGGATGTTTTAGAAAGAATGACGCCATTCCACATTTCTTCAATAATTGTTGAAAAAAAAGCTTTTTTCCTAAAAATATCAGCTACATTTGCATCCCGAATAAATCGGGACTTAAGACGAAAACTAAAGCTATACATCATGGCAGCAATAACAAAAGAACGTAGAAAAGAAATATTCGCTGAATTTGGCGGAAACGAAGCAAACACTGGAAGCATTGAAGCTCAAGTAGCATTGATGACTGAAAGAATTAACCACATCGCTGGTCACTTGAAAGATAATAAAAAGGATCACTCAAGTAAAACAGGTCTTATGACTATGGTAGGTCGTCGTAAAAGATATTTGCAGTATCTAGCCAAAACTGACTTAGAAGGCTACCGTGCCTTAATAGCTAAGTTAGGACTTAGAAAATAATTTTAATATTACAATCCCTCGAGCTTTGCCCGAGGGATTTACTTTTTTAGCCCTAAATGCTATCCAAAAAGTTGGTTAGCATTTTGTGCTTTTATAGCCCAAACTGGGCAGATCATTTAATCAATTTAAAAACAAACAATTATGTTTAACGTACATTCACAAACCATAGATCTAGGAGAAGGAAGATCTATCAAACTAGAAACAGGCAAGCTAGCCCGTCAGGCGCATGGTGCTGTTTTAGTAACTTCGGGCAACTGTGCCCTTTTGGCCACAACGGTTGCGGCTAGAGAACCGAGACCAGGACAAGGATTTTTTCCTTTGACGGTTGATTATCAAGAAAAATTTGCGGCCGCTGGTCGTATACCAGGTTCATTCTTTAAGAGAGAAGGCCGTTTAAACGATTATGAGATTTTAATCTCTCGTTTAATCGATAGAGCGCTTCGTCCTTTATTTCCTAAAGATTATTTATGTGAAGTACAGGTAATGGTGCAATTACAATCTTCTGATGAAGAAGTAACACCAGATAGTTTAGCCGGTTTAGCAGCTTCTGCGGCATTAGCAGTTTCTGATATTCCAATTACAGAAATTACTTCTGCAGTGCGTGTAGCAAAAGTAGATGGTGCGTTTGTTATCAATCCTACTCGTTCTCAAATAGCTGAAGCTAGTTTAGAATTCATAATTGCTGGTACTGCCGACAATATTATGATGGTAGAAGGTGAAAGTAATGAGTGTAGCGAAGAAGAATTAATCGAAGCAATTGAGGCAGGACATGCTGCAGTAAAAGAGCAAGTAGCAGCTATTGTTGCCTTGCGTGAGGCTGTAGGTGTAGAAGGTCCAAGAGAATACACAAAAGGTTATGTAAACGAAGAATTGAGAACTAAGATTTTTGGTTTAGCGGAAGAAAAAGTAGCAGCAGTAGTTCGTGGTCACTTGGCAAAAGGTGAGCGCAGCGCAGCTTACGGAAAAATTCATGACGAAGTAGTTGAAGCTTTAGGTGAATTGTCTGAAGAAGATGCAGCATTAGTTGGAAAATATGTAGGTGAAGTACAAAAGCAAACGACTCGTAACATTATGCTTGACGAGGAAACTCGTATTGATGGGCGTAAATGGGATGAGGTTCGTCCTTTGAATATGGAAACAGATTACTTAGCATCTCCACACGGTAGTGCATTATTTACTCGTGGTGAAACGCAGAGTTTGAGTACAGCAACTTTAGGAACTCCTGAAGATGAAAAAATGTTGGAAACAGCAGCAACAAAAGAATTCCAAAAATTCTATTTACACTATAACTTCCCTGGCTTTAGTACAGGTGAGCCAAGACCAAACAGAGGTCCTGGACGTAGAGAAGTAGGTCACGGTAACTTGGCACAACGTTCGTTGGAAAAAGTTATGCCAGAAGATTATCCTTATACAGTACGTATCATTTCTGATATTTTAGAGAGTAATGGTTCGTCTTCTATGGCAACAGTTTGTGCTGGTTCATTAGCTATGATGGATGCAGGTGTTCCAATCAGCAAACACGTTAGTGGTGTAGCCATGGGAATGATTTCTCGTGCAGAAGATGGTAAGTTTTGTGTACTAACCGACATACTTGGAGATGAAGATCACCTTGGTGATATGGATTTTAAAGTAACCGGTACGCGCGATGGTATCACTGCGGTACAAATGGATATTAAAGTGGATGGTTTAAGTATGGATGTAATGCGTCAAGCATTAGCACAAGCTAATAAAGGTCGTTTGCACATATTAGATGCGATGTATGAGGCAATGCCTGAGCACCGTGCTGAAATGAAACCACAAACTCCTCGCATGTTGTCTATCAATATTGATCGTGAGTTTATCGGTGCCATTATCGGACCAGGTGGTAAGGTAATTCAAGAATTACAACGTGAAACAGGAACGAACATTAGTATTGAAGAAGTAGATGAGCAAGGTATTGTAAAAATATTCTCAGCTGATGCGGCAGGTGCTGATAAAGCAATGGCCTTTGTAAAAGGAATTGTAGCTACACCTGAAGTAGGTGAAGAATATGATTCCGTTGTAAAATCTATCATGCCTTATGGTGCCTTTGTAGAGTTTATGCCTGGTAAGCAAGGTTTATTGCATATCTCAGAAATTTCTCACTCTCGTCTTGAAAATATGGACGGTGTATTTAGCGAAGGAGATACAATAAAAGTGAAACTTGTAGGCTTAGATAAAAAGACTGGTAAGTTTAAACTTTCTCGTAAGGTGTTATTGCCGAAAGAAGAAAAGAAAGAAGCTTAGTATAGCGAAGAGCGATTAGTGAAAAGCGATTAGTATGCCCTGCCTTTTGGCGGGGCTTTTTTTTGTTTTAATTGTTAACTTTGATAAATCAATATAAACAAAGAAATAATAATTTACGATGAATGTAATTCTGAATATTACAAGCTGAAGTCAAAAATGTCTAAGCTTTGTCCCGACTGCGCCCATAAATTTGAAAATAGTAGGTGTATTAATTGTTTTTGGAATGGAGAAACATCAGACTTCCTAAAAGGCAAATCAAAATAGAATCGAATTCTTTCCAAGCAACGTCTCACTTGCCTTCAAAGTTGACGTGGCGTTTATGTAATGGCATGGATAGTACATTGATACGCAACATTCAGCCACATAAATATGGCTGAGACGATTGCTATGAAAATATTAGCACCACATTAACCGAGCAGCCATTGCATATGCCCATTTTATTCTATTACCTTTGCGGCTAATTATAACAATTATGAAAAAAGTATTCAACTTACTAATGATCGCTACTGTTTGTGCAGTTGCTTTCCAATCATGTAAATCAAAGCCTAGCGAAAAAGAGGTTCAAGGTGTAGCAAACGATTTTATATCAGCAATTGCTAATGAAGATTATGATAAGGCTAAAGACCTTGCAACGGATAATACAGATAAAATGCTTGAGCAAATGAAAATGTTCTCTTCTATGGTGCCAGATTCTTTACAATCAGAGATGGACTCAGCACGTGCAGTAGCTAGAAATGCAAAATATACTTTTGGTACAACTACTTTTAACGAAGAAGGAACTGAAGCAACCATTAAATTTTCAAGCAGCGAAGCGCCAGAAAGAGAAGAAACAATTGTTCTTAAGAAGGTTGACAAAAAATGGTTAGCTGACTTAGAAGCAGGAGTACCATCTAACTAAAAATAATACACTACTTAATCTACTAAAAAAAAGCCACGCAATGCGTGGTTTTTTTTGGTTTATAATTAGTTTAATTAGGGCTTATGCCACTTACTCCGCTGTAAAACTCAGCAGTTATATTATCTACTACCGGTGAGCCATCAGCGCTATAGTCCATATTAGTTTTCCAAACTAAGCTCCCTGTACGTATATCAATACAATAAAGGTACTTATCATATGAGCTGAAGTAAGCTTTGTTTCCAACCACAGTTGGAGAAGAGTTGATTAAACTACCCGTTGGATATTTCCATTGTAAGTCTCCAGTTACGTGATCAATTGCATATAAATTATAATCATGACACCCTATTAATACTGTGTTGCTAGGAACATGTATAGCTGCTGAAGATCGAACACGCTCCTGCGTAGGTAAACTCCAACGCAAAAGTCCTTGTTGACCAGCACCTGGTAAAAAATCTACACAATAAATAGTATTATCATCGCTGCCTGAGATACTCATACCACCATACACTAGTGGAGACGATTTTACCTGAGCCGCTGTAGTATAAGACCATATTAATGCTCCTGAACTACGATTAATACTGTACATTTTATTATCATCATCACCAAAGTAAAGTGCATCACCATTTGGTTTCACGGTAGTGGTAATATTACCAAAACCAGTTGCTATCCAATCTGCAGTACCTATCGTATCAACACAATGTACTTCATTGCCAAAGGCAACGTACATTTTTTCGTTTACCAAACTTACCCCTGATGTAGCTAAACCATTATTTCCATTGTAATCCCATTTCAAATCTCCGTTAGGAAAATAACAATACAATCGCGTACCCCCTGCTACATATATAAGCGTATCTGAAGCAGCAATAGATAATCCATTGGAATTTGCAATGGATCTTTTATGCAATTCATCTTGGTTTCTTAGGTCCCAAGCATAAAATGTACCATCTTGGGTAATTACGTATAAAGTGTCACCAAGTATTACAGGCGAGCCAGATAATTTATCAGATAATGACTTTTCCCAGGTCTTATTACCTGTTTCGGCATTGTAGCCATACAATCTATTACTATTGGTGGTAGTAAATACAGTATGCTCCCGCTCATCCGGTAAGGGATCATCAGGGCTCATATCTTTTTCGCAGGCTGTAAAGGCTACGGACATAACTAGCAATAGGAAAATAGAAGCTATTTTTTTTTGAAACATATAAACGATAAGTTGTATAACAAATATAATAAAGCTGAAGCGATAAAATAACCATTCCTCAAACTAAAATGAGCCACTATTTTCGCTGTGAAAGCTGTGTTAAACTATTTATAGTATTAAGTTTTAACAGCGTTTAAAATATCGAAAGCTTATTTTTGTGGGTTAATGATTGACCTCATTCAAAAAGAAAAACTGCCAAGACACATTGCCATTATAATGGATGGGAATGGACGATGGGCTAAAGAGCGGAATCAAAACCGACTTTTTGGGCATCAGCAAGGTGTATTGAGTGTGCAGGAAGTAGTAGAAGGTTGCGCTGAAGTAGGTATTGAATATCTGACATTGTATGCTTTTAGTACAGAAAACTGGAAACGTCCACAAGCTGAGGTAAATGGTTTAATGGAGCTTTTGGTTTCTACATTACAATCAGAAATTGAAAAACTGCACGAGAATAATATACGCTTGGATGTTATAGGCGATATAGAAAGTTTACCAGCCATATGTATTAAGCAACTTGATGCTGCAAAAGAACTTACTAAAAATAATACAGGTCTTACGTTGGTTTTAGCCTTAAGCTACAGTGCCAAATGGGAAATTATTAATGCAATAAAAGAAATTGCAAGAGATACCAAAGAAGGAAAAATTAAAGAAGAAGATATAAATGATGATCTAATCAATCAGCACTTAAGCACAAGTCATATACCCAACCCTGAGTTTATGATTCGCACAAGTGGTGAGCATCGTATTAGTAATTTTCTTTTATATCAACTGGCATACGCCGAATTATACTTTACCAATACCCATTGGCCAGACTTTAGAAAAGAAAACCTTTTTGAGGCCATACTTAATTATCAAAACCGAGAACGCCGCTTTGGACAAATAAGCGAGCAGCTCAAACCAGCATAATATTTACATGAATACAAATTATAAAATCGTACTTTGTTTTTTAGCATCCATCATTTTTACATGGTCTGATGCCAATGCGCAATTACAATTAGGAGGTAAAAGACAAGCAAGAAACTCATTTGGGAGTGCGCCAAACCAATATACCATTGGAGGTATCACTGTAAGTGGATCAAAATTTATTGATGGCGAGTTACTAGTATCCATCTCAGGCCTTACGCTTGGAGAAAAAATAACAATCCCCAATGATCAAAAGTTAAGTAAAGCCATACGTAACCTTTGGAAGCAAAAACTTTTCTCAGATATTGAAATAAATGCAACCAGATTTGTAAATGACAAGGTTTTCTTAGACATTGAAATTACAGAACGTCCAAGATTATCAAAATACAATTTTAGAGGTATAAAAACCAATGATGCCAAGGAACTAAAAGAAAAAATAGGCCTCGTACGCTCAAGAGTAATAACTGAGAGTATGAAAAAAAGTGCCTCTCAGCGTATTAAAAAATTCTATGGTGATAAAGGCCACATTAATACATCAGTTCGAATAACCGAAACTAGAGATACTGCCTTTACGAATATGAGCATCTTAACCTTTAATATCAATAAAGGTCCTAAGATTAAAATTAATCAGATTAATATTTTTGGTAACAAAACAGCTAACACCATGCGTTTAAAGCGTAGCATGAAAGAAAGCAAGGAAATGGCTCGCTTATCCTTACACCCGGTGGCTAACGAAAGTGTATACGGCCAAAACGATATGAGCGCTAAATCTTATATCAAAAACAAGGGTTTTTTAAGCCTGTCTAAAACGGCACAACTATTGGACCCGTACTTACGATATAAAGTTTTCTCGCCATCTAAGTTTAATAAAAACGAGTTTGAAAAAGATAAAACTTACATTGTAGATCATTACAATTCAATTGGTTTTAGAGATGCAAGCATCGCAAAAGATACTACCTACTTTGCTGAGAATGGTCACTTAAATATTGATATCAAAGTTGACGAAGGGCGTAAATATTATTTCGGTGATTTTAATTGGAAAGGAAATACACGTTTTAATGATGAGCAACTAAATAAGCTACTTGGTATTAAAAAAGGTGATATTTATAATCAAGAATTATTGGACAAGCGATTAGGAAAAATACCTACCCAAGAAAGTGATGATATTAGTTCACAATACCTAGATGATGGTTACTTAAGTTTTAATACCAATGTAACCGAGCGCTCAGTAATTGGAGATACTATTAATTTTAATATCCAACTTATAGAAGGTGATCAGTATACGATTCGTAATGTAAATATTTCGGGTAATGATCAAACGCATGAGCATGTAATACGTCGTGAAATGCGTATTTTACCCGGTAATAAATTTAGCCGAGCAGATTTAATTCGTTCGCAACGTGAGATTGCAAACCTTGGATTTTTTGATGCTGAAAAAATTGGTATTACACCAAGACCAAACAATGATGGTACGGTTGATATAGATATAACGGTTGTTGAAAAATCTTCTGATCAATTAGAGTTACAAGCTGGTTTTGGTGGTGGACTAGGAATTACTGGAACCGTAGGTGTTTCGTTTAATAATTTCTCGCTTAAAAATATTGGTAAAAAAGGTGCTTGGGATCCATTACCAATGGGAGATGGTCAAAAGCTATCCCTACGTGGTCAAGCAAATGGAAAATGGTACAACTCTATAACTGCAAGCTTTACTGAGCCGTGGCTTGGAGGTAAAAAACCTACCGCTTTATCATTAAGCGCTTACAGAACATTCTTCGCTGGTACATTTGGTTCATCAACTACTGGTAATATGACAACTTTAGGTTTGGGTGCAAGCATTAGTAAAAGACTACGTTGGCCTGATGATAACTTCATTGTGTCTTACGGTTTAAACTATCAGCGTTATAATATTAATAATTACACCTTCTTTGAAGGATTTGATAACGGACAAGCAAATAACTTAAGCTTCAAGCTTACATTGGCAAGAACTTCAATTGATCAACCTTTATACCCTCGTAGTGGTAGTAACATTCGTTTTGTAGGTCAAATTACTCCACCTTATTCTTCTTTTAGTGATTTAAATTACGAAACGGCTACGCAGGAGCAAAAGTATAAATGGATTGAGTATCATAAATATCGTTTTACGGCTGAGTGGTACCAGCGTATTAAAGGAAACTTAGTACTTAAATTAGCTACAAAACATGGTTACTTAGGATACTATAATAATGCAGCACAATCACCCTTTGAGCGTTTCCAAGTTGGTGGTGATGGTATCCAAGGTTTTACAATTTTTGGTCGTGATATTATTGCACATCGTGGTTATGAAATTTATTCTAATTCAGGTGGTGCGACTATTTTTAATAAGTATACCGCTGAGTTGCGTTATCCTTTATCATTAAACCCTAGTTCTACTATCTATGCTTTAGGATGGTATGAAGCAGCAAATGCTTGGGACAGTTTCAATCAGTTTAATCCGTTCGAGCTTAATCGTTCAGCTGGTTTAGGTGTACGTATTTTCTTACCTATGTTTGGTTTATTAGGACTTGATTATGGTGTACGATTTGATACGGCTAATGGCACACAGCAGTCTATTGGAAATGGTAATAATATAGGAGCTTCGGCTAAATTTACCTTTATGTTAGGCCAGGAGCCTGATTAATATTGGCTACCCTATTAAGTCAAGCCTAGACATATAACGACTTCAAGGCACTTTCTGTTGTAAAAAGCAATGCGTTTAAATAACTGTTGCCCATAAAATAACGTTAAAGCCTTTATAGTCTCTAAACTTTTTTGTCTATTTGTAGTCGAAGAACAGTACAAAAATAATTATGAACATGAGTAAAAAAATTATCCTTCTCTTAATTGTAGCCATTGGGCTATCCACTTCGCCTGCAATGGCACAACGCTATAGTGTAATCGATTCAGAATACATACTAGATAACTTGAACGATTATAAACGAGCGCAAAGCAAACTAGACGAATTTTCTAAAAAATGGCAAAAAGAAATTGACGCCAAAATACAAGAAGTAGAACGTTTATATAAATCATACCAAGCAGAAGCAGTAATGCTAAGCGATGAAATGAAAAAAAGGCGTGAAGACGATATTATACGCAAAGAAAAAGAGGCTAAAACATTACAAAAGCAACGTTTTGGTTTTGAAGGTGACTTATTTTCTAAGCGTCAGGAGCTTGTAAAGCCTGTACAAGACAAGGTTTACAACTCAGTACAAAAAATTGCTAAGCGTAAAGGCTATGACATCATATTTGACAAGTCAAGCGATCTTAGCATATTTTATAGTATCCCAAAAATTGATATAAGTGACGCTATTCTTCTTGACTTAGGTGTAACAAATCCTAAACGTAAATAAGAGACTTTGAACTTATATTTGCCATCCGACAAAAAAGATATAAATAATTAGAATGAAAAAAATAATAACAATACTAGCCGTTTGTCTACTTACTAGTTTTAGTATGCAAGCACAGCAAAAGATAGGACACATTAATTCTCAACTTTTACTATCTATTATGCCCCAAATGAAAAAGGCACAAGATGACGTAAAAAAGTATGCTCAAACATTCCAGACAAAATTGACTGCAATGCAAAAAGAGTATGACGCTAAAGTGAAAAAATTACAAGCTGAAGCTAATGGGATGAGTGATGCCATCAAAGAAGTACAAATTAAGGAAATCCAAGATTTAGAAGGGCGTATAGTACAGTTAAGCAAAACGGGCGAGAAGAAAGTTTCTGAAAAAGAGCAAGAACTTGCAGCACCTATTATTAAAAAAGCTGATGTAGCTATAAAAGCAGTTGCTAAAGAACAAGGGTTCTCTTATGTAATTGATTCAAGCACAGGAGCTCTTTTACATGCTGAGTCAAAGGACAACTTATTAGACGCAGTAAAAGCGAAATTGGGCATTAAATAGTCCTAAAAATTAAGAAATAATCAAAGGGAGCTTTCAGCTCCCTTTTTTTATGCAAAAATTACTCAATACTACTTAGTGTAAATTATCCTAAGAGTCAATAATATTAAGTATTAGAAGGAATAATCAACAATATTTCGAGAAGCTTACAGCGTAAGTAAATTAACTCAAAAAAAGTAGGAAAAAATCAATTTTACTCCCTTTCTGCCTATCTTTGCCGACCGCTCAAAAGCCTTAGGTACGTGCTACCTATTTAAAAATTTATAGCGGAACATAAAAATGGAAGATAATATAGAACAGCCAAAGGCTGAAAATCAAGAATCAACCGAAACTACGTCAACAGAAACAACTACGACGCAGGAAACTCCAAAACCAGAAGCAACAGTAATTGAGCACCCACAAGCTAGTGGCGCGCACGATGATTTTGACTGGAGTGTAGACAAGAAACATGTAACTGGTTACACAGATGCAGAAATTGTAGAATTTGATAAATTCTATGAGCAATCCTTCTCAACCATTAATGACGGCGAAATCAAAAGCGCTATTATTATGGCCCTTACAGAAACTGATGCTGTTGTAGACATTGGATACAAAAGTGATGGTTTAATTTCTTTAAATGAATTTAGAGATTTAGATGAAGTAAACGTAGGTGATGAAGTAGAAGTATTTGTAGTAGAAAAAGAAAACCGCGATGGCCACTTAGTATTGAGCCGCAAGCAAGCAAGAGCATATCGTGCTTGGGAAAAAATCGTAAACTTCTACAAAACTGGCGAGGTAACTTCAGGTTTGATTACACACAAAACAAAAGGTGGTTTAATCGTAGATATCTTTGGTATGGAAACATTCTTACCAGGATCTCAAATTGATGTGAAGCCTGTTACTGACTACGATCAGTTTGTAGGTAAAACTATGGAGTTTAAAGTAGTTAAAATCAACGAAGAAATCCGTAATGCAGTAGTATCTCATAAAGCACTTATTGAAAGTGATATCGAAGCACAACGTGCTGAGATTATGGGCAAACTAGAGAAAGGACAAGTACTAGAAGGTACAGTGAAAAATGTTACTGACTTTGGTGCGTTTATTGACTTAGGTGGTATTGATGGTTTATTATATATTACTGATATCTCTTGGGGTCGTATTAAGCACCCAAGCGAGGTATTGGAAAATGGTCAGAGCTTGAATGTTGTAATTCTTGACTTTGATGATGATAAGAAACGTATCTCTTTAGGTTTAAAACAACTTACAGATCAGCCATGGGAAAAGCTTCCTGAAGAAATTAAGGAAGGAAACGTGGTGAAAGGTAAAGTAGTAAACATTGAAGATTACGGTGCATTTATCGAAATTGAGCCAGGTATTGAAGGTTTAGTTCACGTAAGTGAAATCACTTGGAGTAACCAGCCTATCAACGCTAAGGAGTACTTTACTGAAGGTAATGACTACGAAGCTAAGATTGTAGCCATTGATAAAGAGGAGAAGAAAATGAGCCTTTCTATCAAAGCTATGACGGAAGATCCTTGGGATAAAATCGAAGTTGAATTTGCTGAAGGAACTCGTCATACAGGTGTAGTTAAAAACTTAACTCCTTATGGTGTATTCTGTGAGTTTAATGATGGTATTGGTGGAATGATTCACATATCTGACTTAAGCTGGGTTAAGCGTTACAACCACCCAAGTGACTTTACCAAAGTAGGTGATGAGCTTGAGGTTATGGTATTAAACGTTGATAGCGAAACACGTAAACTTTCTCTTGGACATAAGCAATTAGAAGATGATCCTTGGGATACATTCGAAAGTACATTCCCTATGGGAAGTACGCATGAAGGTCTTTTGATTCGTAAAGAAGATAAAGGTGGTATCGTACAATTACAATATGGTTTAGAAGCATTTGCTCCTACACGTCACTTACGTAAAGAAGACGAGAAATCTGTTGCAGCTGATGAAACAGCGCAGTTTATGATCATTGAATTTGATCGTAACGAAAAACGTATTCTTGTTTCACATTCTAAAACTTGGGAAGCTGAGAAAGAAATGGAAAAAGAAGCGGGTCGTCAGGAAGCAAGAGCTAACCATGATCGTACAAAGAAGTCAATGAAGTCTATGCAATCTAAGATTGAGAAAGCTACATTGGGTGATTTAGATGTATTAGCTAATCTTAAGAAGAAAATGGAAGGAGAAGAAAAAGGAGGCGAAAGCTAATTGATTCTCATTTTATAAAATACAATCCCCCACGCTAAGCGTGGGGGATTTTTTTATCTTTATTGTATGCTATTATTAGTTGTTGTTATAGGAATAGGAGTAGCTTATTATTTTGACTATAAAAAAAGTCCTGAATACTTTAAGCAAAAGATCCCTATTCTAATTGTAATTGGGATTATAATTACACTCTTCTTGCTATGGCTAAAGAGTTAACAACTTACTGAAGAATAAGCTGCGTTGTTTTATTACTTACAACTTTAAACTTTAATTGTTTTCTGCCCGCTTGCGGTGTGCCTGGTACTTTATCAAAATGTACTTTATAAGTTCCTGGTCTCATCATTTCTTTTTGATCAATCACATTCCCATTAATCGTCATTACATGAAAACGAGAGTCTGCATCGTTTAATTCACGGGTAAAATGAATAGTTCCTAAACGGTTTGAATTATTTATTTGTACAAAACCAGGCTCTGGCAATTGCACGATATGTGTTGCTGCAAAGCTAATATCATACATCGCAAATTTTAAAGGTGGCAACGTATTGATTTGGATATAATAGGTCCCGGGAGAATAATATAAAAGTTCTTTACACTCCTGTACTACCGTCTTATCCTTATTTTCAAATCGAGGGTTTACAATAGCCTGAAATTCTTTAACTGGTCTACCCGGATTATTTGCATAAACAAACTGTAACGTTCCATCCGTCACCTCAATAAAAATTTTGTTGATACTATTTTTATCTATTCTTACACCAGCTGTAGTCAAACTATTATCTCCTTTTACGGTAAATGAGTAACTGCCTGGATCAATTAATTTCATATCTGGTTCTCCCCTTGTTACCGATCGTATAAATCGTTTAACTTCTTTCTTTGAGGTAGCATCTTGCATTACAATCGTAGGCGTAGCATTACGATACATTTTTTTCTTC
Organism: uncultured Chitinophagaceae bacterium; assembly: GCA_937981995.1. Classification (GTDB taxonomy): domain Bacteria; phylum Bacteroidota; class Bacteroidia; order Chitinophagales; family Chitinophagaceae; genus JAGNRR01. The sequence continues at coordinate 29,895 of CALJNC010000007.1, forward strand.
TGATACTTATTTACAAAATACACCTGTACCAAAGTTTCGTTATGAGGAATAATTTCTCTGCTTACTTTTACTTTGCCATCGTTTTTTACAGTGCCCGGCGGTGGGATTATCGTTTTTGGCTTTGGAGTTGTTTTTACTACTTTTTGAACAGGTGTGGTATAATTAAAAGTATACTCCAACTTTTTATATAAAGGAGGCACATAAATAGGACGCGGCACTCTAAAAGCATATACCAAACGATGTCTTGGCTCAAAAGGTCTTAAGGCTGTAAGTTTTTCCGTAACTTTTTGAACCGGAGGTTCCGGCTTTTCAAAATTAAAAGTATACTCCAACTTATTATAAAGTGGTTTTACACGCAGTGGCTTAACGGCAGCAGGTTGTGCTTTGGCTAGCATGCTAGTTAAAGGTGATATCCTAGACAAGTTAGTTGTAAGCCTTTTTACAGGCGGTGTCATATCAAAAGTGAACGTATACTCAAGCACACGATACAAAGGGCTTAAAGTCAACGGACTTGGGGCAGGTAACAAATTTGATTCAACTTTACCTGAGAAAGGATTAAGCACTTGTAAGCCTATGGTGTTTCGCTTCACGATTTCCTTAGGTTCTACAACTCTAGGCTTCACTACTTTAGGCTTTGAATTTTTGATAGGCGTATTAGAAAAAACCGTTTTTAAGTTTAGATTCTTTTTCTTATTAAGAATAGGTCTATTTTCATCAACTATTAATTTTACAGCCTTAGGTATGTCATTTACATCCTGAACCGCCACGTATTTACCTAGGCAGTTGTAATACGTTTTTAAGTTAGAATTATTATCAAGCCCAATAATGTATGGCGTAATGCTAATTTTATTTTTTAGTAAATCACTAAACGTTTGACAAATATCTCCGCCGCACGACTCTCCCCCGTCCGTTATAAATATTATGGAATAATCATAATCGTTTGTATTATTCATTTCATTGCTGGCAGCTTGGCGTAAGCTATAGGCAATTGGTGACCAGCCAATGGGTGTGGTATGTAATAAGGATTGTTTAATCTGATTTGCATTTTGCAAATTAAACGGTACAATCAATCTTGAATCGGTACAGTTTTTGAGCTGCGAAGGGTACTCGGTACCATAAGCACGAACCCCAAATTCAATTTCATTATTTACAGCATAAATACTATCCACTATTTGTAGTAGAATATCACTAGCAATAGAAAAACGATTATAATCGTCATTCCACTTATAGGTCATACTAGATGAGGCATCAAGTATAAATAAAATTCTAGTTTTTTTAGTTTGGGCTTGCGCCGAAAAGCTTAGTAAGCATATAAGAAACAAAAAGTAATATGTAAGCCGTTTAGCGATAGAGCAAATTTACGTATTAATAGAAACGCAAAGTTCAAAAGCTCATTATTGTTCTGTTATAATATCAACCGATAAATAGCATATATTTAAAACTATATGCCTCTCGGTGCTAATAGTCGCCTAAGGTCTCGCTTAACTGACCAAGAGCATCAGCCAATTGGTCATCGTTAGGAGCAATACCATGCCACTTATGCGTGCCTTCCATAAAATCAACTCCTGCACCCATCTCAGTTTTCATAAGGATACCAATTGGTTTGCCATTACCCGTTGCAGCTTTTGCTTCACCTAATACTTTTACTACATCAGCCATATCATTGCCATTCATTTCAAACATTTGCCATCCAAATGTTTCCCATTTAGCCTTAATATCTCCCATGCTCATTACGTCATCGGTGCTACCATCAATCTGCTGACCGTTAAAGTCAATAGTTGAAATTACATTATCTAATTTATGATGAGCTGCAAACATAAGCGCTTCCCAATTTTGACCTTCTTGCAATTCGCCATCACCATGAAGGGTGTATACAATACTTGCATCATCATTCATTTTCTTGGCCATGGCTGAGCCGCATGCTACGCTTAAACCTTGCCCTAAACTACCTGAAGCAATACGCACACCCGGTAAACCTTCGTGTGTAGTAGGATGTCCTTGTAAGCGTGTATTTAATTTTCTAAATGTACTTAGCTCATCTATTGGAAAATAACCTGCACGAGAAAGTACACTGTAAAATACAGGAGAAATATGACCATTTGATAAATAGAAAACATCTTCGCCATGTCCTTCCATTGTAAAGTTCTCCGCATTATGGTTCATTGTTTCAAAGTATAGTGCAACTAAAAAATCTGTGCAACCTAATGAACCACCTGGGTGACCACTTTGCACACCATGCACCATTCTTACAATATCTCTTCTTACTTGTGATGCAATTTCTTGTAGTTTCTCCATAATAGTGGTGTTATAAATACTTCCCAAAGGTAGTGGTGAAAAAAAAATCCCGTCTCCTAAATGAGACGGGATTCCTACCAATTTATAAACAATATCTAGTGTGCTATTGTTAGTTTCTTTATACTCATTTTGCTATCCTGATAGACTCTTACATAATATATCCCGGCAGATAGGAAAGAAGTCTCCACCTGCACTAGCTTTTGACTATCTGTCTTCTGAAGGCTTAATACCTGCCCTACACTACTCAAAATTTCAATACTTGCTTCTTTACCTTCTGGTAAAACAACATTTACGCTTTTAGTAGCAGGGTTTGGAAATAACTGAAATGATAGTTTGCTAAGATCTGTTGTAGCTAATGGAGTTTCTCCAATATCGAAAATCTCAAATGCATCAACCGCAGCTTCAACAAGTGATCCTCCATTACCAGCAGTTGGATCATCTTCAGCAATAAATCGTACCTGAATTTGACCACCTGTATTTTGAATTAAAGGAACAACTTGCCATCTCCAACTTACGTCTGGCTCAAAAGTTCTATCTAAAAAGTACCAATTGGCACCTCCATTATACGTAATCTGTACTGTCCATACATCTTCACGTGGATTAGTTCCTTGGCTATTACTAAACCAACGGGAATAACCTAAAACAGGAGTTGTATAACTCGAAATATCAATTACTGGCGATAAAACGGTTGTCATGCCAGCATCCACATCGGCCGTTCCAATAGACGCATTAGCATTGCTTGCATTTCCTGTAACTAAACATCCTCCACCTCCATTGGCATCATTAAATGTTTGAACTACGGTAGCAGAATCATTTGGATCCTCAAAAGAACCTACTGGAGTACCATGCTCCCATACACCACGAATGGCACCATCACCTGCAACATTTCCAATAGTCCAACCCGCTGGTGCTGCTCCGGCATCAAATAACTCTTGATACTTTGGAGTATACCCAATCATGATATAGTATGGTAAATTTCTTTGGAAGAAATTAGTTGTAAATTCTGAATTTTTAGGGAAGGCTACTGTGTAACTATTTAAGTTATCGCCAACATCAAAGTAATACTCATAAATTTCACCTGCTGTTTGAGAAGGGAAGGTCACGTCATACGCTAAATTATTTTTTGTCATTAATAATGACTGTAAGGTACCACCTGATCGTGGTCTATATTTTAATGTAACATCCCCTACAAATGGTGAGAAGTCTGTAAGAACATCAGCATGTATATTTAATGCAATTCCTGAGTTTTGATAACCAAGCTCAGGATGTTCAAGTTCTGTATTATTTAATAAATAAATTCCATGATCAGCAAAACCTTTTACAATAAAATTGAAATGCGGCGTACCGTTGGCAATGTTATTATCATTATCATCATATTGTAAAGCATCAATTAAAATATCAAAGTAAACTTCGCCCTCGGTACCATTAGGTCCAGTTGCTAAACCATAATGAGACTGAGCAAATAAAGCAGAAATACTATCTAAACTACCCCAATATTGATACGTATCCCACCAAGCTCCTGCTATAATTTCACCATCAGCGTGCACTTGACCTTGAATATCCTGCGGGTAAACTTTTGGATTAATGTCATATCGTCTAATATTTGTATTGGCACTTGAAAAACCTTCACCAACTATAGGACCATTATTAATAAAAGTTGCCCATACGTCTGAGTAACCTTCACCCATACCTCCATTACTAAAGTTTGATCCTTGATCATTATAAAATACTCTTGATATTCCATGACCATATTCGTGATAGATTACGGTGTTTACAAGTGACAAAGCGTTACAACCACTATTCGTAGTATAAAAATTTATACTATTCCCATTATAAAAAGCATTGCAACTTCCATCGGTTCTATCAATTCTTGTAGTCAATGGATTGTCCATAGCAGTAAACAATGGAATTTTTGATTTCATATAATCATGCACCACGTTTACGTGATGATACGTTGTAAAATGCTGAATCTGAGGCTCAGGAGCACTTGGAGGAAATGTATACACTCCATTATTCATTACCGCCGTAGGCATAATTGAAGGAGACACAGTTCCATTTTGTGAAGTTACAATATCACAATAGCGCCCATCTAAATGAATGGTACCGCCAAAGGTTGTTCCAGGAATTGTTACGTTCCCAGTTGCATCAGTGTAATATGTATTTGCACCACTTTCAATTCTTAAATGCTGTAGCTCTAATAGTTGACTCGGGTTATACAAGTTGGTAGGATATAAATCTGCATTAACCGTAAAACCAATTTGCTTTACATCATTATCTCTGTACCATACTTTACCAGTTTCAGCATCTACGTAGCTCAAATATTTTCCGGGCATATCCTTAGTATCCTGTGTGTTGGTTATTACCTCATATACTACATGATATTCATATACTCCTTCTACTGGCACTGGTATTACTTTTTTATCAGCGCTTACTGTTGAGTTTAGTACGGTAGTTGTCAATGCATCTTCAGCTTTTTGTTGTGCTTGGTTAGCAGTTAAGCTTATTGGCAATGCATCAGAAATATTTCTGTGAGCGTCCAAACCAAATAAAACAATATCACCATTTTGAGCATATCGAACCATTACGTTGCTCCATAGTATTTCCATACCTTGATGCATTTGTTTAAAATCTACATTTATATATTTCCCATCATTATAATTTCTTGTAGAAATTAGGTTGTGGGTAGGAATTTGAAATTCAGCAAACTCAGTATTAATAAAGTCTAAAGATTTAGCTACTAAATCCTGCTGGCTACTACCATAAGAAAAAGGTGTACCAAATGCTCGGTGCGGCAACTTGGTATATCTATTAAATCGAGCACCCCAATCGCTATGTTTTGATACAAATGATTGCCAAGCAGCATGTTTTTTTAAGTGTTGAATTTTATACCCACTTAATGCTTCTTTGGCATCATTATAGGGTGTAATTATTTCATTTACATGCTCATCACCATGCGCAAAAAGTTGTGTGCTTAATGTGGTAAGTACAAGTAGTAGTACTGATTTTAATATCCTCATGTATAATCTTATTTAAGAGTGCTAAAGTTACAAAATTAGACGCAGTTTTAGTCTTGAACTTGCAGCTAAAAAGAAAAACCTCATTCAAGTTTTGCTTGAATGAGGCTTATAAAGTCTTTTTTTACTTTAGTATGACAATACTAGTATACCCAAAGGTCATGTTCTTTATTAAAGATTTTCTCTTTAATTTTTTCAGACTCATATAATCTGTAAATTCCTTTTTTATAAGAACGTATATCGTTTTGCTGTGGATTGTTAAATGTTGATTTTACAATGAAAGAACTAAACATTCTTTTCTCAAAGAAATCATCCCATGTCATTCTGAAAACATCATTATCAGGATTGTATACTTCATACTTTACATGAGACTCTCTGATATCTGGGTAGTAAATCCAAAACATTGGATAAGAACCTTGATATACTCCACTCTCAGTAGAATACTTATCTAGGTAAGGAGATATACCTAAAATACGACAAACCATACGTCCTACTTTTCTATCAAATATCCAATCTTCTTTAATTCTAAATTTAGTTACATTATCTGGGTCAAATTGCTTTTGGATAATCTTCATTTCCAATTCACCTGTTACCGCATTCTCTACATAAATAGTATCAGCTGATCCTACTAGTGTTTTTTGAACGTCTTCAAAGCTTACCGGAGATGTAAAACGCTCATCTCTAAAGGCAGTAATTTTACCTGTTTTTATTGAGTTTAATAAAATCTCAATATACATTCCACCACCACTGTACTCATCGCCAGGATAACGGAAAGGATAATTTTGTTTTTGACGAGTATCGATCTCACGCCAAACTCTTTTTTTCCAAAGCACATCCGTTTCGCGGATTGGCTGCCAAGGAGTCAAATAGTTGTTGTGCGGTACTCGGTCTATTACACCATCCTTACGTAAAGAAGGTTGCCAAGAATCATTTACAGCCTTATACGAATTTGTATTGCTCGATGGGTCTGTAGTTTGTCCTGTTACTACACCAGAAGTGGCAATAGCTAAAACTAAAATGATTAAACTGCGTAATTTCATAATTTGTATTTTCTTTATTCTTATTATCTCTACTATTAATTTCAATTAGTTTGGGAAGTAGAAACTTAGTCCACCTAATTTTCTTGTTTCTCCATCTGGGCCTTTTGCTCTTACATCTTCAAAGAACAAACGATCTCCAACTTTTAGTGTGTTCAACAAAGCTTTTGCTGCACCACGATTTAAAAACTTACCCGTTACCGCAAGAGGTGCAGGCATTTCTCCACGTTTTGGTACATGTACCATATTAAATGAAGTTACATTATACTTCAAATCATAAGGGAAGCCTTTCAACTTAGCAAATACAGCTTGTTGTACTTTCATCGCGTTTACTGGCATTGCTCCACCAGTTTTATCTGCTACATATGCAATTGGATCCGGCACTCGCCCTAAACGATATTCAATTTTTCCAAAATTCTCAATAGACCCATCACTACGTTTACCTGTAATCTGAACCCATGTTTTTCCACTATTTTTAGATGCTAATACATTGTATTTACCAAGTCCAGTTTTTACTAATTTGATATTCGGACCACCAGTTACACTGATATCACTCATACGAACACCTGAAGCTGAAACTGTCATAGGATTTTTAAGACCTTTATAAAAGATTTTCATTTTATCCAATGAAATCGTTGCCTGTGGCTGACCTACATAATACGTAATAACTTCCTCTTTTACAGGTACCCAACGAGCAACAGCATCATCACTTTTTCCTTTATCTAAATATTGCGCTCTAACTCTTATGCTATGCTTACCTGGTTTTGAGTTAGCTCTGATTTTCATCTTGGCAATTCCTTTCTTTGGCGATACTGGTCTACCATTCACCCAAATACGCAAGCCCTTAGAATCAGCATTGAACGCACCTAACATTGAGGTAAGGTTTAATGTTTGACCTGGTAACGCATAACTATTATCTAAACTAGCAATAACGCCGTACTGATTAAATTTTTCATCCGGAACAATTGGAATAGGAGGCTCAACAAATTTTTGCTTTCTCTTTTCACCCATCGCACTAGCCCATAGTTCATCAAGAACTGCAGACTCAGAATTCATTACATCATTCTTATATTTATTGATAATTGTAACAGCTGCAACGGCTGGAACCATTTCAAACATATTCTCAGACCACGACTTCTCAGAATTATCAATATCAAAGTTTATTGGCAAATTTTTCTCAAAAGGATCTGCGTCTTTAGATAATTTCATGTCAGCGCCTAAACTATCAATAAATTTAGCCATTACTGCTTTATGGGCTTCCAATTCTGATTTCATTCTAGCACCGTTACCTTGGGTAATCATATAACTAGTAGCAGACTCTAAATCAGCTTCTCTTTTAATCTTACCGGTTTCAGGAACAATCCCCCCAGCTCCAGTTATAATCGCCTCTTTGTAAGCTTCTAGCTTAGCAACCATAGCACTTGTCTTTTTCCTTGCTTCTTCAGCAATTTCCATTGCTTTCGCAACCTTTTCGCGTTTTTCTAGTTCTAACTCATCATCATCTCTTGATAATTCAAAGTTTTTCATTGTAGATAAATTCTTACTCTCGATGTTTGTATTTGATCGACCAATACTTTTATCAACAATCGTAAATGCATTGATTACTTCCTTAGATACATTCATTGCAAGAAGTGCAGTGAGTACTAAGTACATCAAATTAATCATCAACTGCCTGGGTTCCTTAGGTAAAGACATATTCTATTCTTAAAATTTTATTTACTTTTCTTTTCTCTCGCGTATAGTCTATTCATTCCTAAGAACGTCCCTGCATTGCAGATAGCATATTTCCATATACTTGATTTAATGAATTCAAGTTTCCGGCCAATACACCCATTTGCTCCTTAGCACGGTTAGCATCATCAACACTTGATTGCATAGCGTCAGAAGCATTTACCAAGTTGCTATAAAACTTATTCATAGCTTTTAAATGGTTATTTGCGTCCTGTAATTCAACCTCATATATTTGATTAAGGGAACCAAGGTTTTTAGTAAGTACAGTAACTTGATCATGAAACTTAGCTGTTTCATTTGCTGCATTATTAAAAGAAGCCAATGTGTTAGAAGCTCCTACAAATGTATCTTTCATTTCAGTAAGAGCAGAAGCTGCCTCTCTAGCTTTTGTGCTATACTCGTTTGTAGCATCAGCTACACTGCTAATGTCTTTTACTTGATCAACGGTATTACTAAATTTATTAAAATTATCATTCAGTCGATTCAAATTTGCTGGATTAATGTTGGCTTCCTCCAACATTTTATCCAAAGATGCTGTAGCAGAAGCTCCGCTCCCTGAACCTCCTACACCTGCAAAAGCTGGTGTTTCAAATTTTGTTCCTTTCTTATAAGCCTCCACGTGTGGGTTCTTATCAATATCTGGGTAGTAACGCTCCCAGTAGTAATCCTTGTGAGGAGGTAGTAAACCTAATAAAGCAAAAATAAATGCCTCAGTACACATTCCTACAATTAAGGCATAACTTGCCCACCACCAGTGCTCTAATTTTGCTAATGCTCCAATTAGTACTACTGCCGCACCCAAACCAATAATTAGGTTTTTAATATATTTCCCTCTCTTCGTCTCAAAGAATAATGCAATTGATTTCATCTTTTTATATCTTTTAATTTAAGTTAATTTGTTAGTCTTATTTTTTACCTGGTCGCTTGTTAGTTAATGATGGCGCAACCTGTTGAGTAATCGTTCTAAATCCAATGTACGCTTTCGCAGTATCAGCAAATTCATAATCTCTTGAGCTTACTTGCAAGTAGTAAGCAACATCTCTCCAGCTACCACCTCTTACGGTTTTACGCTTGTACCATTGTGGATCAGTATCTTTTGTTTTTAATTTTACACCTGGGTTTATATCCGCTACAAAGCCATAAGCATTTGAAACATAAGGAGACATTGTCCACTCAGCTGCATTACCACTCATATTATATAAGCCATAATCATTTGGCCAATATGCATCAGCACGCACAGTGTATAAACCACCATCAGCACCATAGTTACCACGGTTCGGTTTAAAGTTTGCTAAGTAGCAACCTTTTTTGTTTACGATATACGGCCCACCCCATGGGTATGGAGATTGTGATCTTCCGCCACGTGCAGCCCATTCCCACTGCTCTTCAGTAGGAAGTTTGAAGTTTCCTTCAAGGTATAATTTCTTAGAACTTCTATAATTTCTCCAATATTTTGATCTCCAATCACAAAATGCATTTGCTTGGAACCAGTTTACACCTACAACAGGATAGTTGTCAAATGCTTTATACCAGAAATATTGGTGTGTAATAGGCTCATTATATGAGTATGAAAACATTTTCATCCAAACTGTAGTGTCAGGATATGCTTTTACGTTAAACTCACGTTTGAACGAAGAACGTGCTTGATTTGGATTTTTAACCATTGCCTCAAAATCAAATGACTTGTAGTTATAAACCAGTTTATTATTATCAAATTCTTTCTTACCCCAAATGCTTTCGCTAGCAGGAACAAAATAAGCTAGCATTGCATCTTGCAACTCCTCATCATTCCAGTTTAACTTTTTACGCCAATCGATACGTTGCGAGCCATCATCAAGATCTTTATAATTTCCTAGTAATGAGTGAGCTGATGAATCACGAATCCAATCAATATATTGTCTATATTCTGAATTGGTAATTTCCGTAGCATCCATCCAGAAACCTAACATTTGAACCACGCGGTTTTTTACATCCCCTGCGTTTCTTATATCTTGGTCACTAGCACCCATGTGCATAACTCCAGATGGTACCCATACCATTCCTTTGGGAGCTGGATCACTGTAATTGATTCTGTTCGGGCTTCCAACTAGTTCCCCTCTTGGTCCGCCGTTACAGCCCCATGCTGCCACAATAACTCCTAAGATTACTGCTTTTAATGAAAAGTTTTTCATCATACGTTCGTTTGTGTTTTTTGAGTAAGATAACAAATGTATTTCTTTTTTAGTTATTAACAAATACTTGCACAAGATATGCAAGAATTTTGTTTCCTACTCAATAATCCTGTTTATTTTTTAAGTTATATGAAGCGATAAAACTGCGAAAATTTGATTTCCCCAAACCCTTTATTTTTCACCCCTTCAAATCCGTCAGCCAAATAACGCCACAATTCGCATTTTGCAAAATTTTAGCAAAGAAATATTAGGTCCATAGCCTAATTAAATTCTAAGTTTTAAGTGCCAATTTTTTGTTTTATAAAACAATTTGTTTTAGCAAGTACTAACCTTATTTTATGCTGTGTATCCTTCAAGACTCTTCAACTCCTTTGAGATACTCTTATAACAACGCAGACTTGATTAATTTTATTGTATCCCTATTGATATATTTTTAGAATGTACTTTTGAAAATCATATGAAAAAACAAGCCCCCTATACCCTTCTAATTTTGATTTTGCTTATTTGTAGCTACTCTGCCCAAGCAAAAAAGAATAGCAGTAAGGATAAAACGCCTACTAAAAAATTTATTATAGGATCCAGTAATGGAGGATTAAATGTATCAGGCGATATAAGAAGTAAGAATTTATTCAACCTACCAAAACAGCGTAAGAACACAATTGGATTTGGACTATTAGTACAGATGAGCATTTACAAAAACCTTATTTATGCTGAGCTTAATTACATACAAGGAAAAGCGCATGGTTATAATTACGCTTCATCAAAAGGATATGTAAATGCTAATAGTACCAACCCATGGGTGAGAGCTGGATATACAAATGGTGTCTTTTATAACTACTTAACCAATTTAAAAATGGCTAACATTGGTGCGGTAGTTACCTCGAATAAAAACAGAAGATTGTCAGTAAATTTAGGAGTTGGATTAGGCTTTGTAGCTTACTCCACTTGGACTGATGCATTAAACTCCCGCGGCAATCGATACGAAAATGGTTTTGAAGCAATAAACCAAAAAGTATACCCCGGAGGCATTAAAGCTTATAGTACCGATCTAAATAATTTGTTTGATGGCGAGTATGAATCACCTGCTGAACGACATAACCCCAACAACGATGTAACCTTAACACCATCCGGCACCCTAAGCATTGGAACCACAATTAATTTAAGTTCAAATTTATCATTAGAATTGCGCAACAAGGTTTTTATAACTGGCGATGACTTAATTGATGGTCAGCGTTGGCAAGAACGATCATCCATAACCCAAGATGCGGATAATGTAAATTATTTATCCATTGGTTTACGATACGCTTGGTAGTTTACCGCTTGCCAAAGCCATACAGCAAATAAAAATTATACCCAATAACAGGTTGCTTTTTAGCAGCACCATACCCTGCCAAATAGGTAGGCGTTAGCTCCCTAATCTTAGCTGGGTTAAAAAAAGTTTTGCCTCTCATATTCCAACCTACAAAAATACTTTTGGTTAGTTCTATTCTAAAACCAGCCGTCAACTCGAGCCAGTGAAACATATTAGTACTAGCCTCTTTGGTAATGGTAGTATTGCCATAATAAGGATCCCAAAGTTGAGCAGTTGCCTCTTGCCTATTATTTAAAGCCGATGCCAATCGCAAGCCAAAAAATGCATTATCCAAATCGCCTTTATAAAGTTTGCCAAAAAAATATTTATCAAAACCTAAACGTAAAAAATAGGAGTTGGCCTCAAACTGAATATTCTCACCCCTATTTGATGAGGTAGCAAAACCACCTTCGGCCACATAATGCATTTTCGGTTTCCATACTCCTTCAAAAAGAAATTCTACTGTGTTATAGTCATCGGTTAGGGCAGACCGTATCAATTTAGATGCATCAATACCTATTCTAAAATATTGAAAATGTTTTTCCTTGGGCTCTTCTTTTTTTGCAAGTAGCGATGAATCGCTTACAATCTTTGTAGTGTCCTTAAGCACCTTCAAAGAATCTGTAAGCACAGTATCAGCCTTCTCTTGAGCGTAGGATGGCACACTCCAAAACAGAAAAAATAATATGCTACTTATAAATAACTTCAAGGTGACGATTTTGTAAAATGTTATCTACTTTAGTTACTTTGATGTTTACAGAGTCGTAATTGAGACGACTGTGCGTTACGTTTTGAATATCAAAATACGTTTGATACCCACAACCATTTGAAATAAAAATATCTTCCTTGATATAAGATACTGTAATCGTATCTCGAGTGGATTGATGCCTGAAAACTAAAATTTGCTGATCTTCAGTACGATCTAATGGAATATTAATGGTTGCCAAATTAGAAGCAGATTCGTAATACTCATAAGAATTCACGGCATCGTAAACACTTAGATCATTCAAAAAAGTATCTACCAGTTTTGTTGAATCATAGGTTTTAAAATCTATGGTCATTACAACCGCATCTGGATCAATGCAAAAATCATCTTTCACACACCCAAAAAGTGATATGATACAAACTATAACTACAATGAACCGCATGCCTTATTTAACCTCCCAGGTTTCTGTACCGGCAATCAGTTCGTTTAAGTCTCCTAATCCCTTTTGCTCTTTAGCAAGTTCTATCTGATCGTTCAATTGTTTTTCGTACGTAGGTTTTTCTATTGCATATAATACGCCAAACGGACGAGGCAATGCACCTTCTTCTCTTGGATCATCAAAAAATCGTGCAAGTAATTGGGCTTTTGCCAAATCTTGCTCATCGTGTATCCACAAATCTTCATCGCTGTAATCAGCTCGGTTTACAATTTGAGGATTCAAACCATCCAATCGGATTCCTTTTTCTAACTCAGCTCCAAAAACCAATGGCTTACCATGCTCCAACATAAGTGTTACACCCGCCTTGGTTTTTTTATCGGTCATCATTCCAAACGCACCATCATTAAAAATGTTACAATTTTGGTATACCTCTAATAAGGCACTACCCTTATGTCCTTCACTGCGGCGCAGCATTGCTTGTAAGTGCTTAGGATCACGATCCATGCTACGAGCAAAAAAAGTAGTATCCGCACCCAAAGCCAAAGCTGCAGGATTAAACGGATTATCTATACTACCAAAAGGTGTAGACTTGGTTACTTTATTAGTTTCTGATGTAGGCGAATATTGCCCTTTGGTTAAACCATAAATTTGATTATTAAAAAGCAACACTTGCACATCAATATTTCTTCTGAGTAAATGAATAATATGATTCCCTCCAATACTCAAAGCATCTCCATCACCAGTTACAATCCATACACTCAACTCAGGACGCGTCATTTTTAATCCCGATGCTACAGCCGGAGCTCGTCCATGAATGGAGTGCATCCCGTATGTATTCATATAATACGGAAAACGCGACGAACAACCAATCCCAGAAATAATTACAATATTTTCCTTAGGAATATCCAAGGTGGGTAATACAGTTTGTACTTGTTTAAGTATTGAATAATCTCCACAACCCGGACACCAGCGTACCTCTTGATCGGTAGCAAAATCCTTGGCTGTTAATGGAGCTGTTGTAGTATCTGACATATCTTGATACAAAAGTACGGCAATTAGTAGTGAGTAGCGAGCAGGAAGTAGGAAGATTTTATTAATGAAAATGTAAAAAGCATTTCATCCTATTGTGTTTACTTACCACTAAATACTATTTACTTAAGACTATAAATACTATTTATCCCTTACTTTCGTTATTACGTAAAATGCAGAAATCGTTCCTTATACTGTTGTGGGTTATCTTACCTAGTTTACTTTTTGCGCAAGCAAATCAAGGAACAATTCAAGGTAAAGTTTTAAACCAGGATAATATTCCTATCCCAGGTGTAAACATTGGTATAAAAGGCACTTCAATTGGTAGTAAAACGGATCGTAATGGAGATTTTTCTATTTCGGTACCTGCTAATAAAAATCTTGTTCTTGTTTTCTCTTCAGTAAGTTATAAAAGAAAAGAAATTGGTAAACGCTTAAAGCCAAATCAAGTTTTAAGACTTGCTGTTTCTATCAATAGAAAAATAACGCAAACCAAGCAAGTAACCATAACCCGCAAAACAAGAAACGAAGCCGGGATGACTAATCTTGACCCTAAAAATGCCGAGCTTCTGCCTACGCCTATAGGTGGCATTGAAGGATTACTTAAAATATTTGTAGGCTCACGCAATGAAATGACATCGCAGTATAACGTACGTGGTGGTAACTATGATGAAAACTTAGTTTATATAAATGATTTTGAAGTGTACCGCCCCTTCCTTGTACGCAGTGGACAACAGGAAGGGCTTAGTATTATCAATGCTGATTTAACGAGCGGCGTAGCATTTTCTACAGGAGGTTTCCAAAGTAAATACGGCGACAAAATGAGCAGTGTTTTGGACATTGATTACAAAAAACCAAAAGAATTTGCAGGTAGCGCACAGCTAAGCCTATTAGGTGTAAACGCTCACTTAGAAGGTACAGGCCTGAAAGATAAAATGACCTACCTCGTAGGTGTGCGGCAGAAATCAAATCAATACTTATTACAATCACAACAAACGCAAGGAATTTACAACCCAACATTTACCGATGTACAAACATTTGTAAATTATAAATTTAATGAACGTTGGCAATCAGATGTATTCCTAAACTATGCTCGTAATCGTTTTGATTTTACACCCGAAAGTAGCACCCAGAGTTTTGGATTAATTAATCAAGCATTTCAATTACGTACGTTTTATAATGGTTCCGAAACTGATAAATTTGACTCTCGCTATGGCGGCGTTTCATTTACCAATACGCCAAATAATAAATTGTCTTTAAAGTTTTTGGCTAGCGGATTTCAAACCCGTGAGCAAGAAACTTTTGACATTAAAGGAGAATACCTTTTAGGCGAAATAGAAACCGACCTAGGCAAAGATAATTTTGGACAATTAAAATTTGCAGTAGGTACGGGTATTATACATGAGTTTGCTCGTAATTATTTAAATATCAATGTAGGTAATATAGGTCATAAAGGCGCATACGATGCCGGAAAGCACTTTGTGCAATGGGGATTAAATACTGAAATTGTAAGCATCAATGACGACTTACACGAATGGGAACGCCGAGATAGCGCCGGCTTTACACAGCCGTATAACGATAGTACTTTGGGCATTACTACTTTTTATAACTCGCAGCAAAACTTTAACTACAGCAGGTTTACTGCCTACATGCAAGATAATATTAGTTTTGACTCAGTAGGAGTTGTAATGACAGCCGGAGTGCGCGCTAATTATAATCAGCTAAATAGTGAGCTTTTAATCTCACCTAGGTTGCAACTATCTTGGAAGCCCAAAAAATGGAAAAATGATTTTGTATTTAGAGGCGCAACGGGGCTATATCATCAACCACCTTTTTATAGAGAAATGCGTGATTTAAATGGAGTGGTAAATAAAAATATCAAAGCGCAAAAAAGTTTTCATGCGCTTGCAGGTTTTGATTATAACTTTAAGGGCATAGGCAAGCGACCATTTAAACTAACCTCAGAGTTTTATTATAAATCCATGTGGGATTTAGTGCCTTATGAGTTTGACAATGTGCGTATCCGATACTTTGGAGATAATCTTGCTAAAGGATATGCAATGGGTGCAGAGTTTAGATTATATGGCGATTTAGTAAAAGATGCAGAAAGTTGGGTAAGCCTTGGCTTTATGAAAACAGAAGAAGATATTTTGAATGATGAAATCGTTTTTCAAAATCAAGCGGGTGCTGATAGTGCTACATTTAACCCTGGTTACATACCTAGACCAACCGATGCGCGTGTAAACTTTGGTTTGTTCTTTTCTGATTATTTGCCAGGCAATAAAAACTTCAAGGTCCACATTAGTGGCTTATACTCTACCGGTTTACCTTTTGGACCACCCGATCAAGCCCGTTATGGCGATACCTTACGAGCACCTAGTTACCGCCGTGTAGATATTGGCTTCTCAGCATTATTATTGGACGGTCAAAAAAAGCAACGACCCCATTATAGTTTCTTCAAAAACTTTAATAGTATTTGGTTAAGCATGGAAGTATTTAATCTGTTAGCGATTCGTAATACACTTTCATATCAGTGGATCCAAGATCAAACAAGTGGCAGAACATATGCTGTGCCCAATCGACTAACCTCTCGTTTATTAAACGCTAAGTTGGTGGTTAAGTTTTAAATTAATCCTTGCGCAATTTTATACTCTTACTACCGCTGGGTGTAGATAGTTTCAAAAAGTAAATTCCACTGGCCAAACTATTATCATTTAGCTTGAGATTCAATTCATGGGTTCCAGTAGTATACACTTTACTCTGCATTAAAAACCTTGATTGTACTATTCCCAAAATATCAAGTAACTCGATAGCCACTTCTTCAGTTTTGGTAAGCTCCATGCTCAATTGAATTTGACTAGTAAACGGATTAGGAGATGCAGAAACGGCACCAATATTCTTTACATCCCAAATAGAATTTGGGCTTCCGCTAGCAAATAAATGATGTGCGAAAATGTCATCGAAGGCACTCGTTCTTTCATCTTTCCAAGCAATGATAGTTCCGCCTTTATTGTCCGGTATATTCTTGGGTGCTTCTTGATCTCCTATTGCATTACATACAATTTCACCATTATTAGCCCAAACCGTTACACCGTTTTTATCAATACGTTGCGCATAAATATCCCAATCGGCACCACGCTCGTCTTGCCATGTAATAATCGCGCCTGAGTCTTTATCACTTATAATATTGGGGTTCAATTGATCATTTAATGCATCACATATTTTCACACCATTGGTTGTCCATTGTGGTGAGCCAGTAGATTCTAATTTTTGAGCATAAATATCAAAGCTTCCGCTTCTTTTATCTTTCCACGTAATAATTACCCCATTAATTTTATTATTACTTACAATATCCATTGCACTTTGATTATCTGTAGCAGTGCATACTGGCATACCTCCGGGCCCCCATAACGAAGTTCCATTAGAGTCTACTCGTTGGCAGTAAATGTCATAATCTGAACCATTGCGCCCATCAATCCATGATATATATACTCCATCTCGTTCCTTTTCAGGATCAATCTTAGGCGTTGTTTGTACCCCATTAGCAATGCAAACCACCGCTGCATTATCACCCCATAATCTTTGCCCATTTGCATTTAAACGCTGCGCATAAATATCATAGGTACCCGAGCGTTCATCTTGCCAAGTTATAATTGCTCCACCTTTACCATCGCGCTGTGCTTTGTGGTTTATACGGTTGCTATTATTTGTACAAGCTGATATCCCACCATTGGCCCATACGGCCTGTCCTGAACTATCAATGCGCTGTGCCCAAATATCCCAACGAGATCCTACTCTTTTTTCCCAACATGCTATTAATCCGCCGTGATCATCGCGTATAATTTTTTGACTATGTTCCCTAGCAATCTCGGTAGTAATGGGTGCACCATTTGCTTGCCACATTAAATTACCATTTCCATCTATTCGTTGCGCATATAAATCTCTTTCGATACCCGAGCGCCAATCACTCCAGGCAATTAATACGCCACCTCTTCCATCAGATATAATGGCTGGAGTACTTTGATCAGCAGATAAAGTACATACGCCTACTCCGTTTTTTGTCCATAAAGGAAAACCTAAGCTATCCAATCGTTGTGCATAGATGTCTGAGCTGTTGGTTCCTTTTCTATAGTCTCTCCATACCATAAATACTCCTCCAGCACCATCTGATGTAAGGCGCACATCTTTTTGTAAACCAGCAGTATCGCAAACTACTGTATTGATCATAGGATTCATGCTCCATTGTGCAGAAAGGGTGCCGGCAAAAAAAGTAAACAATAGTAATACTCGTAAAAATTTCATTTGTAAAAGGGTTTAAACTTTAACTAAGATAAGAATTTTAAAACAAAAAGCCCTGTTCTTTTAAAACAGGGCTTTGAAATTTTCGTTTATAATTCCTTTATTTAATCAAGGAGCTAAACACTCTTTTATTTACCTTAAGCGGATACTTTGCACGAAGTTCTTGCTTCCAAGTACTTTCCAATGCGTCTTGATAATCGCTTATCACATAGCCTTTTGCTTCTCTTAATGTTTTTTGCGTAGGGTTGTTGTACACCTTATCTACCATTAGTAAAGAGTAACTTCCATCCTTATTTGTAAAGTAAGGCATGTACTTCCCAGCTACGATTGGCTTTTTAAATGAGAAACGACTTTGCTCAAACTTTCCTTCTTCCAAGCTCAATTTATCTTGTGGTCCATCACCGTTTACATTCTTGGTAATTTCAGATGGCGATACTTTTTTCATTGCATTTAGCTCTTTCACCAATTTCATTATATCTTCTTTTTTCTTTGCCGTATAAAGCTGTCCTTCTACTGCGGGTGTCCACATATAATTGGCTCGATTTTTTTGATAAAATGCTTTAAGGCCTGTAGTATCAAGTGGCGCTTTGTCCCAAACTTTTTGCTTTGTTAGTTCAAAAATCAATATTCCTTCTCTGTACTCCTGCAAAATATTTTTGTACTCAGGGTTGGTTTTTTCTAGTTGGGCTTCTTCATAATCTGTCAATACCTTTTTAGAATAATTATCCAACAAACTTGTAAGAGCATTCTCTTTCGCTCCATAAATTCTTCCCTTGGTGTACACCTTTATATAGTTTGCAAAATCTGCTTGCTTAAAAGTAGTACCGTCCATTGTAAAAATTGGTTTTACCATTTTACGGTAGCTTAATGGGTTAAACTTTCCATTGCGCAAATTACTATCTGGTATGGCACGTATAAGTTCCATTAGGGCAGCATCGTTTTGCTTATAGTTCAATTTTTCTTTTAACTGCGCAGTAAATGCATCTTGTGCTACTTTAATTCGACCGTCGCGCTGTATTAATCTTTCAATAATTGGCTTATCCTCTTCAAAGCTTTTTAAAGGTATTTTTTTCATTAAGCTAATAATATGAAACCCATTGTCTGTTTCAATCACACGAGAAAAATCACCTTTCTTATCTAATGAGAATGCAGCATTTTCAAAAATAGAAACCATTTTTCCTACTCCAAATACGGGCATTACACCACCAGAGTTTTTTGTAAAACGATCTTCATTAAATCGTTTTTCTACCACTTCAAAATCAACGCCTTTTTTAAGCATGGTATATGCTGAGTCAATTTTTTTTCTTGCAGCTAATCTTCCTTTGTCGCCGCCACTCTTGCGCACTTCTGTCATAATCTGCGCTACTTGTATTTGACCACGCGCCTTGCGCTCATTTATCTTTTTTACAATGTGGTAACCGTATACTGTACGGAAAGGTTTAGACATTTTTCCTTTAGGTGTATTGTAAGCTACATTTTCAAAAGGATAAACAATTTGCAAAGCAGTAATATATCCAATACCACCACCATGTACAGCACTTTGTTTGTCATTGCTGTAAAGTTGTGCAGCTTTTTCAAAAGTTATATTTCCTTGCTTGATTTGATTGTAAATACTATCAATTGTTTTTCTTTTAAAAATTGTGTCCTTTGTATTTGGCTTTAAAGCTATAAGAATATGCGCAACGTTTACGTCTTTCTTCTTACGTTCAAATGCTTCTTTGATTAATTTATCTTTTGCTGTACGATTGGTCAAAAATGTTTTAGATAACTGCTTCCGGTATGAATCTATTTCACGACGTACCGAAGGAATTGTATCTAAATGAGCATCATACGCTTGCGATACCTTCATTTTAAATAAAGAGTATAAATCCAAATATTCGTTTAAAGCATCTTTTGAATAATCTACTTTTTTATTCATTTGATTTTTAGTGTACATGTGCAAAAATTCTGAGCTGCTCACGGAGCGATCACCTACAGAAAACAATTCAGCACTTTTCTTTTGAGCAGTTGCTCCTAAACAAAGGAATAAAACAAGGATGCTAACTAGAGATTTTTTCATTTTCATTTGCGTATTCTATTTATTTTTTTTGTCATTCATCTTCTTTTCATGAAACTTTATCACGTCCAGAATGTTTGCATGATTTACACGACGACCAATTATGATATTATTTTCGTCGAGCAAATATATGGTGGGCGTTACATATACATCATAAAAACTTCTGAACTTCGTAATACGCTCAGGGTCATATAAATGCAACCAACCAGATCGTAGTTTTTTCTCTTGCACCACCTTCTTCCACTTTTCTACTTCATTGCTTGATTCTACTGCAACTATTTGTAAGCCGTACTTATACAAGTCTTTCTTGTATAATGAGTCAAGCTTGGGTAACTCCTTTTTACAATGACCACAATCTGCCTCCCAAAATATAAGTAACTTATACTTTGCCTCTATGGCCGTTAGGTTTACAAACTGATTAGCCATATTACGCAATTTTAAGTCCATAGCAGGTTTCCCTATCATATTAGGAGAAATATCTCCCGCGCGCTTTATGTATTTTTTGAGCTGCTCTTCTTTTAGCCAAGTTGCTTTGCCCTTCATATAATATTCTTCTACTAGGTATACAAATACTTCTTCCATACCCATAATTTTGCTCGTCTCTGCCCATCGAGTTAGGTACCACAAGGTATACTTATAGGTTTCTTCAGCACCTTCAGCCTTAGCAATTAATTTATCGCATTCTTTTTTTACTGTATCTGGCATGGGTATCACCCACTTATCCATGTAATTTTTAAGCTTAGGCTCATACATAGGAGTAAATATCAAGCGGTCATCCTGAAAATTATATCCATCCCAGTAGTGTTGTTTATAATAATTGCTTGGGAAGGTTGAATCTTTTTTTCCTTCCCTATTCAAAGGCCAATCTTTATACTCTGGCACTTCGGGCTCAGCTAATGCATTAAACAAAGTGGCAAGGAATGTTTTAGGATTACGCTTGGCAACACTTTTTCTATAATTTACTAGTTCCTTGCCTTTATTGCGCATTTGATCGGCTAATACATTACTGTCTTTTTTAGTTTTAGCTTGAGCATAAGCCGTTTTCAATTTATTAAATCCTTTGCCATAATCAAGCAAAAAACGCTGGTAACCATAAAATTGATTATTCTCAGACTTCCCTTTAAGCTTCAAATTTGGTACGATATCTTTTTTCTGAGTAGTTAAAGAAAAATTATCTCCATTTTGAAGAATAATTTCCATATTGGCCGTTTGATCCTTAAAAAGCAAAAGGTAAATACCTCCTTTTATTTTATTGGAGGATTGCATGGTGCCTTTACCTAGTTTTAGGGTAGTAGAATCGTCTTTAAATACAGTGCCTCCTTTGCCATAATAATGGCAAAGAAAAATTTTGGCATCCTCCTTTACATCGGTAAAGTGTAATTGCAATTTATATCCATCCTTGGCTACTGCAACATTTGATAACATTACAATTGCTAGGATACTTAGAATGATTGATAATCTTAATTTATTCATAAGGTAGTGTGAATTTACGTAGGTAAGACGTAACCTAAATGGTTAGGGTTGATTTTTTAGGCTAATTTAACGCAGCTTTTGCATGATAAAATATTGTAATACTTTCGCGTTGCAAAATGAGTAGAAGAAAAAGAAAGTTTCAACTAGAGAATATAACGATTGAAAAATACGCTGCTGAAGGCAAATCAATCGCTTATTGGGAAGAAAAAGTCCTTTTTGTACAAGGCGCAATACCCGGCGATGTAGTCAATTGCTTTGTTTTTAAGAATAAAAAAGACTGGGCAGAAGCTAGGATAAATGAGGTTGTAACGCCTTCTCCACTTAGGCAAGACGCATTTTGTAAGCATTTTGAGCTTTGCGGTGGTTGCAAATGGCAAATGCTAGCTTATGACCAACAAGTAATTTATAAAGATCAACAAGTACATGATCAACTAGAGCGACTAGGAAATATTGAAATTGAGGAATACTTACCTATAATTCCATGTGCAACGGACCGCTTATACCGCAACAAAATGGAATTTACATTTAGCAATAAGCGTTATTTAGGAAAAGAAGATATGGAAGCTCGTCTTCCTTTTGAAAAAAACGTACTTGGGTTTCATGCCCCTAAAGTGTTTGACAAAATAATAGATATTGAAACTTGTTACCTACAAGCTGAACCAACCAATGCAATTAAAAACTTTATAAGACAATACGCAGTTGATAATAACTTGTCGCATCAGGATATTAGAATGCACGAAGGTTTTTTACGAAACCTAATTATTCGCTTAAACAAAAAAGGCGATGCACTCGTAAATATTGTAGTGCGAGATAATGACCAAGAAAAAATTAGCGGTCTGTGCAATGCATTACAAAAAGAGTTTCCTGCTATAACTTCCTTACATTATACAGTAAATGGCAAAATGAATGACAGCATTTACGATGTAGAAGTAACTCACCATTCAGGAGAAAAATTTATTACTGAAACTTTAGGCGACCTATCTTTTAAGATAAGCCCAAAATCGTTTTTTCAGACAAACTCAAAGCAGGCAGAGGTACTTTACAATGTAGTAAAAGACTTTGTAGGCCAAACAAATATTTTGTATGACTTATACTGCGGTACGGGTAGCATAGGATTATACCTTGCGCAAAATTGCAAAAAACTTATAGGTGTAGAAACAGTTGAAGATGCCATAGCTGATGCTAAAATAAATGCAGATAATAACAAGATTGAAAACACACACTTTTTTGCAGGAGATGTAATTAAAGTATGCACTACATCCTTTTTTGAAAAACACGGCAAGCCAGACTGTATAGTGGTAGATCCGCCACGTGCTGGTATGCATAACAAATTAGTTCAAAAACTGATAGAAATTGCAGCACCTCGTATTGTATACGTGAGCTGTAACCCTGCTACTCAAGCCCGCGACTTGGCCGAGCTTGCAACTATTTATGCAATCAAAAAATCTCAAGCGGTTGATATGTTTCCGCAGACACATCATATCGAAAACGTTGTTTTGTTAGAATTAAAATGATAAAACAACTTCAGCAAAATATACTTACCAACTTACCCGCTTGGGAGGCCCACAAAAAAATGGCGCCACCTATAAGAAAACCCGGTGCTCAAATTCCCACATCTGTTCGTTATGGAGCAGTTTGTATTTTGCTTTATTACAAAAAAAATGAACTACATACCCTTTTAATAAAACGCACAGAAGATGGTGGAACCCATAGTGGTCAAATTGCCTTACCCGGCGGCAAAGTAGATGCCAATGATTTTAGCTTTACTCATTGCGCCCTGCGCGAATGCGAAGAAGAAATTGGCCACAAACAAGAAAAGATAAAGATAATTGGTTCGCTAACTCCACTTTACATTCCCCCTAGCAATTATATTGTAGCACCCATTGTTTGCTTTAGCCAAGAAGTAAAAAATTTAGTTGCTTCACCTAATGAAGTAGCAGAAATAATTGAAGTACCCCTGGCTTATTTTTTTTTAAATGAGAATAAAGGCACCAAAACCGTAAAGCAAAGTAACGACCATACGCAAACTATGGAAACACCTATTTATACATATGCCCACCATATTATATGGGGCGCTACTGCCATGATGCTTGCGGAGTTTGAAGAAATTTATCAGCGTACGCAAACTGGTACTAATTAATGTAGCTCCCCGTTTTTAAGGAAGACGCAAGAACAATATTACCTTTACCAATATGAATGCTATCATTACAGGTGCTACAAAAGGAATAGGTAAAGCAATTGCTTTAAAATTTGCCAGCGAAAATATAAACTTAGTTGTTTGTGCTCGCTCGCAAGAAGGTCTCGATGCTTTAGCCGCTGAAATCAAAGAAATGAACCCTCGTGTTTCAGTCCAAACTAAAACCTGCGATGTAAGTATACCTCAAGAAGTAAAAGACTTTGGTACTTTTTGCCTTTCTTCATTTGATAAAATAGATATCCTTATAAACAATGCAGGTTACTTTTTACCTGGCGATATTCATAAGGAAGAAGAAGGCCTTTTAGAAAAAATGCTCAACACAAATCTTATGAGTGCCTACCATTTAAGCAGATGTATTGTACCTCAATTACAAAAACAAAAAGAAGGTTTGATTATAAACATTTCTTCAGTAGCAGGTTTACAAGCCTATTCACAGGGTGGTTCCTACAGCATTTCTAAATTTGCACTTACAGGCTTTTCTAAAAACTTACGCGGCGAGTTAAAAGACGATGGAATAAAAGTTAGTACCGTTTACCCTGGCGCTACCTATAGCGATTCATGGAAAGGAAGTGGCGTAGAAGAAGGTAGAATAATGGAAGCAAATGATATTGCCGAAAGTATATTCGCCTTGACAAAACTTTCTAAACAAGCCGTAGTAGAAGATATTATTCTTAGGCCACAGCTGGGTGATTTGTAGCCCTTTTTAGTACCAGGCGCTAATAATACCGCCCATTATAGCAAGTGAAATTGTCCAATACGCAGAATTTATTAAAATCAATTTCCAACTTCTGAGTTCAAACATTCCGTTGGTTGCAAATACAGGAAAAATAAGACAAATACCAAGAAAAGTGCCGTGTAAAGCCCCATGTCCAAATGTTCTAAACTCATCGGCATAGGTAGTCAAAATCTTTTGAGCTTCTTCTGGGTGTTTATTTAGTAATGAAAATGCACCCCATTGATGAACAACTTCATGAGAAACAATCATAATCGTCATTACCAAACAAAAGAAAATTGATAAGCCCATAATAACTGCCATGTTTGAGTTTTTCATTTTCTCGTCGGTTATTCCTGTTTCCTTTACCCATATGGCACCCATAGGTGTTTTAGGATTATACCAAATAAAACCTATAACCATTGGTACGAATGATGCTACAATCATCGCAGGCCAATTCATCAATTGCGATAAAAGTTCATTAATTATCTGATCTTGTATAATTTAAAATTTTAATAGTGTGAATATAATAGCAATTTTCGATTATTAAAAATGTTGTAAGATTCTCAACTATTCATTAATCCAATTCTTTTTTTCCTGCTCAATGTGATGCACAATAGTTTTTACACCATACTTTTCTTCGAGGAATTTAGCAGTTTGATCCGCGCTATAAACTGATCTATGCTGCCCACCGGTACAACCAAAACTTACTATCAAATTTTCAAACCCACGATCAATATAATCATCAACCGTTATGCTAATCGTTTTATGAATTAAATCCAAAAATTCATGGATCCGTGTTTTTTCCTGCAAGTAATTTATTACACCTTCATCACGTCCTGTTTGTTTTTTATATTCTTCTATTCGTCCAGGGTTTAATATCCCACGGCAGTCAAACACAAAACCACCACCATTGCCGCTATCATCTGCTGGGATACCACCTTTTTTATAACTAAAACTATTTACTCGTATTACTAATTTTTTATCTTCCATAATTTTCTATTTAAATTTTGCAATAAATTCTTCTTTCGAAATTTGCTCAAGCACTTTCATTAATTCAGGATATTCTACTAAGGTATTATCCTGCAACCATTCATTAATATTCCCAAGCCCTAAAGGTATGCTACTTATAAAATGCTCCTTCCCTTCTATTAAACCACGCAAACCATAAGCTCCCAATACTTGTAGCAATCTTGTAAGCGTAAGCATGGTATAATCATTTTGCCATTGTGCGATATCAACTTTTACATCATTAGCTGCAGCTTCCACTTCAAACTCTTTTAAATACATTGCAACCAACTCCTGTTTCCACTCTTTAGGGATTTTTGCTTTTGCTTGCCAAAGCAAACTAGCTACATCATAAACAGGATGCCCTTGCAAGCCGCCTTGAAAATCTATGAATACAACTTTCTCATTATGAACCATTATGTTTCTTCCTTGACAATCGCGGTACATAAAATAGCTCCTTTCTTTATCTAAAGATGTAGCCAAATTTTCAAATTCTTTTTCTAAAATATCATCCTTGTAAACAACATCAGATTTGCTTGCAAAATTATTTTTGAAGTAACGTAGGTCAAATAAAATTTGATCATACCCAAAACTTGGCAATACATTAAACATGTCTTTGAAATATTCATCCTTTGCACAAAGCTGAATTTTTACTAATTGTGTAAGTACTTGTTTATAATATCCTTTTACTTGTTCAGTATGTCCTTCGTCTAATACTCTGTCAAGCAAACATTCAATACCTGCATCATTTTGCAGGTATAAATTTTTATTGGAATGAATGGCTAAAATTTGTGGAACAGAAATTCCCTTGTCATCAAAGTAATTTGCAAGTAAAATAAAACGCTCATTCTCCTCAATATTGGCACTTTGCGTGGCTATAATGCTACGATTTGCTCCGTTTTTAATCCTATAATAAATACGATCAGAACCCGCTTGCGCCAATTGATCAATATCTACCACAGCCGCTTCGGGGTATGCCTCTTGGGCAAAATGTAATACTTCTTCTATACTTAATTCGCTCATCTATAGTCCGTGTTGACTTACCAAATATACCATCATTGTCATAGCAATTGTGCCCATACACAACTCACGACGATGTACGTTTTCAAAAACATCATTATCGCTATGATGCATATCAAAATAACGATGCCCATCAGGTATCAATCCCATGGTAGGGGTATCAAATTCTTTATGCAAAGGATTAATGTCAACCCCTCCTCCGCTTCGCGAAAAATTGTAAATATTATATGGGTAAAATAGTTTTTTCCAAGACTGTACTTTGTCTTTTTTATAGGAAGGCATAGTTAAACCAAAACCATAGGGTGTGGCGCCACCTGCATCACTTTCAATAGCCAAAATATGGTTTTCATTTTTAAGCTTTGCTTGACGCATATATTCTTTAGCGCCTCGTGCTCCATTTTCTTCATTCATCCATAGCACACAACGTATGGTTCTTTTTGGGCGAATGCCTAGTTTTTTAAAAGTACGAATCGCATCAATCGATTGCACTACACCTGCGCCATCATCATGCGCGCCTTCTCCTACATCCCAACTATCCAAGTGCCCTCCAAAACATATAATTTCTTTGGGTAGTTCTGTTCCATAAATTTCTCCTACCACATTGTAAGACTTTACATCTTTCAACATTTTGCAAGTGGTACGCATATAAATTTTGGGTCGTTTATTATTCTCCACTGCTTCCACTAATTTATCGGCTGTTGTATTTCCTACTGCGATAGCTGGTATTTGCGGATAACGCTCGTCATATGAAAGTACTCCGGTATGTGGCTCATCATCATAGGCCGATGATACAGATCGGATGACTACTGCAGCAGCTCCTTTTGCAGAAGCTCTACTAGGAGCAGCCCAACGATAAAACACACAAGGGCCATAACTATGAAATGTATTGATATTGGTTTGATCAAAATGATAATTAAAGAATATGATTTTACCGCGTACTTCACTCTCTGGCAAACGATTAAATTCATGAATGTCATTAACCATTACAATGGGTGTTTTTATTCCAGCCTCACCTGTTCCTACCGCATTTCCTAAGCTAGTAATTTTCATACCGTATCGTTTGCCATTTACTTCGTAGTATGCTTCTTCTTCACCTCGTACCCAATGCGGCACCATTACTTCTTGCAAAAATACTTTATCACAACCTGCATCTTCTAAAGTTTTCTTACCCCAATCTACAGCTTGAGCAGCTTGTGACGAGCCTGTAAGTCTGTGTCCAATTTGCTTACACAAGTGGCGCAAATCCTCATAGCAATTTGCATTACTTAATACATAATTGGATATTCTTTTTATAGTCATACTATCCTGAATATAATTTTGACCTGTGGCCGAAAACGAAACCAGAACGAGTATTGTAAAAAATAATTTTTTCATAATAACAAGGGTAAAAGTACAATGTAGAAAAGACAAATACGACTTGCTAGATGACCTAATGTAATTTTACTCCTAGAAATTCATCAACAGCGGCATTCCATGCCGGACCATCATTTGTAAGATAAATTTGATGTGCTGAATTTTCTAAAATTCTAACTGATTTTTTACCTGCCAGATTATTATAAATAGCGTCTATCTCTTTTTTAGAAACTCGTGCGTCCTTACCTCCGTTTAATAATAAGCTTGGAATTTCAATTTCCTTGGCATACTCAATAGGATTATGCTCAAAGGCATCAAAACCTGTTTGCCAACCTCCAAAAAGAATTAACCATTGCGCCAAAGGCGATGTAGGCAAACCCATTACCTCAAATCGACCTTTGGCTGTTTCAAGCATGGAGCCAAAAGGACATTCCAAAATTATTTTATCGGGCTTAATATCATACTGTTCAATTGATTTCATAATGGCTACGGCACCCATAGATGATCCGTGTAATATGATTTCTTGCCCAGGAAATTTTTCCTTAGCATAGTCCAAAGCAACTTTTACATCTAAACCTTCTTTAAAACCAATCGTAGTTTCTAAACCTTGGGAGCCCCCATGTCCCATAAAATCAATAGCTATTATATGGTACCCTTTATTATAAAAAGCCATTGCATAAGGCATTGTATTGGCCTTGCAGCTCATATATCCATGAAACAAAATAACCACCCCTTTAGAAATTTCACTTGGTATTTCCCAGCCTTCCAACTGATTATGACTTTGAAGATAAAAAGTAGAATACGGGATGCTTGGCTCCAAATGATTTACTGGTTTGGGCACACTAACTCCCTTAAAAAGGGCTGTTACTTTTTCTTTTAAATTAAGTTCTTCTGGTTTCTTTGGACGAGTAGTTTCAGTTTGTGAAAAGTGGGTAAATCTATAAGCGTGATTGTAAACAATTACGTTTGCCATTATGAAAAGTAGTAACCCAAGCCAGAATAATCTTTTAAAAAATTTTACGCGCATTCAAAGCAAAGAAAAATACTTTATTGTTGGCCTTGTCATAAAAAAAGGTTGAGCAAGCTCAACCTTAACTATATTATTATTTTAAGTTTTAAAACCTAAATCCAACGGTCATAGAAATGAGAGTATTTCCAGTTTGCACATTAGCTGTAGGAACTGCAGCAGTTCTTGCCAAGGTATGCGTTGCATCTTCCGCTTGTGAAACTAAGTATCTTCCGGCAAGATCAAGATAAAAACCTCTTGCTCTATAGCCTAATCCTAGACTACCACTATGTGCAGCACCATTAGAAAACTCCTCATACGGATTGCCATAAAAAGCATAACCACCGCGTATGGCTAATTTATCTATGCGCGCCTCAGCTCCTACTCTTAGGTTAAAGGCATTTTGATACGTGTTTTGAATTGCATCGTTTACCAATTGTTCAGCTGCTTCAAAACCATTGTTATATCTATACTGCATGCCTTCGTAATTTACCCATTCAAGGTCAGCACTTACAAATCCCTTTTTACCAAAAATTGCTGTACCACTTGCAATGGCTTTCATAGGAGTACTAAATCTATATTCAAATAAATTACTTTGATCTGGCACATATGTATGTATTGAGGATCCTGTTCCCAATAGATTTTCTGTATTTGATTCAATTTCAAGATTACTTACATCCGTAATGCTATACCAAGTAGGTGTGTGTACAGCAAGGCCAAAACGCATGGCATTACTTGGCTTAAAAATGGTTCCTAACTTTAAGTTGATACCCGTTCCTTCAATAGACACATTTTGAACTAAGTCTACGTAGTCAAAGTCATTATCTAAATCTCCTGAATTATCATCCTCAGTTAAAATTTCTGTTTGATTATAACTTACGATAGGTATACCAACAGATAAACCAATCAATAATTTTTCATTATAATTTGCACCATAGGTAAAATTCAATTCATTGATTCCACCATTTCTTCTAATTGTTTTAGAACGATTTAAGCCACCTGCATAGGGCACAAAACTTGCCGCTTGCGTTGTATCATTAAAATCCTGATCAATTAGATACGTTTGATATGCTCCATAAGCACCTTCGCTTACAACTTGTAATGAGCCGTCATTTAAACCTCCTGTATTATTAATTTCTTCGGCAAAATTTTCAACGAACGAACTCGTATTATCAATCCCCTGATACGAAAAATCAGAATGAATATTAGCTAAACGATTAAAACCAAAAGCAAAGTTCGAAGTTTTCCATTTGCTTCTTTTATAGCGCTTTCCTTTTTTAGCTTTGGCTACAACATAAGCTGCTTGATTAAAATTCATTTTACTATCGGTAGTCTTGTTTGAATTACCTTGATATTCTCCATTTGTATTTGTTACAAAAACATTAGGTGTGAAAGTCAACTCAGATCTACGGTATAATCCTATGCCCGCAGGGTTGTTATTTATAGCTCCAAAATCAGCACCTAAACTTCCAGTGGCGCCACTAAGTGAAATATTTCTTGCTGTTCCGTATTGGTAGGTTCTACCTAGTAAAAGTGCATCATTTTCATCTTGTGCCTGGGCAAACAATCCGAAACATAACGCTCCCAATACAATTGTAATTTTCTTGTACATCATAGTTTATTTGTTCTGTTGTTTAGTAAAAGGAAGGCATCTTAATTCAGATGCCTTCTTTGGTTTTTATTATCTACGGCGACCACCACCTCCGCGGCTTCCACTTGATCTTCCGCTACTTCTACTAGGAGAAGAGTAAGAGCGACTTGGTCTGCTACTGCTGCGGCTAGGAGAAGAGTATGAACGACTTCTGCTTGGCGCTGAGTAAGATCGGCTTGGACTACTGCTACGACTTGGAGAAGAAGTTGAACGACTTCTGCTTGGATTTGAGTAAGAACGGCTCGAGTTATTAGATCTTGAAGATTGCGTTCTAGTTGAGCGTGTGCTACGACTAGGCGTTGATTGTGATCTGCTTTGTGTTCTTGTTCTGCTCGGTGTACTTCTTTGCTGCGTGCGAGAAGGACTTGAGTAAGAACGGCTTGGTCTTGTACTACGAGTAGGAGAAGATTGTGTTCTTGTTCTACTTGGCGTACTTCTTTGAGTGCGAGTAGGAGTAGTTGATCTACTATTTCTATTCGTTCTAGTAGGTGCAGTTCTCGTTGGAGAAGTTGTACCTCTGCTATTTCTGTACGTTCTTGTAGGTGCAGTTTTTGTTGGAGAAGTAGTCCCTCTATTATTTCTAATCGTTCTTGTAGGAGAAGTTGTTGCTCTATTATTTCTAATGGTTCCAGCATTTCCTCGATTAGTGCGAATTGCACCATTATTAATTCCTCTGTTCGTACGTACTGTACTTCTGCTAATTGTACTATTAATACCTGTTCTATTTGCTCTGGTGTTTAACCCAACATTACTAGCTGATCTTACTCTACCACCGTTGGTTACACCATAGGTGCGAGATAATCTTCCACGGTTATTTATACTACGTGTATTATTTGATCTTGTGTTCCAAGAATTTCTTGGTCTGTTGCTAAAGTTATTTGATCTTCTACCAGCCCAGTATCCTTGGTTAAATCCATTATTGAATCCACCTCGGTTCCAACCACCGCCGTAGAAGCCTCCGCCTCCCCAGCCCCAGTTATTCCAACCGCCGCCATAGAATCCATTGCCCCATCCGGAGTTAAATCCGCAGTAACCATTACCCCAGCCTCCGCCAAAGCCTCCAAAGTAGTTCCAACCAGGTGCTCCCCAGCCATATCCACCGCCATTCCAACACCAGTTGTTCCATCCCCAACCAGTTCTGAAACCTCGGTTCCAACCAAATCCACCTCCGTAACTGTAAGGATTACCCCAGCCTCTAAAAGCAGCAGGTCGTCCCCAACCGCCACCCCACCAGAACGGATCCCAGTAAAAGCTATTAAAGTAACCAAAGTTCCAGCCTGGACGGTTAAAACGTCTGATACGAGATGCGTAATTATATTCATCATCATCGTAATCTATAGTACCATCATCGTAGCCACTATTTTGGCCGCGCTGCTGGTTATTAAAATCTTGGTCATTGCTACTACGTCTAAGCTTTTGCTCATACGTTTCTTCTCCAGAAGTAATTTCATACACATCATCATAGGTCTGAGCCATAAGTGATATTGGAGCCAAAAAGAGAATGACTGTTAAAAGGGTAATAATTCGTTTCATATCGATAAATTTTTGTTTTGTTGGAGCGGTTTGGCCCAACGGTTTCTGCGTTTGTACTAAAGTAATACATTTCGAATCTTTTGAGCTGAAACAATTGTTAAAACAAGGGTTTGCGCTGTTTTTATGTTGTGTTTCTGGCTTCATTTTCATGTATATTACTTGTGTTTTCCCTTAAGAGACTCTTTTCTTAAGTAAAAGTTTAATTTATAGGGCAAAAAAGTTTTATTTTGATGACTTAATCATTTGGAAACGAAGATATGTCAAAAGGAATAACGCCAAGAGCAGAGAATTATAGCAATTGGTATAACGATATTGTGATCAAAGCTGGATTAGCAGATCATAGTGATGTGAGAGGGTGTATGATTATAAAACCCTACGGATACGCTATTTGGGAGAATATGCGCGATGCATTAGACAAAATGTTTAAGGAAACAGGACATATGAATGCTTATTTCCCAATTTTTGTGCCCAAAAGCCTTTTTGAAGCTGAAGAAAAAAATGCCGAAGGTTTTGCCAAAGAATGTGCTGTGGTAACTCACTATCGTTTAAAAAATGATCCGAATAATGAAGGAAAGCTAATTGTGGACCCTGCTGCTAAGTTGGAAGAGGAATTGGTTGTAAGACCAACATCTGAAGCAATTATATGGAACTCTTATAAAAAATGGATTCAGTCTTACCGCGACTTGCCTATTTTAATAAATCAATGGGCTAATGTAGTACGTTGGGAAATGCGTACGCGTTTGTTTTTGCGCACTGCTGAATTTTTATGGCAAGAAGGTCATACCGCCCATGCAACCAAAGAAGAGGCAATTGAAGAAACAGAAAAAATGAATAATGTGTACGCCACTTTTGCAGAGGAGTGGATGGGCTTGCCGGTTATACAAGGTTTAAAATCCGATAGTGAGCGTTTTGCAGGAGCTGAGGAAACCTACTGTATCGAAGCACTAATGCAAGATGGTAAAGCGTTACAAGCAGGAACATCGCATTTCTTAGGGCAAAATTTTGCCAAAGCCTTTGATGTAAAATACATGAATAGCGAGAATAAGGACGAATATGTATGGGCTACAAGCTGGGGCGTAAGTACTCGATTGATAGGTGCATTAATCATGGCTCATAGCGATGATAAGGGCTTAGTACTGCCGCCTAAATTAGCTCCGTACCCAGTAGTTATTGTTCCTATTACCAAAACAGACGAAGGAAAAGAAAAAGTACTTGCTATTGCAAAAGAGATTCAAAACAACTTAAAGCAAAAAGGAATTCAAGTAAAAATAGATGACGCAGATAATGTGCGCCCAGGTTTTAAATTTGCTGAGTATGAACTAAAAGGTGTACCGGTACGTGTTACCATAGGCGAGCGAGATTTGGCAAATAATTTAATAGAAGTTGCACGTCGCGATACAAACGAAAAAGAAACAAAAGAAGTTGATGGCGCAAGTGAATATTTAATTTCACTTCTAGATGATATTCAAAAAAATATTTTTGATCGTGCAAAAACGTTTAGAGATACAAACATTCGTGAAGCAAATACATGGGAAGAGTTTGAAAACTTAATAGAAAAAGAAGGAGGATTTGTAAGCGCACACTGGGATGGCACAGCCGAAACAGAAGATGAAATAAAAGCTAAAACAAAAGCAACCATTCGCTGTATACCATTAGACAACAAACAAGAAGAAGGCACTTGTATACTAAGTGGCAAGCCAAGCAAAGAGCGTGTACTATTTGCCAAAGCGTATTAAACTAATTAGCAACATATGACATGAAACTGCTCTTGCTCAGAGATTATCTTATTTCTTGCCCTATAAAAAAGAGCATTGGGATAGATTGTTTTGGTTGTGGTTTTCAGCGGAGTATTATTTTACTTTTAGAAGGAAAGTTTGTTGAAAGTATTCAAATGTATCCTGCTACCTTACCCATGATTTTTTTATGGGTTTATACATTGTGCCACCTAATTTTTAAATTCAAAAATGGAAGTAAGGTCATTAAGCTTCTTTTTATTTTTGGTGTACTTATCATTTTACTGCACTACAGTAGTAAAATAATCGATGGTTCATTTTTAAATTGAAGCAATTTTGGAAGTTGAAGATTGAGTTATTACTTTAGATTAAAATTAAAACTATGCAAGACCACTTAACTACAAATCAGCAAACCCCTTTACCCAATGCCACCACGGTTTTAGTTTTAGGAATTTTATCAATTTTAGGCTGTTGCTTTTATGGAATACCTGGCCTTATTATGGGTATAATTGCTATGGTATTAGCTAGCAAGGATACAAAGCTTAATAGCGCAAACCCAGAAGCTTATACAGCCGGCAGTTTAAGTAACTTAAAAGCTGGTAAAATTTGTGCCATTATTGGTATTGTGTTTTCGGCAATTTACTTGGTATTTTTTGTAGTACTTATTGCATTGATAGGCATGGAAGTAATCATGAGCGGCGATGCAGATGCTATTAGAGAAGCAATTGAAAGCTTACAATAAAAAGTATACGTTCTATTTTACAATCGGTTGGGCTAAATAAAAACCTTTTCCAAAACGGGAGAGGATATACTTGGCATCCAATCTTAAAATACTATGATTCTTGAATCATTTATATTATATTCGATTTTAACTAAAATAAAAAACTATGACAAAAACACCAACGCAATACAAAGATCAAGCATTAGCATTATTAAAAGATAATTGGGGCGAAGCAGTACTTCTCACTTTAATTTATGCAGTAATAATACTTGGAGTAAGTCTGATCCCGCTATTGGGCACAATTGGCTCATTAGTCATTGGTGGCCCTTTAGCCTATGGATTCACGTCGTATTTTTTAAACATTTCAAGAGAAGAACCAAAAGAATTCAACAATCTTTTCGAAGGCTTTCAAAGATTCTCCGATACATTCGTTGCCAATCTTTTAATAGGTATTATTGTTGGGATTGGAACTCTCCTTTTATTTGTTCCTGGAGTAATTGCGGCTATAGCTTTGAGTCAAACGTTTCGTATCATGCGAGATGACCCATCTATCAAACCAATTGATGCTATGAAAAAAAGCCATGAGATGATGACGGGTCATCGAATGGACTACTTCATTCTATTTTTGAGTTTCATTGGTTGGATTTTACTTGCGATTATCCCTGCAGGACTGGGCTTTCTTGTTTTAATTCCTTACATGAGTACATCTTTTACTCTTTTCTACAATGATTTAGCAGGAGTACAATCTACTGAAATAGATGAATTGGCTAGCCACTTAGATAAAGACAACTAAGGTATATTCAACTTACACATTTTTAAAGTTCGTCACGCATTGCGTGACGAACTTTTTTTGTTTTAACACAAACTTAGGTCACTTTTAACGCTACCACTTTTACATAATCTAAGGATTGTAAATAGATTTGTTTTAAATCTAAAAAGTATCATGAAACAATTATTATTAGTCTTGGTAAGTGTTATTTGTATTTGTTACACAACGAATACTTATGCTCAAAGCATAGATGAAGAAGTTCAAATTTCTGCCGATAAAATTATTATTGATGACAAAGGGCATGAAGGCCAAACAACCATTGAGATAAAAAATGGTTCGATTTTTATAGATGGTCAAAAAATTTCTAAAATTGATAAAGACATAAAAATCATAAAGAAGAATACAACTTCTGAAAAACATAACTTCCAATTTGACTTTGACAAAATGGATAGTCCGTTTTCGCCAAAAGGCAATGCATATGGTACACTAAGCCGCAAAGCCATGCTAGGTGTACGCACCCAAGATGCCCAACCCGGCGCAAAAGTAAAAGAAGTAGTAAAAGGATCCGCTGCTGAAAAAGCAGGATTATCTGAAGGTGACATTATAGTTGCTGTAGATGGAAAAAATATTGAAACGAGTCAAGACCTATCAAAAACAATTGCTGAATACGACAAGGGCGATGCAGTAAAAATACGAATTGAACGAAACGGAAAGTCAGATGACCTTATGGCGAAGCTGCAAGCTCCTGCAATGGATAAAATTCCTTTTCAAGCATTACCTGGAACAGGGAAGTTTTCTCTGCCATTTCAAAAATTAGAAGAAATGATAGCTGAGCAAGGAGGTACCTATCATTTCCCAAATCAAACACCAAAAATTGGATTAGAAATTGAAGAAAGTGAAAATGGATTGGAAGTAATGAGCGTAAGAGAAAATAGCGCTGCTGCTAAGGCCGGCATTCAAAAGGGAGATAAAGTAATGACTATTGAAAATGAAAAAGTAAACTCAATAGAAGATCTTACAGGAAAAGTAATGTCTAACAAAGACAATAAAAAAATGATAATCGGCGTACAACGTAATGGTGCTATTAAGAGTTTGCCCGTGGTCTTACCACGAGCAAAAAGGAGAGCTCAATTTTAGGATTGAGTTCTTTAACTAATCTGTTCATAGTTGTGAAAATGCCGTCCCAAGGGACGGCATTTTTGCTTCTATTCTGTAAGTTGCACTAATGCTCTTCCCATATTATCTTATCTACTCTACCGTTGGTAAGCTTTATAGCTTGCGCCTCTGGATTTTCAGCTTTTATTTTTGCGTTGGGCTGTAAGCGTCCCGCAAATTCTATTGTTCCCTGAAAGGTAAACTTCTTTAACTGAGTAATAAGTATACTTGACTTACCATATTTATCTTCATAGCCTTTATAATTATGCGGCAGCTGGGTAGGTAAAAAACCTTCGGGCATAAAAATTACTTTACAATAAGGTGTATCTGTTTTTTCTAAGGTTGTATCTGATACAATGCGTTTAGGCAAAGTTTCTACCTTACTCATATTACCAATCTGTAGCCAAAATACGGCGCCACTTTTTGTTTTAAAAAACATATCAAGCACATCGCCCATTTTTGTTCTTATTGGTTTTGATATTTGCTTTGCTTTAAACATCATGCCATTAATTTTTACCTGCATATGCCCCTCCGGCATTTGATTGGCATGTGTAGTTACAAGTGCTCCGCCATAGCTCGGCTGTGTAGCAATCCCTTTTAGTACTACATTTTGCTTGGGCTTAAAATTGGTACTTAATACACCTACACTTACAGCTTGCGGTGCAATTGCATTGTCAACTGAGGTTGCCGTTACAGCAGACATTAGATTAACCACTTTAAACTCAGCACCCGTAGTAAGATAGTATCTCTTACCATTTTCAATTTTTCCTTTTAGTAACTTACCACTTACAGAATAATTATCTGTATTACCAATTTGGGTACTATAATCTACCTCCAACTCAAAAGCATATTGTGCTTGTGTTGAAATTGCAAATGCACTAAAAATAAAAAGTAATAAAAATCGCATTACTGCTAAAGTAAGAAATATGTTGGTTAACGAATCGCTACAGCTGCTTCAAGAACCAATAATCCATTTGTGGTGTTTCACCCAATGGAAACGGATTTTCAATTCTAGTATCTACAAAACCATGTTTTATATAAAAGGCCTGTGCACGTTTATTTTGCTCCCAAACGCTCAAATAAACTTGTTCGTAATTTTTTTCCTTAAAAAATTCAAAACAATACTCCAACAATTGATTGGCCAAGCCCTTACCATGAAAATCCTCTAAAAAATAAATACGCTTAAGCTCAGCAGATTTTTTATCCTTAAAATGTTTCTCAGTTTCTCTTCCTAAATTTATACGTGTATAGCCTGCTGCTACTTCATTATGATATAATACAAAAAAGTAATCCTGCGGATCATTTAATTCTTTAGCTACTTGCTCTTCATTATAATATTCTTGTAGCACACCTTCCAAATCTTTATCAGTACAAGTACCTCTAAAAGCTTGGTCAAAAGTTTTTGCTCCAAGCTCTGAAATTAGCTTAACGTCTTTGAGTGTTGCTCGAGTAATTTTAGTTTGCATTTTCAATAGACATTAAATTTGTACACAAACGTTCTTGGGCTCAGTAAAGAAATCAAGTGCGTTCCAACCGCCTTCACGACCCACCCCACTATTTTTCATTCCACCGAAAGGTGTGCGCAAATCACGCAGCAACCAACAATTAATCCATACAATACCACTCTCAATTTGATTAGCCATATGGGTAGCTCTACTTATATTTTGTGTCCAAAGGGAGCAAGCTAAACCATAGTCAGTAGCATTGGCTAACTGCAATGCTTCCTCTTCGGTTTCAAAAGTTTGTATGGTTACCACAGGACCAAAAATTTCTTCCTGATTGGTTCTACAATTAGGTCCTAGGCCTTCAATTATTGTTGGAGCTATAAACAAGCCATCCTTATTATCACCTTCCAATTTTACAGATTCGCCACCTAACAAAATATCTCCACCTTCTTCTTTTGCCAATGCAATACAAGCCAATACTTTATCAAAATGTAGCTTACTTACTACGGCTCCTTGTTGTGTGTCATCAGCTAATGGATCACCCATTCTTAATTTAGAGGAACGCTCAACAAATTCATTTTTGAATTTTTCATAGACCGTTTTCTCAACCAAAATCCTACTACCACATAAACAAATTTGGCCTTGATTGGCAAACGAAGAATGTACTATAGTCTTCATCATTTTATCCCAATCACAATCGGCAAAAACGATTGTAGGATTCTTACCCCCTAGCTCCAATGATAATTTCTTAAACATAGGTGCCGCCACTGAAGCGATATGCGCACCTGCTCTGGTACTACCTGTAAACGAGATGGCTTTAATATCAGGATGCTTTACAATTTCACTCCCACAATGAGCACCATCACCATGTACTATATTTAAAACGCCAGCAGGTAATCCTGCTTCATCACAAATCTGACTTAGTAAAAAGGCCGTAACAGGTGTAACCTCACTTGGTTTTGCCACTACGCAATTTCCCGCTGCTAAGGCAGGCGCAATTTTCCATGTAAATAAATACAATGGTAAGTTCCATGGAGAAATACAACCTACCACACCAATTGGTTGGCGTATGGTATAATTAATCGCTTTATCTTCCATTGTATGACTTTCGGATGCGAAATGCATAATGCCTGTAGCAAAAAAACGGAAGTTATCTGAAGCTCTTGGAATATCTACGCGCTTGCTTAGCTTGAGCGGCTTCCCATTATCAGTTGTTTCAGCAAGAGCTAAATCATCCAATTTGCTTTCAATTAAGTCAGCAATTTTATTCATGATTTTAAAACGTTCTTGCGGACTTGTTTTACGCCAAGTTTTAAACGCTTCCTTGGCGGCGGTTACTGCTTGTTGTACGTCAGTTGATTTACTTACAGGAATCGTTCCAATGACTTTTCCAGTTGCTGGATTTATATTCTCAACCGTTTCGCCATCTTGTGGGTTTACGAATTGACCTTTGATATAATTTTTTATTTCGTACGTCATGTTTCTAATTATTTTCAACTACCCTTTAGATAGATCCAGTGCGTCCACCATCCACACAAATACTTTGACCCGTAATATACGCGGCGGCAGGTGAACTTAAAAACGCAATCATATTCGCAATTTCTTCTGGTTGCCCAAAACGCTTCATAGGGATTGCAGACAACATTCCTTTTTCTACTTCTGCATATTCCTTGCCCAGCTTGTTTGATTTGTTTTCTATTATACTTTTTAAACGACCCGTTTCTGTTGCACCCGGTAATACATTATTTACGGTTATACCAAACTCTGCCAATTCATTTGCCATAGTTTTTGACCAGCTTGCTACGGCACCGCGGGTGGTATTACTTACGCCTAATCCATTCAATGGAATTTTTACCGATGTAGATATCACATTCACTATTCGACCGTATTGGTCTTTTTTCATTCCTTCTAAAACCGAAGTAGCAATTATATGATTACAAATAAGATGCTGATTATAAGCTAGTAAAAAAGCATCCGTTTCTGCTTCTGAAATTTTACCTCCGGGAGGGCCCCCTGTATTATTTAGTAAGATATGAATTGGCTCTTTGCTTACTAAGTCCTTTACTACCGTGCGTACTTCTTCTGGATTAGAAAAATCAGCACTTATAAAACTATGCCCTTCACCTAATTCCTTTGCCTTAGCAGCTAATTTATCAGCACTGCGCGAAAAAAGTATACAACGAGCACCCATTGCAGCAAAAGCTTGCGCACTAGCCCAACCAATTCCTTGTGTACTACCACAAACCAAGGCTGTTTTCCCTTCAAGATTTAAATTCATATTTGACAAATATATGCCATTGATTAGCAAATATTCTGCTACCTTCGAATTTCAAACTTCCTTTTATGTACAAAATCTTATTGACAAGTTTAGTCCTACTCATTTTAGTAAACTTTGATAGCATGGGACAATCAAATCAAGTTGAATTTCAACTTTCTGCAATCGGTAGCGTGCATCGATCTACTATATCCACTACTAAACCTTTAAATGAATTTGGTTTTAATTATCAGCCCTATCTTTTTCCAAGAACTTACTTAGTTTTAGGCTTGCAAGGCAATTCCCGCTCTTATAATGAAGATAATTCTGATACCTTAAATACCTATAGCGGCACATTACAATATAAGCAGTGGATGGCATCAGTAGGTGTGCGTCATTTATTTAAAGAAGAAATAGTTGAAACTTTTAATTATTACGCCGAGGTTAATTTTCATTATATGCGTTTTAATACAGTAGGCTTGTATGAGGGAGGTCAATTTGGTACAGCTTATCATAGCTATCATAGGTTTAAAGGTGTAGGTCTTGGTTTTAAGGCGGGTACTGTATATCAGCGTAATTCTCCGTGGTACTATGGCGCTAATTTAGCCTTATACTTTACGGGTGGTATAGAAGGTGATATATCACAATACTCCATTGCTCCAACGCCCGAACCCGTGGTGGAAAAAGCAGACTTAATTAATAATCAGTCCTATACTCGTTTTGGCTTGGAATTTAGAATCGGCTATCGCTTGTATAAAAAACGTAAGCAATTCCAAAATTATTAGCGTCTTATAAGATACATATTTTACCCTTTTAATATTTACCAAGCTTTTTTTTTCGGGCATGATAAACTTAGAGTATTATCAATCCTATTCTAAAAATGTATAGGACTATTGGTATTCATCTTGAATTGTTTAGGAGTGATCAAAAGATAATGCCAATATGTATCTTAAATTTAGGACTGGTTACCATTTCTAATTAAAACTATCCCTTCATTCAATTATTCTCAAAGAGTTAATCTTTACATTTGTTATTCAATATTTTGTTATGCTTCAGATTCAAAAAATAAGAGACGAGAAAGATGCTGTGATTGCAGGCTTGGAAAAGAAATTTTTCGGTGAGATTGAATTATTGGATAAACTCCTTGCCTTAGATGAACAAAAAAGAGGCGTACAAGTAAAACGCGAAGAAATGCAAGCACGGTTAAATAAGAGTTCCAAAGAAATTGGAATGCTTATGAAAGAAGGCAAACGTAAAGAAGCTGAAGCTAAAAAAAATGAAGTTAAAAATATAAAAGAAGAAGGCCTTGGTGAGTTGAGCAATGAATTTTCGCGCCTAGAAGGAGAGGTAAAAGACATCCTACTTCAAATACCTAACGTACCACACGAAAGTGTACCAAAAGGAAAAACCGAAGAGGATAATGAAGTAGTAAAAACAGATGAAGCTCCAACACTATCAGATGATGCATTGCCTCATTGGGAATTAGCAAAAAAATACGACCTAATTGATTTTGAACTTGGTGTAAAAATTGCAGGTGCAGGTTTTCCTGTTTATAAAAACCAAGGTGCTAAATATCAGCGTGCACTTATACAATACTTCTTGGATTATAATACTGATGCTGGCTATCAAGAAATGCAACTGCCTTTAATGGTGAATGAAGACTCAGCTTATGGTACGGGTCAACTACCAGATAAGGAAGGACAGATGTATCATGTTGGAGATGACAATTTTTATTTAATCCCAACAGCGGAGGTACCAATAACCAATATATATCGTGACGAAATTATTGACCCTAAAGAACTACCAATAAAACTTACGGGCTATACTCCTTGCTTTAGAAGAGAAGCAGGTAGCTATGGAAAAGATGTAAGAGGACTGAATCGTTTGCACCAATTTGATAAAGTAGAAATCATGCAATTAGTTAAAAATGACCAGTCATATGATGTATTAAACGAGATGGTTGCACATGTAGAAACCTTAATTAAAAATCTAGGTCTCCCTTATCGTATCCTACGCCTTTGTAGTGGCGATACAAGTTTTGCATCAGCCCTAACTTTTGATTTTGAAGTATATAGTGCAGCTCAAAAACGTTGGTTGGAAGTAAGCAGTGTCTCTAATTTTGAAACCTTTCAAAGCAACCGTATGAAAATAAGAACACGGAATGCCGAAGGCAAAACCGAACTAGTTCATTCACTAAATGGTTCGTCCTTGGCACTACCAAGAATACTCGCTTGCTTACTGGAGAATAACCAAACTGAAAATGGAATAGCTATCCCAGAAGTATTACAATCTTACTATGGCAAAAAGGTGATTTCGTAAGAGATTATTTCTCCTCCGCTTTTTTCACTTTACGCTTTGAATAGTTTTTTGAAAATCTAAATCCTAAATAGAAATTTATACTTTTGGCGTTGCTTTGAGCAAGACCTAAAATATCATCAGACCCAAAGTAAAAAGTGGCTAAACGAAAACCCAACCCAGCCTTTACATTCCTACTAAAGTAATTATAAGTAATAGGAGCCCAAGCTTCGATCATCCTGCTCTGAAATCGAGGTATAATTGAAGTATAACTGGAGTAAGAAGAATGAATTTTATTAGTACTTGCTAAGTTAGCTGAAGTAGCAAGTCCAATATGAAACCCCTTTGCCAATTGAAGCTCACCGTATAAATTGAGTCTAGTTGGTAAGGCTTGCGTATAAGCGTTATTACCCGTGTCTATTGTTACACCATAACTAGCAGCCCATTGTCTTATTGAATCATAGCCACTTGGAAAATTATCAAAACTGTCAATTGGAATTTGCACATTATTAGCTACAAAACTTGCGCTTCGACGTATTCCTTTATTATACTTAATGCTACCAATATCTGTAATACTAACTGAAGCCCGCAAACTGCGATTTAAAAGCTTGCTTTGATATACTGCTCCAATATCAAAACCAACACCGCTCCCCGCAGAGTTATTAAATGCATTGCTTAACACACTTCCAAAATTTAAAGAATTGCTTCCACCAGCAAGTACATCAAAATCAGACGGTAGACTACTATTAAACTCTAGGTCAGAACTAAACTCAACTACTGAATCAGCATTTGCAATTTTATTTGGATCTACATCAATGTTCCTTCCTGTAAAATCTACTGAGGCCTGGCCTTTATAAAAACGCAAACTAGCACCGGCAAATAATTTATGTTTCTTTAATTTCAATACTTGAGCACTTCCTGTAAATCCAATATCTGTCATTAAGTTCAAGTTCAAATTAATATAATCTTCTTGTATTGGACCATAATCATTCAAGGTAAAGTTATTATCGTCAAACGCTGATTCTACTATATTCGTATTGGCATCATTTAACTGAAAGAAAAATCGCGTGCGCGTATTGACTCCAAATGCAAACTTCTTTTTATAATTAAACATTACGGCTGGGCCATACAATTCTAAAACATTTCTAAAAGAAAAATCTTGTGCAACCACTGGCTGATTTGATGCCATAGTCGTATCCCTAAATTGAAAACCATCACCATTTATAACCGAACGCCAGTTTAATTTAATGTCTGTATTCTCCATCATTTCGTTCACATTAAACAATTGTAGCTCCCATTTAGTATCATTAGCAGCCCCAAATGCTGGGTTTTCATAAGTACTCATAGTGCCACCAAAATGACTAAAACGCATACCAGTATTGCCTGGTTGAGCATAAATGGCACCCGAACAAAAAATAAATAAAACGAATAAATAAATAGACTTTTTCATAAGTAAGATTGATTACAACAAAAATACTGCAAAGTTTATACCACAAAAAAATACCCTGCTAAAAAGCAGGGTATCAAATGAAGTATTTTAAAGATTAATAGAGCGACTTATAATTTTTTAATCCGCAGTCCAAAAACTTAGCATAGTCACTAGGATTAGGCGTATAGGCTTTTGGCGTATTTAATATCCTATGACCTTTAGGGTCAATCAATACATAAAATGGTTGCGATGCCGCGCGGAAGTTTCTCAAAGAAAGATCAAACCATTTATCACCAACCGTTTTAGCTTCTCGTTTAAGATAAGGAGATAAAAAATGTTCCTCCTCAGGTAATTCAATTTGCTCATCAACGTATAATGAAGCTATTACATAATTATCCGAAAGATGCTCTCTTACTTTGGTAGTTGGCCAAACGTTTTCTTCCATCTTTCTACAATTTACACAAGCCCAACCTGTAAAGTCAATCATTAGCGGCTTATTTTGTTTTTTAGCTTCTTCCATGGCCATATCCAAATCGGTATATGTTTTTATTCCGTTTACAAAATGGACACCTTTTTCTTCATGACCTTCCTCACTATAACCATAGGCATAAAACTTAGGTGGAGGAAAACCAAGTAAGTTTACGTTTACCTTAAAGAAATCTAAACTTATGTAACCCGCCAATAAGAAAAAGAGTACAGCAAAAATTTTCATATTTCTAGTGCTTACTACGACG
This sequence comes from uncultured Chitinophagaceae bacterium, assembly GCA_937981995.1. Classification (GTDB taxonomy): domain Bacteria; phylum Bacteroidota; class Bacteroidia; order Chitinophagales; family Chitinophagaceae; genus JAGNRR01. Next base: position 74,511 of record CALJNC010000007.1, read on the forward strand.
CTTCCTTTTTTGATAGTGAATTTACCTAATAGATAAAGACCCGTAACTACACAAAGTATAATCCATAGTGCTAAGAAGGTTTCTCTTTTGAGTAAACCCCAGCCCATAACCAAATCTGCATTTGATAAAAACTTAAGTGCAAATGCTAACTCAATAAAACCAAATACTGCTTTTAGTACCGTAAGCCATCCACCCGATTTAGGCAATGCTTTTAATAAATTAGGGAACATAGCAAACAATGCAAATGGAACACCTAATCCAATACCAAAACCAGACATAGCTGGAGTAATTAATTTAGCATTGCTAATATTTCCTAATACTAATCCAAGGATTGGACCTGTACATGAAAAAGATACAATAGCTAATGTCAAAGCCATAAAGAAAATTCCTCCAAAACTTGTAGCATTACTTTTAGAATCAATTTTTTGCGTCATAGAGCTTGGCAAGCTAATATCATAAAAGCCAAACAGCGAGAATGCAAAAACAATAAACACTGCAAAGAATGCCAGATTGACCCAAACATTGGTGGAGAAAGAATGCAGTGCACTACCGCCCCATCCTAAAAATAAGAATGGAAGACTTAGCAAAAAGTAAACTAAGAAAATTGAAAAACCATACCAGATACCATTCTTAATCCCTTGCTTTTTATCACCTGCACTTTTTAGGAAAAATGAAATAGTCATAGGAATCATGGGTAAGGTACAAGGAAAGAAAAGCGCTGCAAGACCACCTAATATCCCGTATAAAAATGCAGTCCACATACTTAAACCTGCATCTTTTTCTTCGCCACAATCTCCTACAATGGTTCCATACTCGCCGTATACTTCTGAGGTTTTCTCACCTGTTGGGGCAACCGCTGTTTTGCTTACTGTATCGGCATCTTTAGAATCTTCAGTAAATAATTCTGCGTTTGCAGCAGAATCATCTTTTGCTTTCTCTTTGCTTAATGCTAATTTTTTTGCTGTATTAATTGAGTCTTCCTTTTTTTGAGCAGTAAATATTGCTTCAAGGGAATCTTTTTTTGCTTTTTCTTCTTTAGCAAGTTGAGCTTCTGATTTTTTATTTTTTGCTGCAACGCCTACCTCAGGTGTAAAATTTAATGTAGTTGGTGGCAAACAACCTTTATCATCACAAGTTTGATAATATACTTCTACTTCTACCTTACCCTTCTTTTTATATTTTACTTTTTGAACGTAGTCAACCTTGTCTTTATAATAATGTACAATACCTACGGCCTTTATATCTTCATCTATTATTTTACCAATAGCTTTCATTTTACCAATGGGCGTTATGTTGGCTGTTTTTTTTATAGTTACTTCAGTAGATATAAGTGATGGATCATCATCAGCAGCAGGACTAGCATACAAATGCCACCCTTTATCCATAGTGGCTTTTACCCTAATCTCAGCCTCGTTATTACCAAGTTCTTTTACAGTGGTTTTAAAAAAAGCATGCTCGGCCATTTGGGCAAAAGCTCCAAATCCACTTAGTAGAATAGTAAAAAGTAAAAGTATTTTTTTCATATGGTTTATTTATTTAATTAGAAAAAATGAATGATTCCTCTGTTGGCACTAAGCATTTTTCATGATCACAAAGTTGATAATATACTGAGCCGTTTAAAGTCTTCTTATTTGACCGTACAAGTAGCTTAAAACTTACTTGATTTTCGTAAAATCTTACATCATCATCCATTCCATCTAGCTTAGCGGTAACTAATTTACCTTCAGCTTTTTTTGAGATGATTGTTATATCCTTATCGTCAAATGTAAAATCAGGTGCGATAAGCAATCCATCGCCACCTGGCTTAAAATCAAATATGTGCCAATCCTTAGCTAGCACTAAGTTGGCTGTAATAAGGTAATGGTTCGCCTTATCAGAATTTTCTTTCTTAAAAGACCATGTTGCAATTGAATTCTCCTTCGCAGTATTTAAAACAGCATTGGGTTGTTTACGAACCGTTTCAGCTGCTTTTTTTTGAGTACCACATGAGATACTACTTGCAATAAAAAGTAAGAGAATTAAATTCTTCATAAATTAATTATTGATAATGCCTTCAAAGAACTTTCGTCCATCAATATTACCCAACACATCATTGGTAGCCCGCTCTGGGTGTGGCATCATGCCAAATACATTTTTAGCCTTATTAGTAATACCCGCAATGTTTTGGATAGAACCATTTGGATTAATATCACCATCTGCAGTACCTTTTTCATTGCAATAAGTAAATAATATCTGATCGTTGGCTACTAAATTTTTCATAGTCTCATCATCTGTATAAAAACGACCTTCACCATGTGCTATAGGAATTTTATAAGCCTGAGTAGTATCTAATTTATTTGTAATTAATGAAGATCTACTCTCTGGTTTCAAAAAGACATTTTTACAAATAAACTTTTGATGGTCATTAGCCAGCAATGCTCCAGGTAGTAATTGCGCTTCGCACAAAACCTGAAACCCATTACAAACACCAAGTACTTTGCCTCCTTTATTTGCAAACTCAATTACGCTTTGCATAATTGGGCTAAAACGAGCCATTGCTCCACAACGCAGATAATCTCCAAAAGAAAAACCACCTGGTAATACAATGCAATCATCCGTTGTAAAGCTTGATAAATCTTGATCCTTATGCCACAGCATTTCTACTTCTTGGCCTAAATCATGTTTTAAGGCATCATGCATATCTTGATCACAGTTAGACCCAGGAAAAACAACTACTCCAAATTTCATATTTCTAATATTATTATATAAATCGTAGGACCCATTGTAGCGAAAGCACCACAATAAAAACTAGATAGAAGGTAAAAGTATTATATTTTTTATGATTATTAATTAGAGTCGAACATAATATTATACTAAAAGATAACAAGGGTAAAATGAAGGCATTAGAAGGAAAAATAGCAGCCCCCAAACCCAATAAGATACTGGCCAGAAAGAATAAAAGCACCCCATTCCATTTTTTAATATACTGTACCATATTCCCCGATTTTCCTTTGCGCGATACATAGATACCATAAAATGAAAGTATAATTATAAAGACAAGAAACACCTGAGACGCTAGCATATATTGAATTGCTACAGGCAGCGAAAAATCAAGTGCTAAGCTAGACCATGTAAAAACGATACCCGTAAATACATAATGCAAAGCCCAAATCAAATAAGCCGGAAAAAATAAACCTATACATAGTGCTATAATTTCTTGTAACACAAAAATGCGCATACTTAATAAAACGATAAGCACAGCTAGAAAAATCCAAACATACGGCCAGTATAATGTGGCTGCAAGGCCTACCAAACTTCCTATAAAAAAATATCTTGATCGAGCCGTTTTATTATATGGCGTGCCTAACATCATGCCTAAGGCAACAAAAAGAATAACAGCTGCCCAGCTAGCCACCGACATTACAAAAAATATGGGCAAACTTGAAACAACAATGAGCACCGCAATAGAAGGCACAAAATCTCTATGTGCTACTAAATGCAAACTAATCAAGACTTTCTTAAAATAAATACTAAACCCAAACCAAAAAATGGTACTCACTAAAATATACAAACGAGGTGCAGCTGCATAAAAATCTCGTAACCAATTAAAAGTCCCAAAACTATTAGTATAAAAATTACCCAACTCACTTAAAGTAGGCGGGTTAAATAAGTAAGAAATCTGCAACAAGAAAGCTACAAAAGCCAAAATGACAAATCCAATTATATCGTTTCTTTTGAAAAGTAATAGCACAATTAAAATTGTATCTTGGCAAAACTAATAGTCTTTCTCCTTAATACAGGAAACACAATCTCATTTACTGAAATTTGCTTTGCTTTTTGGATTAAAATTTGATCATCTTCCATGCGCTCATAAACAGATGAGCTAAACTGACGCTGCTGTACATCTCCATCTTTTGAAACGTAGGAAGTAATAAATTTATTTTCTCCTGCGCTCACATTGGTGTACAATAAAACATTGCCTATTGGGTATTTCAAAATAGCGTAAGAATGCATCAATTCACCAAAAGTAGAAGACTCCTGTGATTTTTGAACTTGTTTTTGCCACTCTATGGCACCTTCATTATTTGTACTAATAGCCGTTACTTCATCATTATGAAACACGCTAATATTATACGAACCTCCTCCAAAAATCATACCCGATGGCATCATAGCCATGGACCGGCTTCTTGTTTGGATTTCTTCAAAACTTTTCTCAAGAAAAAAGATAGCACCACCATCAACTTTAGGAATAAAATTTCTAAGCTTGGTACGGAACAAATTTAAACGGCCGTCACCTACTTTATTTTTAGCAATTACTTCATCAGCCCATTGCTTAGAACTCAAATTATAGACACCTTGCCATAATGAGTTATTAGAGTTAGGTCTATTTGAAACCAAGGTTGCACCCACCCTCATTTGATTTGTAGAGGCATCAAATTTAAAAATTGGATTTGAAATATTCTCGTTCAAATTTAATTCACTATAACCAACTTCTTCATATGCCGAAGGTTTATGGGCCACCATAATTCTTTGATAAGTACTAGGTCCATTTGCCGGAGCTCCAAAAAACACATAGGCACCATTAGCTTCAGTTAAATGTACCTTTTGTATTCTATTATAAATTGCTGCTGCAAATTCTCCTTTTAATAACTCAGCAGTTCCTTTATCGCCTTGAATTGTTTTAACAGCATAGGAAAACTTCCTATTGGTAATATCATATTCCGAAATGGCATACGCCATCACATTCTCTTTATTCGTTTCGAATAATGCAATCCTACTTCGATCTCGTACAGTTACTAAACCTACTGAATCTATGGGCATAGGTTTAATGGTATCCTTATGGATAGGCAGTACCTCAGAAACATATAGCACGCGTGACTTTTTATTTCGTTTCTGATGATATACGTATACGCCCTTATTACCAGCTAGTACCCGAATATCTGTTGTGGTTCTATCTAAAAAGTCAAGTTCGGAACTACCCCATTTCCTCATAGCACTATCGTACCATAGTATTTTATAGCCATCGTACTCTTCTACAAAGCACGCTAGTTTATTTTCAATAGTACCAATAATTTTTATGACTGGCATATCGCTGCTTAAATCTACATCTGGGCTTCGATACATTTTTTGCGCCGCTACTTGACTACTTACAAAAAGCAAAGCAAAAAAGAATAATATACTGCGGGCATATTGCACAAACATAAATATACTTATTATAAGAGGATAAACATGTTAGAGTTTTGGCAAAATATGCCAATAAACATAAACTGTTCTTCTTTTACGCTCAGGTATATTTTCACTTGATTGACTTTGGGATTCTGCGCCCAAACTTACTTTGTCATACGTTACATTTAAATGACTAGGCTCAATTAAATATTTACTTTTATCTGCCATAAGCTCTTCAAGTAAAATAGATACATCGTATGAACGCAAATACGAGAGATAGGTATTTATTTCCTCACTCGTTAATTCGTTTGATTTTAAACGTTGAGACATCTCCTTATACAATGCTCCTTGTTTATTAACTGGCCCACTGTCGGAGTATCCTGTAGTTTTTATTACCGCTTCAAACGGCACCTCCTTATAAATATTTGAGATGCGAATGAGTGCATCTGCTACGGGTGAGAAAATTTCCTTAGCCTTAGGTTTTAAGTTATTGGGTATCTCATACTTACCGCTGGCATAATAAACCTTCTTGTTTTTTCTAAACTTATCAGTAAGGTTTAAAATTCTATCTAGCATATTACTATAAGCAATATCATCAGCTAGTGGTATATTCTCTCTTTTAATTCTAGCGTTTAAGGCATTGTATTTTAATGATTTTAACCTGGTAGGCAAAGTAGATGCATTTACGGCTTTTAACTCTTTAATAAACTTACGTCGTTCAATAGCCCGATTTCTTATACTATCAATTTTACGGCCCATTGGCACCAAAAACGATTCATCGGCTTCGTTAAAGTTTTTGGCCTTTGAAATTTTATAATTCAAAGAGTCACAAAAAACTAATAAACGCTCATTTCCTACATTCACTGTATAGGTTTTTTGAGCAACAACATACTTAGCCGTAAGGCTTACAAGGCTTAGGAGCAAAATAGATTTAGCAAACTGTTTCATCAATAATCAATTTCAAGGCAAAAAAGACAACATGGATTTATACTTTATAATAAATCAAAAAGCCTCTGCAGGCTATACATTTGTAACATGCAACTTTTCTGCGAAAGTCTAAGCAAATATAAGCGACTCAAAACCAAAGAAGTACAGATTGGTGGACTGAAAATTGGAAATAATCACCCAATTGCCATTCAAACCATGACCACGGCCGATACCATGGACACGGATGCTACCATCGCAGAAAGTATCCGTTGTATTAAGGCTGGGGCACAATTGGTACGAATTACGGCTCCTTCAAAAAAAGAAGCCCATAATTTAAAGGCTATCAAAGACGGCATACGGGCAGCTGGTTATGATACTCCTTTAGTTGCCGACATTCATTTTACACCCAATGCCGCAGAAATTGCAGCCAAAATTGTAGAAAAAGTAAGAGTAAATCCTGGCAACTATGCCGATAAAAAGAAATTTGAAACGCATGAATACACCGATGCCTCTTACCAAGAAGAACTAGATCGTATACGTGAAAAATTTATTCCCCTTGTAAGCATATGTAAAGAACATGGCACGGCTATGCGTATAGGTACAAATCATGGCTCCTTGAGCGATCGTATCATGAGCCGCTTTGGCGATACCGCTATAGGTATGGTAGAAAGTGCACTAGAGTTTTTGCGCATAGCCCGCAGCGAAAATTATCATAATATCGTATTGAGCATGAAAAGCTCCAACACGCAAGTAATGGTGCAAGCCTATCGCTTACTTGTACAAAAAATGAATGAAGAATTTGGCGAATGTTATCCGCTACATTTAGGTGTAACCGAGGCTGGAGACGGAGAGGACGGACGAATAAAAAGCGCAGTAGGAATAGGCACACTACTTAAAGATGGCTTAGGTGATACCATACGCGTTTCGCTTACAGAAGATCCTGAATTTGAATTACCAGTGTGTAGAGATTTAATAAATGAGTGTACTACAGACACACCCCTCAATCCCCTCTCAAGAGGGGAAGAAGCGCAAGAGAACCTTTTAAACTGGAAGAATAATATCATACCGTATAATAAAAACCTTAAAGAAAAAGCAACCGAGCTGCGAAACAACCCTACGGACCAAGAACATTTATTATGGCAGAAGTTAAAAGGAAAAAAGTTAAAGGGATATGATTTTCATAGACAAAAACCACTAAATGAATTCATTGTAGATTTTTTCTGTCAGAAATTGCAATTGGTATTAGAAATTGACGGAAGTATTCATGATAATGAAGAAAATAAAGCATACGATGCAAGCCGAGAAGGAATATTAAATGACCTAAAACTCAATGTAATTCGCTTTAGCAATGCCGAGGTGGAAACAAAAATGCATGTTGTAATTGAAAAAATCGAACAATACGCAAGCGCTTTTGAACAGAACAACCTAAGCGTAATAAAAGGAATCAATCCATTATCAAAACTACCCATCAATCATCCCAAACAAAGCGCTGTTCCCCCTCTTGAGAGGGGGCTAGGGGGGGTGTCTAACTACGACCCTTTCAACTACCGCCGAAGAAAAACAACCGCTGTGCAAAACATTGGAGGCACACAAGTACCTGTAGTAGTAGGCGACTTTGGAAAAATAAAAAATACAACACCCGAAAGTTTACAATCCATTGGTTATACTTACAATGCGGCAGATGACAAATGGAATGTAAGTGATTTTGCGGCTGATTATTTATTTATAGAAGAAGTACCCGATTTTAAACTACCCGGTACACTACGAGTAATTACTTGGCATGGTGTATGGAAAGAGGCAAGTGATAAAACAAAAGTATTTCCCTACCTCACGCGCTCGCAATATCTTAGTGACGAAAAATCTGACACATTAAACTTTGTTGACCTTGGTGCGCATGAAAGCTTAGATGCTAATTTTGTAGATGCAATAAAAAAAGACCCTAGCGTTGTACTGGTTATGTATAGCGCGGAAGAATTATCCATGAAACAATTGCGTGCGCAAATGCTACATTTAGTTGAACATAAAATAGACAAACCTGTTATTTTTATTATCAACTCTAAAGGCGAAAACGATGACCAACATTTAATCCATTATGCTACCGAAGCCGGCGCCTTATTATTAGATGGTTTTGGCGATGGATTAATATTAGGGGTTGATTATTCATTAGATAAAACATTGAAAGATGTTGAACATGCCAATCAAAACACTTTTGGTATTTTACAAGCTACGCGTGTACGCATTTCGAAAACAGAATATATTTCCTGCCCAAGCTGCGGACGTACCTTGTTTGACCTGCAAGAAACTACTGCCAAAATTCGAGCGCGTACCAACCATCTTAAAGGGGTAAAAATTGGCATCATGGGTTGCATTGTAAATGGCCCTGGCGAAATGGCCGATGCTGACTTTGGTTACGTAGGAAGCGGCGTAGGCAAAATTACTTTATACAAAGGTCAAGAAGTGGTAAAACGTTCTATCCCTAGCGATGTAGCTGTGGATGAATTGATTAATTTGATTAAAGAAAACGATGCTTGGGTGGAGCCAAGTTTGAGCTAAACTCAAAATGCAAACCCTTTTACATTATTCGTTACACCTTCTTTTACCAGGCATTATTTCATTTATTTTTTTCAAAAAAGAATGGAAAAATGTTTACTTCATTTTTTTAGCTACTATGCTGGTTGATTTGGATCACTTATTGGCTACCCCTATTTTTCAAGTAGATAGATGCAGTATTCAATTTCATTTTTTACATACCTATTACGCTATGGCGTTATACATCTTCCTACTGTTTTTCAAAAAACCATTTCGCCTCATAGGCATTGGCCTACTCCTGCACATGCTCACTGATTTTATTGATTGTATGATTATGTTTTCTAATTGCGTTACTTGCTATAAAGACGCTCCCAGCTATGAATTAATAAACACAATATTTAATTATCTTTAAGCATCTTGGCTCTGTGATGAATAGAGGCTAGCTGATTATTAATTTAAATATTCAATGAAACGAAAAATCACCTCTATCTTTATTTGCTTACTAATAGCAATTTCAATGAACGGACAAAACAAACTAATTTATGTAGGCGACCCTATGTGCTCATGGTGCTATGGCTTTGCTCCACAATTAGATCAAATCGTAGAAAAGTATAAAGGCGAAATAAGTATTGAATTAGTAAGCGGGGGACTGCGCCCTTACAATCAAACACCCATAAGTGAAATGAAAGATTTCCTCACAGAGCATTGGCAAGAAGTAAATAAACGTACGCAACAGCCTTTTACTTATGATATTTTAGATCGTGCGGATTTAAACTATGATACTGAACCCGCATGCCGTGCAATAGTGGTAGTAAGGCACATGAATGCTGCTAAAGAGTTTGAGTTTTTTCACTCCGTTCAAAAAGCATTTTACTACGAGAATAAAAATTTAGGCGAAGTGACAAGCTACTATCCCATACTTGCAAAATTAGGATTGGACAAAGACGACTTTACCGCCAAGTTTAACTCAGCAGAATATAAAGAACTGGTCAAAAAAGATTTTGAAAGAGCTGGAACACTTGGTGTGCGGGGCTTCCCTTCTGTACTGCTAGAGGTAAATGGCGAGGTGAGGGTTCTTAGCCGCGGATACACTACTGCCAAACATTTAGAAGATTTAATAAGCACTGCATTAAAAAATTAGTATGAAAATTTATCACAACAGCCGTTGCTCCAAGAGCCGAGACAGTTATAATTTGTTAGTAGAAAAAGGGTTAGAATTTGAAACTGTTGAGTACCTCAAAAATCCTTTGACGAAAAAAGAATTGACAGCCCTACTCAAAAAACTAAACATCCCAGCCAGCGCACTCATCAGAAAAGGCGAGGCTGACTACAAAGAAAATTTTAAAGGCAAAGAACTTTCAGAAACTGAGTGGATTGATGCCATGGTTAACTATCCTAAATTAATAGAACGTCCCATAATAGTGAAAGGAAACAAAGCCGTTATTGGCCGACCGATTGAGAAGGTGATTGAGTTGTTGGACGAGAAGTAATGCTATCGCTTACGCACGATTAATATTTCATCATCAGAAAATTCCATCCAAGCTAAATCATAAATATAATAGAAGGTTTTGCCCTTACTATTTATATGAGTATGCGTATGATATTTGAATCGAAACTTTTTATCCGCCATTGCGTTTCTATACACTTTTACTTGTGTTTTATTCTTCCCAATAAACTCTAGCAAGATACCGTGATTTCGTTTTAGGTATTCATTTATTCTAATAGCAGATTTGCGCGAAGCAAAGCGCAAATGAATGTGATAATAGTTTTTACAAGCTACCGAGCAAAAAAGTTTATCCTTTCTACCCTCCATCTCGTTTTTACATATTTTACACTTTTTTATATCCAAGAGTCAGTATTGGCAACAAATATAGCTTATCCGTTAGTAACGGTTAATGATGAATAAACATTTAGTCAAATTTTATTTTATCGATTTTTAGTACTTTATTTACCAAGGATGCAACAAACGCTATCACATACACGCTTGCCAAAAGACAGGATAACGATTATGAGCGCGCCACCCAAAGCGAGCAGAATAAAGCTGTATATACCCTATGCCATGCAGCCAGAACGAGAAGCTTTTAAAAAGTTAGATGGGTCGTTTTACCATCCCAATCAAAAGTTGTGGAGTATAATAAACACGGTAGAGAATAAGGTGCTACTTCAAAAAATATTTGCAGGGAAATATCAAGTACAACAAGCAACCAAAGCTATAGCAAAGAAAAAAATTGCTTTGAGTAGCAAGGCACAAGATGCACTGTTGGCCAATTTAAAAACACTTACGCTTAAAGGCATGAGCCAACATACTATAAATTCCTACCAAAGTTGCTTAGCCCACTATTTTACTCATTTTGAGAACAAAACTTTAGCCAAAATAAGCAAAGCCGAGATTGAAGACTACGTTTATGAGCAGATAAAAACATATCGTATTAGCGAGCAAAAGCAAAACCAAATTATCAATGCCATTAAAAGCTACTATGAGCATACGCTAGGCAAAGACCGCACGAAATACAATATAAAAAGACCTAAAAAATCGGAGACACTCCCCAATGTGCTGAGTGAAGCAGAGGTCATGCGATTGATAAATCAACCCAGTAATCTGAAACATAAAACCATATTATATACCCTATATAGCGCTGGCTTGCGCTTGGGCGAACTATTAAACCTACGTACGCAAGATATACGATCAGACGACGGCTACATTAATATAAAAGGAGCAAAGGGCAAGAAAGATCGGCAGACAGTATTGTCGCCCGTTTTGCTCGATTTGCTTAGAACTTATTACCGAGAGTACAAACCCAGTTATTGGTTGTTTGAAGGACAAACTGGCGGTAAATATAGCGCCAAAAGCGTACAGAATATATTTAGAAAAGCGGTGCAAGAGAGTGGTTGCAATGCTTGGGCTACGCCACATACTTTGCGCCATAGCTTTGCCACACATCTTATGCAGGCTGGCACCAACCTGCGCTATATACAAAAAGCATTAGGACATACGAGCTCTAAAACCACCGAAATATATACCCATGTGCTGAATATTAATAACAAGAGTGTGGAGAGCCCTTTGGATATACTAATGAAAAAACATAAATTTGAGAAAGAATAATCTGTATTACGCACTAAGTAGATATATACGACATACGTGTACACAGATGTTAGCACCAATATAAGAAATGAAAAAAATCTATATACTATCAATAATAATTTTAGTGTTTTCTTGCACAAATAAGAAGACTAATTCTGACAATAATCAGAGTCCTGAAATTGAACGTGAAATTGTTGTATCAGAATTTCAAACCTTGATTGACTCGTCAGATGTTAAAGGTTCAATTCTAATCTATGATTTAAAAGATGATAAGTACTATTCAAACAATTTTAATTGGGCAAAAAAAGGGAATTTACCAGCTTCAACATATAAAATAACGAATTCTATTATTGCTTTAGAAACAGGAGTAGTACAAAGTGACAGCACTCTTTTTAAGTGGAACGGAGAAGAAAGAAGATTAAAAATTTGGGAACAAGATTTGATTTTTAAGGACGCTTTTCATTATTCCTGTGTGCCTTGCTATCAAGAGGTGGCAAGAAAAATTGGTGTAAATCGGATGAATAAATATTTGGACAAATTTGACTATGGTAAAATGAAAGTTGATTCGACAAATATTGACTTGTTTTGGCTTGAAGGAGAATCGCAAATTAATCAATACCAACAAATAGAGTTTCTGAAGAGATTTTATAATTCTGAATTGCCAATATCTCAACGTACAGAAACGATAATGAAAAGAATGATAGTCATAGAAGAAGACGAAACTTATAAACTCAGCGGAAAAACAGGTTGGTCAATAAGAGATGGTAATAACAATGGCTGGTTTGTTGGGTTTGTCGAAATAAAAGAAAACACATATTTCTTCGCAACCAATATAGAACCAAATCAAAGATTTAATATGGATATGTTTCCAATGATTAGAAAAGAACTGACTTTTAAAGCTTTGAAGCAATTGAATATAATAAAATAAAGGTGCTAACAATGTATATAAAAAATAGGCGAAACAGTAGTAAAATCAATGCTTTTGGCTCGTTTCAAACTTTGTAATTAACCGAAAGTTCAGTACTTTGAAATCGCCTACTTTTCATATACTAAACGTTCGAGCCCATTCTCCCTACGGTCGATAAGAAAGTTGCTTAAGTTAGTGGCTCAAACAAAACTCATGAACGCCTAAGGTTTTATCTTTAAGCTTCATGGCAAATAAAATAAAACACGCAGACTTTGTACTCATAGGTG
>CALJNC010000008.1 GCA_937981995.1 uncultured Chitinophagaceae bacterium
ATTTACACCCAATGGCTTGCATAAAATTAAGTGACTGAAAGTATTAACGTAAGTGGTTGTTATTTGGTATGGGTGGTATTGTTGAAAGCCTATCTAGCCATTTTTACTTTATTCTGTTTTTGTTACAATGGTATTAGCCACAAGGTCTCCTATTCGTTTATTTTTAAGAACTACTAGACGGCCAAATAAAATCATAAATGCAGTATAGAAAAATTCTTAGTCAAAGAGAATATCTTTGGCCTGCAAATTCCAACTATTACATTAGCTAAGCATGAAACTGCCTATCGGACTTCTTACATTTTTCTATTTGATATTATCAATTACAAACTTGCATGCGCAAGAATTAGAAATAAAAGGGAAAGTGGTAAATAATATCACTAAGAAAATAGTTCCTTTTGCTACGGTTTCTGTTTTTGATAAGGATACTAAAAAAGTAGTGACAGGAACGAAAACGGATTTAAAAGGAAGTTTTAAAGTTGTAGCAGATCCCTCAAAGTCTTATTTGCAAATTACAAGTGTGGGTTACGAAAAAAAAATTGTAACTAATTTGAAGTCAAACCTTGGTCAAATATTAGTTGCACGCGAACAAAAAGAACTCAAAGCAGTTATTGTACAAGCTGAAAAATCAACAACTGAATTTAAACTTGATAAAAGAGTGTTTAATGTAGGACACGATTTAAGCAGCAGTGGAGCAAGTGCTTTGGAAGTATTAAATAATGTGCCTGCCGTAAATGTAAATATTGAAGGTGAAATTGCACTGCGCGGGAGCACAGGGGTACAAATTTTAATTAATGGGAAACCATCTGTTATAGCAAGCGAATCAGGTAATGCCCTGGGTACGATTACAGCTGATATGATAGAAAAGGTTGAAGTGATTACAAACCCATCAGCTAAGTATGAAGCGGAAGGTAGTGCGGGTATCATAAATATTGTATTAAAAAAAGAAAAACGCAAAGGGCTAAATGGTTCGGCAAGTTTAAATTTGGGTTGGCCGCAAAATCATAGTTTTGGTTTGAGCTTGAATCGTCGTACTGAGAAGTTTAATTTATTCAGTCAACTAGGTGCAGGTTACCGAGCATTGCCACGTTATGGTTCTACGATTAATAGAGATTTAATCACTGGTAAAACTATAGAAACTGAAGGTAAAGAATACCGTAATGAAAAATTTTACAACTTTATACTAGGTACGGATTATTATATAAATAAAAGTAATGTGCTTACCCTTTCGGGTAGTGTAGCATTAGAAGATGAGCTGCAACCATCTGAGTATAATTTTATACAAAGGGATAGTAGTGGTTCAATTGTATCGGAGTGGAATAGAACAGAAGAAACTGAAGCACTCAATCCAAAATATCAATACGAGTTGCAATATAAAAGAGATTTTAAGGATCATAAAGAGCACACATTATTGTTTAGTGCGATGGGTAATTTTTTTGGTAAGGACCAAAGTTCTGAATTTGAAAATCGTACGGTGAGTGGTTTAGAAAATTCACTTGATCAACGTACACGCACTAATTTTAAAGAAGCCAAATACACATTTAATATTGATTATACCAAGCCAATAAAAAAATATTTTACGGTAGAAACAGGTGCACAATATCAAAGTCAAGACGTAAGTAATGATTATGAAGTAAGTGATTTAGTAAGTAATGAATGGGTAGTAGATAATGGCTTAACCAATATTTTTAGCTACCAGCAAAACGTACTGGGTATATATGCTACGGGTGCTTATGAAAAAGATAAGTTTGGATTGAAGCTTGGTTTGCGTGCTGAAAATACTGACCTAAATACTCGATTAGAAAATACCAATGAAACTAATGATAGAAACTTTACCAATCTATTTCCGAGTGTGCATACTTCTTACAAGTTGAGTCAAGTATTTTCTGTACAAGCTGGTTATTCGCGCCGTATTTATCGCCCGCGCTTATGGGATTTAAATCCTTTTTTTAATATCAGAAACAATTTTAGTATCCGTGCAGGCAATCCTAATTTGCTGCCCGAGTTTACAAATTCATATGAGGTAGCGGGTATTTATATCTTAAAAAAAGCAACCTTAAATTTAAATGTGTATCATAGAATAACGAGTGAAGTAATTGAGCGTATATCTTTTTTTGAAAATAATATAGCCACTACCCGACCCGAGAATATTGGAAAAAATTATGCAACCGGTGTTGAGTTTAATTCAGAGTATGAACCGAACAAAAAAGTTAAATTGATAGGAGAATTTAATTATAATTATTTTAATAGAATAGGAACTTTTGCATCACAAAATTTTGATTTTTCGGCAGACCGATTTACAGCCAAAGCAACTACAAAATGGAAGTTGCCCAAAGAGATAGATTTTGAAATTACGGGTAGATATGAATCGGGTTTTCAAACCATACAAGGCTCGCGGGCGAGGCAAGCATTTGCTGATATGGGCTTGCGAAAAAAAGTATTTAAAAAACGCGGTGTACTCAATTTTAGTATGCGTGATATTTTTGCTTCTCGCATTCGAATTACAGAAACCAACCAATCAGACTTTTATATTTATAGCCGAAATTATCGTGGAAGATTCATGACACTTGGTTTTAGTTACGGTTTTGGCAAAGGCGAAGCTATGGAGTTTAGTGGAAAGCGCAGAAGGTAATTTTTTTTCTACATCGTATTTTTTTATAAAATCATTGACCTTACATTTACGCGGTGGAAGCATCTGATTGTAATCAGTTTATTGTGCCTATTAAAAATGGAAATGTCAAGGCCTTTAAGGAGCTATTTGATATTATGCATCCTTTACTTACGCGTCATATTTATAAACTTACAAGTAGACCTCAGTTAAGCGAAGAGCTTGCCAATGATATTTTTGTATCTTTTTGGAAAAATAAAGAAACAATTGAAATTACCACTTCGCTCAAAGCCTATTTGTACCGAGCAGCTACTAATAAGTCATATGATTTTTACCGAAAAAAAGAGCGGCAACCCAATATTGGTAATTTGGATTACAGCCTAGAAGTAGTTAGTAGTGGAAGTAGTGCAGAGGAAAAAATACACTATTCAGAAACGGAACAGAAAATATTGATGTGCTTGGATAAGTTACCAGAGCGTTGTCGTTTGATATTTTCTTTGAGTAGATTTTCACAATATCCACGCAAAAAAATTGCCGAGGAGCTAGATATTTCTATTAAGACCATAGAAAATCAAATGACCAAGGCACTTAAACTTATGAAAAAATGTGTTTTTGATACTTTAGATAGGGGGTAAAGAACAAATGAGCGACTAATGGCTTGAGGAAACAGGAAATTGGGAGAAACCCAGTAACAGAATGATTGAGGAAGAAAAAATAATAGGATTTATACAAAAGAAACTTGAGGGAACGCTTGCTTCAGAAGAAGCTGCGCAACTAAACAAGTGGCTTGCTTTGCCTGAGAATGCTGTTGCTTACGAGCAATATGCTCAAATGTGGCAGGGTTTATCTTCTTTGGAAGATAAAAAGTTAGCCTACAATCCAAATAGCGAGCAAGCGTGGAATCTTATAAAAGATGAGATTGAGGCAAAGCAACAAAAACCGAGATTTAAGTTGGCTTATGCAGCTGCTGCATCGGTTGCCTTATTAGTTTTAGTTTTTGGAGTGAATTATTTCTTTAATGCAGCAAATAGTGCGGATACTATCAAGCTTGTATTACAATCTAACGAGAAAGACACGCTAACGTTTAGCGATGGTTCAATGGCTTATTTAGTAGGACCATGTGCTATTACCTATCCTAAGGAGTTTGCAGCAAACGAACGCAATGTATCCATGGAAGGGTTTGCCTATTTTGATATTGAGCATGAGAGCACCCGATCTTTTGAAATTAGTACTGAATATGGCACGGTAGAAGTATTAGGAACTTCTTTTACGGTGGACACTAGACAAGAAAATTTGTTTACTGTGCAATGTATAACTGGTAAGGTACGTGTTACAGGTAACGAGCTAGGCGCTGAAGCGCAAAGCATACTTACCCGAAAGAAAAAAGCAACCTACACATATGGTGCTAGTAGTATAGCTGTCACTTCTTTTGCCTTAGAAAATGCGGGGATTGAAATTCCTGCACGTAAAATGACTTTTACAAATCAACCACTAGGAGAAATACTAGAGCAAATAGAATACAGCTACGATGTTTCAATTAAGCTAGAAAATAAAGATCTCTTAGAATCAAAATACTCTACAACCTTACATGATAGCACCCTTGATGATTTCTTAAATGAATTAAAAATTACATTTGATGTAGATGTAACTCAAACAGAAGCTTCTAGTTATATTTTGAAGGGAGGAAATTCAAATTAGGTATTTTTGAAAGTGAATGAAGTATTGCGTTCTCTTACTTTTCCTGTTTTTTAATTTACAAGTAGCTGCGCAAACTAGTGCGAATCAAATCGTAAGTATAAGCGCAAACAATACAAACCTTAAAACAGTTTTAAATAAATTAGAGCAGGAGTATAATATTTCGTTTGCCTATAAAAATAGTTTGGTAGACGGGCAAGTGGTTAAAGTAAAGATTGTAGATGCTCCCTTGTCAGCTGCGCTTAGCAGTTTATTCAAAAATTCCAATATAGCTTTTACAATCAAAAATAATAAAGTCCTCTTATTCAAGAGGAAATTAATCGTCACGGAGAAGCTTATTCTAAGTGGATTTATTTTAGACAGTTTAAGTGGTGAGCCGCTCATAGGAGCTACCATTTTTAATGCAACTAAAAAAGTTGGAGCACGTACTGATGATAATGGTTTTTTTAGTTTGGCCACTCCGCAAGGTGAAAACAATTTTGTAGTTTCTTATATCGGATTTAAAAAAAGAAGTTTTAAAAAAACGATAAGGGCAAGTCAAAAATTAACTGTTGAGCTGCAGAGGAAAAATAACTTGAAACCTGTAATCATTACTGAAAAAAAAGAAGGGTACGATGTGTCTGATAATATTACATTACAGTCTGCGGCTATAAATGCCTTAACCTCTATTGGTGGCGAGGCAGATGTGATACGTACAATGCAACTTATGCCAGGGATAAAAAGCGGCACAGAAAATGCTAGCGGATTATTTGTAAGAGGTGGCGCACCGGAAGAAAACTTAGTGCTGTTAGATGGTATTCCAATTTACAAACCCACGCATCTTTTTGGGTTTTTATCAATTTTTAATTCTGATATTTTAAATAAAGTAGAGCTTAGCAAAGGCGGTTTTAAAGCTCGCTATGGCGGACGTTTATCTTCCGTTTTAAATATTAATATGAAAAATGGAAACATTAAAAGAAACAGTGTAAGCGTTTCATTAAATCCATTGGTTTCAAAATTTTTGATACAAGGTCCTATCAAAAAAGATAAGGGATCATTTATAATGAGTTACCGTAGAAGCTTTACCGATTTGTACTTAAATAATTGGCGTACGACTGAGACGTTTTACGGAAGAGATAGCAGTATTTCACGCTTTAATTTTTATGATGTAAATGCCAAATTGAATTATAAATTAAATGAAAGCAACAGGGTGTATTTAAGTTTTTATAACGGATCGGACAGTTATAACAGACAAGATATTTCAAGAGATAGTACCTTTCAATGGCGATCAGTTTATGACAATCAATTAAACTTTAGTAATCAAATTGTATCAGGCAAATGGCAAAAATTATTCAGCCGGAAACTAATTACTAATGTAACACTAGCCTACTCAAAATATCAAACCAAAACATTTTTAGAAAATAGTATAGTATATAATGTACCCGATGTTTTTCAGTTTGACCAGCAGGCCGAGATCAATGATAAAATACTCAAAGCTGATTTGAATTATTTTATGAATAAGAACCATACCATTCGTTTTGGTATTGAAGGAACCAATCATTTATTTAAACCTGAAAATAGTTTTAGACGAGTAGCCCAAAATATTGACAGCACGCAAAGCAGCACAGAAAATATAGAAGCAAATGAGCTAAACGCTTATATTGAAGATGAGTGGCAATGGAAAAAATTGCAAGTAGATGCTGGGCTACGAGCTACTTTATACAATGTAAATGGCATGACATATAACTCGCTTCAACCACGCTTAGCTGCTAACCATAATATAAGTAATAGGTGGAGTGTGGGTGGATCCTATGCCCAAATGGCGCAATTTCTTCACTTGCTCACTAACTCTAATATAGGTGGAGCACCTACTGATTTATGGATATTGCCCACCGAAAATATTAAGCCACAACGTAGTAGGCAATTTACAGCAAGAGTAAACTATTCGCCACATAAAAATTGGACATTTCAAGCAGAAGGGTATCATAAAAAGTTACGCCAAATTATAGCGTATAAAGAAGGTGCATCTCTTACGCAAAACTCAATTGCTGCAATAGAAAAAATAACCACGGGTAGTGGCTTATCTCAAGGTGTTGAATTTTTAGCAAGAAAGAAAAAAGGAAAAACAACAGGATGGCTTGCGTATACTTTATCAAAAAGTACAAGACAGTTTGAGGATATAAATAATGGTGATGAATATCCTTATATGTATGATAGCAGGCACGATGGATCTTTGACGCTAATGCATACGTTTAGCCCACGGTTAAGCATAAGCAGTAGCTGGGTTTACTCAAGTGGTGTGCCTTTTAGTATCCCTACGGGACGGTATGAGATTGGAGTACAGCAAGGAAGTAACCCTGCTCAAAATGTATACTTTGGTGCCAGAAATAATTCACGATTACCAGACTATCATCGTTGGGACCTTAATATTAATTATTCTATTCCTACTAAGTGGGGGCAACACTCTTTTCATTTTAATATTTACAATATTTATAATCGTTTTAATTCCGTTTATATTTCGCGTCAGTTAAAAGTGTTTGAAGACAAACTTTTTGAAGAGTATAAAGAGAATGCTCTCTTCCCTATTATTCCAACCTTTACATATAAAATTTTATTACGTGGGAATGAAAAGTAGATACATATTGTTTTTGCTTTTAGTAATTGCTTTTTGCTCCTGCGAAAAACAACGATTTTTAAATGTACCTTTTGAAGATGCGCGTTATGTAGTCAATGGTTTATTTGCTAGCAATGAGCCTTGCCATATTGAACTAAGCAAAAGCAAAAATTTAAATGATACCGCTGATGCTTTCAATATTAGTACGGCAACCATTTTATTATTTGAAAATGATATTTTTGTTGAAGAGCTAAATTATTATGCACCAGCAGCAGGGCAAAAATTTGGCACTTATCTCAGCACATTTAAAAGCTTTACCAAGCTTAAAAAATATTCCATATCGATAGAAGTTGATGGCAATACAATTACTTCATCAGATATAATTCCTAGCGGAAGCGGCGTTGCTGCAAATTTTCTTGGACCTGCTTTATCTGATACAACGAAGCAAGATCTAAATTTTAGTTTAAATCTAAAACAAGCCACATTTGAAAAGCAATATTTTCATTTGCTTTTGCAACAACGATGGGTGGAATATCAAGTAAATTTAAATGATACTACATTTACTTATAACCCGTGGTTATATAAAATAGTTACTCCTGAGAATGATCCTACTGGATTTATACCCTCTCCTTCGCAACCATTTAGCTTACGTGCCGGAGGAAATTTAAATGGTATACTATTAGATAACGAACAGTTTTCTAATCAAATGAAAGCAATACGTTTTGCAACCGAAAATGAACAGCCAAATTCTAATAATTCCTTTTTGGAATCAAGAGTTATTGTACGCTCCGTAAGTGCTAGTTATTTTGATTTTTACTACAATACAAGCCAATATCACAGGACAAAAAGCATTCCCCTGACCGAACCAGTGATAATCCATAATAATATTACGGGAGGTATTGGTAATTTTTCAGGCTTTTCATCTGATACAAGCCTTACTGTATCTACGTTTTATTAGTTGCTGCTCTTTTTATTAAAAAAAATCACTTATTGATAGGGGGTAACGAATGATAATACGACTTAGAAGGTATTCGGGACCTTTTGTTTGCTAAATCAAGTGAAAGTCCTCAAAAAAAATAAAATTATAAAAATGAAAAAAGTATTATCATTATTTCTAGTAGCCTCAATCGTTTTAGGATTAGGTTCATGTACTAAAGAAGCTCCAAACCAAGGTGGACAAAATCCATTTTACGTACCAGGAGGAACAGTAGATCCGGGTACCGACCCAGGAACTGACCCAGAACCAAGCTTACCAGTAGGTGAAGTACCTGCTTCTTTTACTCAAAAAGTAGTTTTAGAAGAAAACACGGGAGAATGGTGTGGATGGTGCCCAGAAGGTGCTAAAATAATGGATGACGCAATTGCGGCTAATCCTAATACAGTAATAGGAATTGCAGTACACGATGGTGACCCAATGGAGGTTGCAGCATATAACACATGGCACAAG
>CALJNC010000009.1 GCA_937981995.1 uncultured Chitinophagaceae bacterium
TGGAGATATGTCTAACGTACACGTTGCAGCTTATGTAAATGTAAATTCAGGTTCTACAAATGCCAATGCAAATAATGGTGGTAAGTGGATCTTAAACGCTCAATCTGCAGGATTGAACGAAGTAAAAAAGTGGGATTAATAAAATTTAATTTCTTATAAATATTAAAAGCGTAACGCCCTGGCGTTACGCTTTTTTCATCAATAAATATCTACATAAAATAAAAACGCTCACCCGTCTAACCATAACAGGCTTTTTTTATATTTGTTTAAATGAACATTAGTAGTACTGAAGAAAATTATCTCAAATCAATTTTTCACTTATGTGAAGAAAATAATGAGAGTGTAACATCTACTAATGTATTAGCCAAGGATTTATCTATAAGACCAGCTAGCGTAAGTGCCATGCTCAAGAAACTAAAAGAGAAGAAACTTATAGACTATGAACGCTACGGCAATGTACAGCTAACTAAAATTGGTAATGAAATTGCAGTAAACATCATAAGAAAACACAGACTGTGGGAAGTTTTTTTGGTAGAAACCTTAGGATTTAGCTGGGATGAAGTTCATGAAGTAGCAGAGCAATTAGAGCATATCAAATCTAAAAAATTAATTGATAAATTAGATGCTTTTCTTTTGTATCCTAAACAAGATCCTCATGGAGACCCTATACCTTCAGCTACAGGAAGTCTTGAAAAAGTAAGAAGAAGAAAATTAAGCGACACAAAAGCTGGCAATAAATATGAAGTAACTGCTGTACGAGATGATTCTAGTGATTTCCTTCAATTTCTTATTCAACAAAATATAGGTCTTGGCACCAAGATCGAAGTAATAAGTATTCACAAAGAGGATAGCGCACTCCTATTGCAACTTAAAAATGGTAAGCGCATAACGCTATCGCACAATGCAGCTAAAAATATACAAGTAGTTTAGTATGAAAAAAAAGATTAGTTGGAAAGCAATTATTGGCATAATTCTAAATCTAGTTATTGGTGCTAATTTCCTTATATCGGCATATGCCAAAATACCTTCCATTGAAGTATTTGGTTGGACCATTGCTGAATCTACTCCTTTTAATTGGACTGTTGCCGAGTGGCTTGCTCGTATTGTAATTGGTTTAGAAATTTTCTTGGGTTTACTTTTTGTTTTTCAATTATTCATAAAAAAACTAGCATTACCACTCGCCTCTTTTCTTCTTGTTTTCTTTTCCGTGTATCTCATTTATGTATTATCAGTTTATGGCAATGAAGCCAACTGTGGTTGCTATGGTGAAATGATTCCATTAAGTACTAAAGAATCCTTACTCAAAAACGGATTGATTTTATTACTTCTATTTATAGCTAGGCTTTTTCTATTTGAGATAAAATTTAAATTTCATAAATTAGTGAGTTTGCTTTTTGCCATTATAGGTTTTGGATTGCCGTTTTATTTTTCACCACCGGCAAGTGCCATTATTTTTAGTCAAAAAGAGATTAAGAATAAAAACTTTCCTATGCGTTTAATATCCGATAGTACAAACTATGTTACTAGCCCTAAGAAAATAATTGCCATGGTAAGTCCGACTTGTAAATATTGTAAAAAAGCGGCTAGAAGAATGAGTATTATAAAAAAAAGGAACCCAGAAATTCCTTTCCAATTAGTAATGATGGGGCATAAAGATCACCTTGAAGCTTTCCTTGAAGAAACAAAGTCCTCAAACATCCCATTAATTTTTATGGATAGCATTGAACATTTCCAAAAAATGAATGCTAGAAATGGCGTTCCAACTATAAAATGGTTAGAGGATAGCACCGTAGTGAAGCGCTCAACATACTTCTCATTAAACGAAAGTGAAATTCTTAAATGGATGAAGGAATAAAGTTGCAAATCCCAAACTTTTCCTACATTTTTGCCATATGAAGTTAAAGCTCCAGCGACCTATCGCCTGTGTTGATTTAGAAACTACAGGACTTAGTATTACCAAGGATCGAATTGTTGAAATTGCCATAGTAAAAATCATGCCCGATGGCGAGCGGCATATAAAAGATATGCGCATAAACCCTGAAATGCCTATCCCACAAACAACAACTGATATTCATGGTATAAGCGATGCAGATGTTGCAGACAAACCTACTTTTAAGGAAATAGGAAATGAGATAAAACAGTTCATAGAAAACTGTGACTTATGTGGCTTCAACTCAACGCGCTTTGATTTTGCTTTATTAACTGAGGAATTTTTACGTGTAGGAATTGATATTGATTTGAAAAGCAGAAACCTAGTGGATGCACAACAAATCTTTATGAAAAAAGAACAACGTACACTTACCGCTGCTTATAAATTTTATTGTGACAAAGATTTAGAAAATGCGCATTCGGCTATAGCCGATGTAGAGGCAACCTTTGAAATATTACTAGCGCAAATAGAGCGTTATGATGATATAGGTACAACTCCCGAAGAATTAAGCTCCGTATCAAGCGGCAAGGACATGCTAGATTATGCCAGAAGGTTAAAACTAGTAAACAATGTAGCTACATTTAATTTTGGTAAATTTAAAGAGCAGCCCGTTACCGACGTATTTGATAAAGAGCCGCAATACTACGATTGGATTATGCGCAGCGACTTTGCTCAGGATACCAAAAACGTATTATCTAAAATATATACCGAGTATAAATTAAAACAAGCGTAGATTTACAACTAGTAGCCCTCTCTTGAAGAACATAATCATCATACCAACTTATAATGAGAAAGAAAATATCGAAAAGATTATTCGAAAGGTATTTTCATTAGAGAAAGTTTTTCATATCCTTATAGTAGATGATGGATCACCTGACGGTACAGCTGATATTGTAAAAGGCTTACAACAAGAATTTACTGACAAGCTATTTATAGAAGAACGTACCGGTAAGCAAGGCTTAGGTACAGCTTATATCTTAGGTTTTAAATGGAGTTTAGCCAGAGGCTATGATTACATTTTTGAAATGGACGCTGATTTTTCTCATAATCCTGAGGACCTTCCTCGCCTATTAAATAGTTGTGTAAATGACAATGCCGACATGAGTGTAGGCTCACGCTATGTACGCGGCGGCAAGGTAGTTAATTGGCCCTTTAATAGAATATTTATATCCTATGGTGCTTCGCTTTATGTTCGAGCTATTCTATGGCTTCCAGTCAAAGATTGCACTGCTGGTTTTGTATGTTATAGCGCTAAGGTACTTGATGCATTGGATTTAGATAATATTCGTTTTGTAGGCTATGCATTTCAAATAGAAATGAAATACCGCACGTGGCGCAAAAAATTCAAAATAAAAGAAATACCCATCACCTTTATTGACCGAGTAGAAGGCGTTTCTAAAATGAGCACTGGCATTGTAAAAGAGGCAGTGCTAGGTGTTTGGAAAATGCGTTTTGGGGCATAAAAAAAACCTGATGTCTCCATCAGGTTTTAAAATTGCTTTTATGCTTTCTAAGCATATTCTTTGGGATTTTCAAGTATTGACTTGATTTCCTGTAAGTGTATATTCGTAAGTCCTACCTCTTTACTAGTTTGGACTAGATTATTCTTAATATTAAGAGACAAATCGTTAAGGGATTTATCATCATCTAATATCACAAATTGTTGAGGCCATTCATTCAAATTAAACCAATTCGTAATTTCATCCTTTCGAGTAAGGTAATTAGAATTTTCAGGTAACCTTTGAATATTTTTAATTCTTAGACCTCGTTTATTAAAAATATTTTTCCACTCAACAATTGTATAATTAGCTTTATGAGAAGTAGTGAGCATAACAATATCATCATCAGTAATAATGCTATTCAAAACATTTACTGACTTAGAAGTAAAAGCAGCAAAGCCATCATTTAAAATTTCAGGACTTGACCAACTTTTAGCAGGTACCATTACACCATCTATGTCTAAAAATATAAATCTCACAAATACAAAGATACAGATTATTTAATCATAGCCTCAATTTCACTAATTTCCAATTTGTTAAAAAAGGCATCTCTCTTATTTAACATATCAATCTTGGTAGGCGTATCCCAATCAGACTCATCCAATTCTACTTTATCCCAAGTAGTAATAACTGTAGAAGAAGCCCTACTGGACAAAGTGTTATCCAACTCTATATTTGCCAATAAAGAAGCAACATACCTATGATGTCCGTCAATTATTACTTTCTCTGTAATTTTTATTCCTTCAAATATTATACCTCGAGACATTTTTTTATATAATCTATTTATTATGGGCACGCATAGTCGAGCTTGTGTTGGCACAAATTCAATTTTATCTTTTTCTAAAAAGTCTAATATTTCTTTTGTAGTTAATGGCTTCATCATTGATTTAAATTATGTTTATATGCAGTCCTAAATATAATATTACCGTTTATATAACCAATAAAAAAGACCTGATGTCTCCATCAGGTCTTTATTTTTTAAAGTAGCAAGTCAATTAAATAAACTCACCACTCTTTCTTCGTTGCTCTTCATTAAACTACGCGTTCGCAGCAATCTTCTTAGCCAACTCACTTTTAGGAACTGCTCCTACTAATTTATCTACTACCTCACCACCTTTTATAAAAAGGATAGCTGGTATACTTGTAATTCCATAAGACATTGAAGTCTCTCCGTTTTCATCAACGTTTAACTTTCCTATGTTTACTTTTCCGTCATGCTCTTCAGCCAATGCTTCAATTGTTGGTCCCAATGCGATACATGGTCCACACCAAGGAGCCCAAAAATCAACTACTGATAATTGATCGTTTTCTAATACGTCTGTCTTAAAGTTTGCGTCTGTGAATGTTTTTGCCATTTGTTTGTTTTTTATTTAAGTTTTTGTTTTGTTTTTTGTCTACCTTCCCGCTTTAGCAGGACGTGGTTTAAGTTTTTATTTCGTTTTCATTAATTGGATTCTACATTAAAATCTAATCCTTCAATATTAGTAATTTCGTCAAGAAATTCTGGGGTCATTGTTATTTTTTTATTCCCAAGCTTAATATCCTTTCCACCTTTATTATCTACAAATTGTATTCCAATCTCAGTATCACCTGCAGTTATGGCATATTTTTTAATTAACTCCATAAACTTGTCGTCCAACTTTGACATATCCAGTCTTAAATCTAGACGTTTTGTATACAGTTTCATTACATTTTCCAACAAAACAATCTTCTCAATGGTTATATACGGGCGTTTATCATTTTTACGATTACTGCGTTTAACAGATATTTCGAATATGAGTTTATTATCGTTTTCAATGAAATGCTTATTACGCAAGTAATGCTCATTAAATAAAAGCAGCTCCTGCCCCCCGCTAAAATCATTTACATGAAACTTACAAAAAAGCGTACCCTTACGAGACTCAATATGTGCCACGCCACTTAAGTAACCCGCCACTATAAAATTACGCTGCTCAGGCCCTTCTTTAATTTCTTCTTCAGCTTGTTTTTGCATTAAATTTATACAAGCCGATAAATCTGTCATTTCATGGAATTTATAAATTTCCATTTCGCGTTGATAGTTATCTAACGGATGCGCCGTAATGTAAAAACTCAAAACACCTTTTTCTCTTCTTAGTTTTTCTGCTAAAGTCCATTCTTCGCACTCGGCTAGCTTGGGTGGTTTTACATCGGGCAAACCCATTTCGCCAAACAAACTGTTATTCAACATTTCATGACTTCCTGAAAAGTCACTACCGTATTTAAGTATTAAATCAAGATTAGTATACTTACTCCCTGCTCCTTGTGTAAAAAACATGGCGCGATTCATTTCTGGGAAACTATCAAAGGCTCCACCTTCTGCTAGGGCTTCAACAGTTTTTTTATTTAACCCTTTTGTTTTTACACGAGCCGATAAATCAAAAATGTTTTCAAAATCTCCCTTTTCATCTCGATCTGCAAGAATGGCATCCACCGCGGCATCGCCTACATTTTTAAGAGACGAAAGTCCAAAACGAATTTCTCCATCAAGATTTACACTAAACTCTCGCTGACTTAAATTAATATCTGGCCCAAATATCGTGAGCCCCATACGCTTACACTCGCCCATCAGTTGAGACATAACCTCAATATTACCCGCTTTTGTGTTCAACAAGGCAGTCATATACTCGGCAGGATAATTGGCTTTAAAATAAGCCGTATGATACGCTAAGTAAGCATAGCAGGTAGAGTGGCTCTTATTAAAGGCATATTGCGCAAAGGCTTCCCAATCTGTCCATATTTTCTCGGCAGTCTTTTTGGAGTGTCCATTATCGTCGCACCCCTCCAGGAACTTCTCTTTAAGCTCATTGAGTACCTCAATCTGCTTTTTACCCATGGCCTTACGCAGTATATCCGCTTCCCCTCTGGTAAAATTGGCTAGTTTCTGCGAAAGCAGCATTACCTGCTCTTGGTAAACCGTTATACCATAAGTCTCCTCCAAATGCTCTTCCATAGCATCCAAGTCATATTTCACTTCCTCGTGGCCGTGCTTACGCTTAATATAACTAGGAATGTATGCCATAGGACCTGGTCGAAACAAGGCATTCAAGGCAATTAAATCCTCAATTTTATCAGGTTTGATTTGTTTGAGATACTGACGCATACCATCACTGGCAAACTGGAAGGTTCCAAACGTATCAGCTCGTTGATATAAAGCGAATGTCTTTTCATCATCCATTGGGAGCGTATCCAAGTCTAGCTCTACCCCATGGTTTTCTTTTACAAACTTGATACTTTGCTTAAGCAAGGTCAAATTAGTCAACCCTAGGATATCCACTTTAATGGCCCCTGCGTTTTCCACTACTCGCCCGTCAAACTGGGTTACGTTTAGTGCAATATCTTTCATACGACACATGGGCATGAGTTCATCCAACGGTTTTGGACCAATTAAAATCCCTGCGGCATGAATCCCTGTATTCCGAATAGTCCCTTCTAGCTTGGCCGCTTCGCGCAAAACCTTACCTTCCATATCGTCTTGCTTGAACTTTTTTTGTAAAAGCTTGACGTTATTTTGTTGCTCAGTTTGATCTAATTTATTCTTAATTTCCTCATCAGAATACTTTAATATCTTATTTAATTTAATGCCAGGAATGGTAGGTACAAGATTCGTGAGCTGCGTGGTTAAGCCTAAATCATAATCCATAGAACGCCCTACATCCTTAATAGACATTTTAGCCGCCATGGAGTTATGCGTGATAATTTGCGCTACTTGCGCCTGCCCATACTTCTCTACTATATAGGTAATTACCTTACCCCGACCATGATCATCAAAGTCCGTATCAATATCCGGCATCGACTTTCTGTCTGGATTCAAGAAACGCTCAAACAGCAAATCATACTTCATAGGGTCTATATTGGTAATGTCGGTGCAATAAGCAACCACACTACCCGCCGCAGAACCACGACCACTCCCCACAAATACATCATTTCGCTTACTCCACATGATAATATCACTCACTATGAGGAAATAACCCGCAAAACCCATATCCTTAATTACACCTAGCTCAAACTGTAATCGCTCCTCAATCTCGGGCGTTAGTATATTATAACGACGCTTAGCGCCCTCATAAGTCAAGAAATGCAAGTATTCATCCTGCGTTTTAAACTGTGGCGGTATTTCATAGTTAGGCAACAGCAAATCATTGGTCACCGACACCAACTCTACCTTATCTACTATCTCATTGGTATTATCAATCGCCTGCGGAATATCCTTGAAAATTTCCAGCATTTCTGCCGTGGTTTTCATATAAAACTGATCATTAAAAAAGCCAAAACGATAGTCTCGCTTGTTTACATTGGGATTGTCATAATCTTTTAAAACAGGCGTTGTTTGCTTCTCTCCTGTATTAATGCAAAGCAAGAGGTCATGAGAGTTAAAGTCTTCATTTTCAACATAATGACTATCATTACTTGCAATCATTTTGCAGTTATACTTCGCGGCATATTTCATAAGCGAAGCATTGGCTTTGTCCTGGTCTGGGATGCCGTGACGTTGAAACTCCACATAAAAATCCTCACCAAAAATATCGTACCACCACTTAAATTCCTTTTCGCCCGCATCCTCACCATTGCGCAAAATAGCCTGAGGCACACTCGCCCCCAAGCAACAGGTAGTGGCAATTAAGCCCTCGCTATACTTCTCTATCAATTCCTTATCGATACGCGGAAACTTACTGTACAAGCCCTCTGTATAACCCAGCGTACATAACTTCAATAAATTCCTGTAACCAGCAGGATTTTTGGCTAGCAACAACTGATGATATCGCTTATCACGCTTTTCGCGGGTAAATTCCTTTACGTGCCGATTCTCTACCAAATAAAACTCACAACCTACAATCGGCTTTACCTTCAACGTGCCATCCGCATTTTTGTGCTTATTGGCCTCCATCACAAAATTGTATACCCCAAACATATTGCCATGATCCGTAATAGCCACCGCCGGCTGCTTATCGTCAACTGCTTTCTGGAAGATTTCTTTGATACCACTGGCACCATCTAGCAAAGAATATTGTGTGTGATTGTGTAGGTGTGAGAATTTCATTGTTGCTTCAAATCTAATGGATAATTGAGAAATGAAAAGGGATAGTGGATAATTTTGGATTGGTGTGGGTAAGTGGATTAAATACTGTTTAATTTCAATTAATCTTTATAAATCCAACTTACTTTTATAAGAGTACAATACCATGAGAATATTTAATAAAAAAGTTACTACTGAAAATTTTTACATTGGAACACCAGAAGCGGAGGCTGAAGCAAATAAAAACTCAAGAATAAAACTACATGAAGTATTTGACGACTACTTAGAAGTCCTTCCTAATTTAAAAACTGAAAAGTTCATTGTAACGGGTAGAAAAGGAAGCGGCAAGTCTGCCATTGGGCGAACTTTACACGAAAATGCTAAGAATGATGCCAATGTATTTGCGGACTTTATTTTGTGGAATGAAATAAATTTAGAACGAATCATTCAGATGGGAAGCGAAGAGGGAGTTCATTTTGAAAAAGAACAACTTTTCAAATGGATAATCCTAACAAGAATGCTTCGACTTATGTCAAACAACCAAGCTATACAGGATTTAAAAGAGATAAAATTAGTAAAGAATTTTCTTAAAAAGAATTCAGGATATGTAGAGCTCGACCAATTTCAGATTATTGAGGAAATTAAAAGAAAGAAATTCGAAGTTGAAATTGAAAATTTGGTTAAATATTTTAGAGCCAGAGGTGGTAAAGAAGTAGAACTAAAAGGTCAAAGGGCTCATTTCTATAGCCTAATCCCAGCTTTAGAAATAACGGTAAAAAATATTCTTACCAATATCGCTGATAAAAACAATTCATACACTCTCGTCTTTGATGATTTAGACATTCGATTCAAAGCAGAAAAAACAGGTGATGTTGATTCTATTTTGAACTTAATTAGAATATGCAAGTATTACAACAACATACTATTTGCAGATAATGACATAAATGCAAAAATTATCATTCTTTTGCGAGATGACATTTCAGCTGTTTTGGTTAGAAAAAGTGCTGACATGGCCAAAGTATTTTCAAGTTACTCTATCCCTCTTGTATGGTATCAACATGATCTATTCAAAATAAATGAAGATTTAATAAAACTCAAACAATTTATTTCAAAAAGAATCAAAATCAATCTTGAAAGAAACGATATCTCTATCTTCAATAACCCATGGGATACATTTATATCTTCAGATTCAACTGATAATATCTCAACATTTAAGTATCTTATTGACCACACCTTCTATAACCCCAGGGACCTAATTTTATTATTTAAAGAATTACCAACGTACAAATTTGAACTCCCATTAAAATTTGCGGATTTAAATGTTCTTATTGGAAGATATGCAGACCTTATCATGCAAGAAATTGAAAATGCTTTGACAATATATTTTAATGAAAGTGAAATATCTAAAATAATGTCATTGCTTAAACATTTTAGCAAAAAAGAGTATTTCAACTTTACAGATTTAACAAAGAAAATAGATTCTATGGAACTTAAGTTCACAAGCGATTTTATCGCTAAGCAACTCTACGAATATTCTTTAATCGGAAATGTCGAATTAAATAAGTACAAAGTTATTAAAAACGTATTTTTTAAATTTAGAACGAATTCGGAAAAATCAAGAATGGACACGGATATGGAACTTACTTGTCATAGAATAGTTCGAATATTCTTCAAAAACAATTAAGCCTATAATCTTATTTTACCTTCACCTAGCGCAAGATTGAGGCGTCGCATTAAGCGTAAGCATCTTGCGCTAGAGAGTTTTAAATAAAGACCTAAAAAACTGTATATTCGTTATACTATGAGTAAAAAGACGGACACAACATTTTTAGAAACTATTACAAGCTATACATTAAATTATGAAGTTGATAATGGCGTCTCTAAAAATAAATTATACTTCGAGGCGGCACAAATGATAGGATTGTAGCTATTCTTTATTTCCAAGATGTGGTAGATTCTTCATACGGAGCAAGATTGGACTCAAACGGAACGATTGTAGTTACTCAAGCGCGTAGTAACAATTACGAACAAGCTGTAGATATGTTGCGCAATGAAGAACCTATCAGAATTCATTTTAATAGCACACAGAATATTTTTGTTCTGCATACGGGCACCTACGAACCTGTTGGAGAAAACGAATAAATTTCTAACTTATGAAATGCTTTAATACTCCTCTTTTCCTTTCTTTTCTATTTCTAATAAGTTGCAACAGCAATCAAAAAGAAAGCTATTGGGATTACCACAGCTGATTGACGTTTTGGCTGATTGGAGTTTAAATGCCATAGGCATTGCAACTTCAATCTGTGTTTACAAATCTCCCTAAGAAGTAATACTGCTGACGGCCGTTTGTAACGGCTTCTTTCCGGTACACGTCCCCAGCTGATTGACGTTTTGGCTGATTGGAGTTTAAATGCCGCAGGCATTATAACTTCAATCTGTATTTATAATTCTAGCTACGAAGCATTATATCTGACGGCCGCTTGTAACGGCTAATACGATTTCTAATTTCTTTCCCGTCCACGTCTCCTTTTTTTGTTATCAATCGTCTCTGAATTCTTTGGCAATTAGGACGTTGCGTTTTGTGTAACACGAATAAACAAACACAATGACAAATTGCTAGCAAAGTGAGTCTTTCCTACGAATGAATTTATTTCGTAGTTAATATTTTTTGCTCCAGGCCTTGTTTTGCATCTATCACAAAATACATTCCAGATGCGAACTTGCTCAAATCAAGTTTGATTAACACCTCATTACTCTTTATGTCACAAACTTTCATTCCAATACTGTTAGTAATTACGATTTGATACTCTTTTTCGTCCTCGTTTTTTAAATATGCTATTCCTGTACGA
Organism: uncultured Chitinophagaceae bacterium; assembly: GCA_937981995.1. GTDB lineage: Bacteria > Bacteroidota > Bacteroidia > Chitinophagales > Chitinophagaceae > JAGNRR01. The sequence continues at coordinate 11,314 of CALJNC010000009.1, forward strand.
GTTGGGTTTGGAAAAATGGAGGTGCGTCTTTTTTCAGTTTTACGATTAATAGTACTGGTTACCGAATTGTCAGTTAGTTTCCATAACTGATAATTATTTGGCGTATCCGGTCCGAGCATAGCACCGAAATACAAACTGCCATTATATTCATGCATCTGGTTATGAACTAAAGGATTCGCACCTACATACGATATATTGGCAGCGGTATCAGGAATAATCTGTGTAAGCGTACTCCCGTTACTTGTATAAAATACTGGTTGAATTAAGGTATCAAAAGCTGTGAAGTAAATCTTATTATTATATTCCTTTAAGTCTTTTATGGAAACGGTAGAATTACTTTGTAAAGGTGCAATCATATTGGTTCCAATATTCGTACCATCTGTTACACAAAGACCCGTTTGCGTGGCAGGAATTCGACTGCTAAAATAAAGCTTGTTTTGATACTCAATAAAGTTTACTGAGTTTTGATAATTTTTCACCAATTGCGGCGCAGTGCTATTTAGGCCTACACTATAAAGACCTCTATTCGCATTGTTCCTGCCCGAATAATAAACTTTTCCGTTAAAAGGAAATAAGCGAGCATTCTGCTTACCGTGAGTTAAATCGTATACCGCAACACAGCCAGGAATCATTGATGTACCAGTAATAGTACCATCTGTTTGATAGAATTGATTATTATCAGATGCTCGATCCGCTGTAAAAATCACTTTATTATTTATGACAGTAAAGCTTTTCGGGGATTTACCTGATTGATTTATTGCAAAGGTTCCACTCGTTGTTCCATCGCTTACCCAAAGTCTATACCTTGCTCCATTAGGCAAGGGTTCTATCGTATCAGCACCACAAAAATATAGTTTGTTATTATACACCAAGGCTTGATTTTCATTATATATAGTTGTAAATGTTTTAGCGGTTTTAAGGGCGGGGATTGTCAACGCTTGTGTACCATTTGGTGTACCATCGGTCTCCCACATTACCTCAGGGTGTTTGGTAGGTTTAAAATAAAGCAACTTGTTATTCAGCTTATGCATACTCCCTGCTATGGATGCACCGGCGGTATCTAACATTACAGTTCCGCTAGCTGTTCCATCGGTAGACCACAAGCGATACCTATTAGTTGAGTCTTTCGCTAGGAATACAAGATGAGAATTTAATACAGTAAACTGTCTAGGAGAAGAGTCTCCATTTGGGTTTAGGTCAATCACCATGTTTGTTCCAACTTGCGTACCATCAGTTTGCCAAAGCTCATTGCCACTGCTACCATTTGCTGTAAAATACAACAAACCATTAAATTTTATAAAATAGTTTGGCAGCACATTTTCTGTTCCGTTAATTAATAGTTTTTCGAATTGCTGAGCCCGGATTTTAGTCGTTGACCAAAGGAATAAAAATATTGTAGCAATAAAGCAAAAAGTGTTTGGGAGTCGCATAAATATATAATTAAAGTGTAACACAAATATATCATTTTTATATTTCACCATTATTGGTACCATAAATAACAAACACTAACAAAATTGCGCAAGATTTATGAGCTGCATTGAGCGTAAGTAAGGCCAAAGCGTGACGAGTCCCAAACATTAGCACAAAAACCCAAGGCTATAGCATGGCATGCAGGTGCTTGCGCTAGAATTAAAAACAAATTGCTTATCTTGCTAGGCATAAGTCAAAAACAAATTGAATATGATGAATGTAGTTTATGTATTTATTGGTTTAATTATACTTTGTTTAATCGTATTAATGATTAAAATAAAAGATGTTGGCGTTCGCTACGATAAAGCTAAAAAAAATATTGATCCTCAGCACAAAGGAAAGTATGCTGTTCAATTTGCAGGAACCGATGCCATGGCGCTTATCCCATATCCTATAAAAGACAATAGCCCTGAACTAATGGAGTATGTATCCAACTACAACAAACTCACTAAACTGTTTTGGGTTTTATGTGCAGTGGGCATCTTGTTTCTTATTTTTCATATTATTAAATAGTTTATTTCTTTAAATCAATGGTCTCATGAAACATCTTTTAGCCCCCCTGTTCATTTCTTTTCTATTTCTAATAAGTTGTAACAATCATCAACATGATAGCTACTGGGATTACTCCAATAGTGATGACCAAAAAACAGGTGGCATAAAAATGATACCTATTGAAACACCGAAAGGAACTTTTAAGGTGTACACCAAACGAATGGGCAACAATCCCAAAATAAAAGTACTTCTACTCCATGGAGGCCCCGGTGGTACACATGAAGAGTTTGGGAATTTTGAAGGCTACTTGCCTAAGGAAGGCATTGAATACATTTACTACGACCAATTAGATTCTTATTATAGCGATAAGACGAATGACTCTAGCCTTTGGACAACCGAGCATTTTGTGGAAGAAGTAGAGCAAGTACGCAAAGCCTTGAACTTAGATAAAGACAATTTCTATTTATACGGTCAGTCTTGGGGTGGGATATTGGCTATGGAATATGCGCTGAAGTATCAGGATAATTTAAAGGGGCTCATCATATCCAATATGATGGCCAACGCGCCAAAGTATACCGCTTATGCCAATGAGGTACTGGGCCCTAAAATGGATCCTGCCGTTTTTAAAGAAATCATGGATATGGAAAAGAATAATGACTTTGACAATCCACGGTATAGCGAACTCCTAACCAAGCATTATTATACCCAGCATATTTTAAGATTACCTGTAGAAGAGTGGCCCAAGTCTATCAATTTATTTTTTGAACACTTAAACCCCAAAATATATATTTATATGCAAGGGCATAGTGAATTTGGCATGACGGGCAATGCCACTTTAAAAGATTGGGACGTTTCACCCCGCCTAAAAGAAATAAAGGTCCCTACCCTAATGCTTGGCGGCAAGTTTGACACCATGGATCCTGAGTATATGAAATGGATGGCATCGGAAGTACAACACGGCAGAAGTGCCACAACGAATGGTAGCCACTTATCGCAATTTGATGACCCGGATAATTATTTTACGGCTTTGATTCAGTTTATCAAGGATGTAAATGAAGGGAAGTTCTAAATGCTTAAGTTATGTATTGCAAGCAAGTTTTATTGAACATTATAAACCCTATTTTTAATGAATGAAATCATTCATCAGCATTACTAGTAAAATAAACTTAATAATCAATATTCTCCGGCCTATGCAAGCTTTTACGTTTTAAACTAAATTTCCTAGAAATACCTAAACTAGTAATGATACCTAATTCAATTAATGCACTCATACTAGGAGTTACCTTATATCTCGCAGCAATTGCTATGTTAGGAGAAGGACTAAAGGTTTCAAACTCTTGACCTACGTAACTTGGCCTACTATAACTAGTACTTAGGTATCCCATTCCAGCGCAACCATATAAATCCCAACGCTTTGACTGAAGAAAATGATAGGTTACATCAACACCCAATCTTTGAACGCTCCAACTCTTTCTCAGCAAAGGAGAATTAGTAGTTGAATAAGAAAAATGAATACCCACATTTTTATTAAACATATACTCAGCACCCAAAATATAAAAACCAGGAATCTGATTGCCAATAGAATTTAAACCAACATGTACATTCAAGTCGTTGTTTTCAAGCGGCTTATATCTTGCTTGGCGTTTTTATTTTCTTGTTGGCACCTTTTTCAAGGTATCAACTTCTTGTGCTATTGACAATAAAGGCAAAGCAAACAATGCTCAAATTAAAAGTATTTTTTTCATAAAATGGGGATGAAACGATTTAACTAAAAATACAATTTTAATCAATTAATGCAAAATTCATGTGTAGCTATAAGTACCATTATTGGGTGGGCTAACATAGAATAATGCTCTTACATCCTATTTTGTAAGAATAAATTTCCAAAATCGTCTTTAAGTATCAACATCCTATTTAAAAATGAAAAACATATCTACAAAAGCCATTTTACTTTTTAGCTTTCTGTTCTTTAGTTATAACAGCTTTGGACAATGCGCGAACGATGCTAACATTTATACTTTTGTTTATGGCGGGCACTCCTATGAGGTAGTAAAAGAAAATAAAACATGGACAGACGCAGCAAACTGCGCTATAGAAAGAAACGGATACTTGGCTGAGATTAATGATTCATTAGAGCAGAATGCAATATTTGATGAGCTAAGCAATAAGGCGGGCATTTTACATACTAATACGCAAAATCAATTTGGAACGGGCTCTGTTTGGCTTGGCGGTAGCGATGCTGGAATTGAAGGCAATTGGATTTGGGACGGTAATAATAACGGTACAGGTTCGCAATTTTGGAGCGGAGGACCGGGCGGAACTGCTATAGGCGGATTATATACCAACTGGGGAATTAGTCCACCCGAGCCTGATAATTCAGGCGGGCAGGATCATTTAACCATTATTATTAAACCAACAGCTGTAAATTTTGGTCTTTGGAATGATTTGGTTTCTACCAATACTATTTATTATTTAATTGAGCATAATCAACCTATTTCAACAAATGATATTGAATTAAAAAGCAAGCTTAGTATTTATCCAAATCCTTTTGAAAACTTTATTTCTATAGAGAATAATAACACCGAATCGATAGCTAACATTTCTATTATTAATCTAACGGGTCAACTAGTAAAATCGTTTGAAGCAAAGCAAACTCCAAGCCAACGCATAGATGTATCTGAAGTAAATAAGGGGTTTTATATATTAAAAGTGAAATTTAAAAATGGCACATCTATTAGTTATAAACTAAGCAAGTAAAATAATCGCACCTAATTTCATTGACATGTAAAAAACAAAAGCCAACTTATTAATAGGTAACTTTACGAATACAATATGTTTCAATTTAGTTCGCTTTTCTTATTGCTCTTTTTATCAGGATTTCTTCCCTCAGAATTAAATGAAAAGAATAAAACAGATGGCTCCATACAGGGTGTAATTATAAATGAACACAATACACCTATTGAGAATGCCTTAATTTATTTAAATAAAGAAGACGAACTTATAAACGTTACCACATCAGATACACTTGGCGTTTATAAATTTATCAATGTACCGAAGGATACGTATACCATTAACGTTTCTTATGTTGGCTATTTCAAAAAAGAAATTAAAGATGTAATGGTAAGCGACGGCAAAAAAGAAATTGACATTACAATGAAGGAGCTGCGTTGCACGCATGGTCATAGGCCGTAATATTTACAAAAACTCTTTTACTCACCTCGCTTAAAACACATAAAAAAACTGCTTAGCAATTAACTAAGCAGTTCTTATAATGTGTAGTAGTATATATTTTTCTAATCGCAGAATTCAGTTAGGTTATTAGACCAAATAATCTCTGGTAGGATAACCTCATTTGCTTGCTTAAAACCAAACTGAGAAATAAGCCCTTCTTTTAAATTTTTATAAACAAAAGAAAAATCCTTGTCCCCTTCTTCAACCTGGGCTACAAAATTGGTCACCCAGCTTGATTTAGCGCCACCTTCTTCCTCTTTTATTACCGAAACGTAATCGATCAAGTTATTGTAAATGTTGTTTAATACTGTACTGTTTGTGTTTGTTGTGTTTTTCATGCTTTTTAATTTTTATAAAGCAAATATCATCTCCTAAAATAGCTGAAACCGCCTACATTAGTCCAACAGCATGAATCCCTCGACGAACAGCTTGATAGAATAGAGCAGAAATTATTGACAACAACAAAAAACACCAATAACTCTTATTTGACTAACAATACACAAGTATTACTTTTACCGTATGTCTAGTAATACAATACAAGATTTTGAAAAAGAACTAATGCAGTCTTTTAAAAAATACCTGAAGCAAAAACCAGCACAGGATGACTCCTTTGATGGCGCCATGAAACGTATTATGTGGATGAAGGACACTGTACAAAAAATAAATACTGAAAGTGCAAGCTTAATTAAAAAGCACGCTGCAGATAATAATGAGCATAAAAAAGAAATGCAGGCCATCTCATTGCAACACACCAAAGAACTTATGTCTCAAATGAAAAGCTAGGACTTCGTAAAAGATAAAAACCACTACCTAATTTTACATTATAAAAAATTTGAATGAAGCCTACTGCAATCAAAATTGCCGAATACGATTACGACCTACCTGATCAAAGAATAGCAAAATACCCTTTGGAGCAAAGAGATCAAAGTAAACTACTTACCTACCAAAATGGCAAAATCAAAGATTACGCCTTTAAAGATCTTACGAATTATTTACCTAAAAACACTTTGCTAATTTTTAATGACAGCAAGGTAATGCCCGTGCGCTTAAAGTTTACAATAGCAGATAGTAAAGAGATAGAAATTTTTTGTTTGGAGCCTATCCCTAATACTCAAGGACAACAAAAAGTACAATGGAAATGTTTTGTGGGCAATGCTCGTAAATGGAAAGACGAAACAATCTCATTAAGCAAAGGAGAAAGCAGACTAGAAGCTAAAATTATTACTAGAGCAAGAGATGGTTTTACGATTAGCTTTAACTGGAGTGATAATTTAGAAGATATTCAAGACGTATTTGAAGAATTTGGGGCGATTCCAATTCCGCCTTACCTCAACAGAAAAAGTGAAGCAATCGATACCGAACGTTATCAAAATGTATTTGCACATCATAATGGATCAGTAGCAGCACCTACTGCGGGCTTGCATTTTACTCAAGAGCTAATTCAAGATTTAAAACAAAATAAGGTAGTTATAGACTTTGTAACCCTGCACGTAGGCGCAGGCACCTTCAAGCCCGTAAGTACCAATACCATAGGTGAGCATGTAATGCATATGGAACGTATGGTGGTTACTAAGTCTATAATAGACAAACTTCTTACTCAAATAAAAGCCGCTAAAACAATTACAGCTGTTGGCACCACAAGCCTGCGCACCCTAGAATCTATTTACTGGCTTGGGCATACTTTAATTCAAAATGAAAATGCGCTTGAGGATACCTACATTATATCTCAATGGCTACCGTATGAAAATAAGGTGAACATTAGCGCCACAGAATCGCTACAAGCAATTTTAAAATGGTTTGATACAAATAAAAAAGATACAATCCATTTTGGAACTGAAATATTTATAACGCCTAATTACGAATTTAAAATCATTGATTGTTTGATTACTAATTTTCATCAGCCAAAGTCTACTCTGCTATTACTAGTTGCTGCTGCAACCAACAATAATTGGAAGAGCATATATACACATGCTATTGAAAATGATTACAGATTTTTAAGTTACGGAGACTCCAGCCTATTGTATATAGATAAAACAAATTAAAACGCTTTTAAAGAAGCATACAATTCATAAAGATCCTGGAAGTTATTATACATAGGAACTGCTGCAAAACGCACTACATTGGGCTCTCGCCAATCTATTACAATATTATTTTTTTCGAGGTGTTTAAACACACGCTTCCCATTCTTTGAAAATAGCAAAGACAATTGTGCTCCACGTCTTTCATGCTCTTTAGGAGTAATAATTTCGAAGGCTAATTTCTTATTCTCTGTTTTTACTAATTCTAAAAGATATTCAGCATAAGCTGAAAGCATAATACTTTTTTGGCGCAAGGCTTTAACGGTAGTTTGATCAAATAAATCAAGACTTGCCCTGTGAGCTGCCATATTAAATACTTGTGCATTGCTCATTTGCCAGCTTTCTGCTGTTGGCGTTGGTACAAAACCTTTCGTCATTTGAAAACGCGTTTTCTCATCATAACCCCACCAGCCTGCTAAACGTAAGGTTTTAGGATTCTTTGCATGTTTTTCATTTACATAAGCACCTCCTACTCCTCCCGGGCCTGAGTTTAAATATTTGTAAGAGCACCAACAAGCAAAATCTACTTTCCATTTATTCAATTGTAAAGGAACATTACCCACGGCATGTGCCAAGTCAAAGCCACATTTTGCTCCAGATTTATGTGCAGCTTTTGTTATTGTTTCCAAATCAAATAATTGACCGGTATAATAATTTACTCCTCCAAAAATTACAAGAGCCACTGAAGATTTATTCTTTTCAATTGCTTTAAGAATATCCTCCTCTTCAATTATATGTTTCCCTTTTCGAGGTTTTACTTCAACCACTGCAGACTTTGCATTAAAACCATGCAATTTAGCCTGCGTTTCCATAGCGTACATATCACTAGGAAAAGCGCCCGCCTCCATTATTATCTTATATCTCTTTTTTGTGGGCCTGTAAAAAGATAGCATAAGCAAGTGCAAATTTACCGTCAAGGTATTCATTGCAACTACTTCTGTTTTCTTAGCTCCTACAATTTTAGCAAGACTTTCAGTAAAAAAATGGTGGTAACCAAACCAAGGCCTTTTGCTATTAAAGTGTCCTTCAACGCCCCATTGTGCCCAATCCTGTAATTCTTCTTCAATGTACTTTTTAGCACCTTTAGGCTGTAAGCCCAATGAATTCCCACAGAAATACACGGCACGTTTCCCATTTAACTTAGGAAAAATATACTGATCTCTAAAATCACTTAAGGAATCTGCGTCATCAAGCTCTTTAGAAAAGCTTCTTGTATTCTGAAACTGAATGTTTTTAGGGTTCATAGCGAATGACGAAGATACGTTTTTCAGATGTCAAAATGCAAATTGTGAATTGTGAAAATCTGAGTATAATTATCCCATAATTATTCATAATCGAATATCATTTATTAATTAGCTAGAGCTTATTTTCGCATAGAACTAAACGATTTATACGTGGCATTAGAATTTGGTAAAGAGACTTATTTATATTGGTATGAAAACATGCTTCTTCAGCGCAAGTTTGAAGAAAAAACAGGACAGCTATATGGAATGCAAAAAATTAGAGGTTTTTGTCATTTATATATAGGACAAGAGGCCGTTTCATCTGGTACAATGACTGCTATCAAAGAAGGTGATAATATGATCACTGCTTATCGTTGCCACGGTTTAGCTATTGCAAAAGGATTAACTCCTCGTGAGTGTATGGCTGAGCTTTTTGGTAAGTCTACCGGATGCGCCAAAGGCAAAGGTGGTAGTATGCACTTTTTCTCAAAAGAGAAAAAATTCTTTGGAGGACATGGGATTGTAGGTGGTCAAATAGGCTTAGGTGCCGGTATTGCATTTGCCGATAAGTATAATGGAAACGATAATGTAACTATTTGCTATTTTGGCGATGGCGCCGCACGTCAAGGTATCTTGCATGAGACGTTTAATATGGCCATGACTTGGAAACTACCTGTAGTATTTATTTGTGAAAACAATCAATATGCCATGGGTACTTCTGTTGAGCGCACAAGTAATGTAACGGACATTTACAAATTTGCAGATGCATATGACATGCCTAGCGATGAAGTAAACGGAATGAGCCCTGAAGATGTTCACAATTCAGTAAACCGAGCAGTGAAACGTGCACGTGAAGGAGAAGGCCCTACTTTGATAGAAATGAAGACGTATCGTTTTAAAGGACATAGTATGAGTGATCCTGCAAAGTATCGTACCAAAGACGAAGAAGCAGAATTTAAAAGCCAAGACCCTATTGAACATTGTAAAAATATATTATTGGATAATAATTTTGCCACAGAGGAAGAGCTTAAAGAAATTCAAACTAAGATTAAAGCCGCAGTAGCTGATTGTGTTGATTTTGCCGAAAAATCTCCATGGCCAGAAGATAGCGAGTTATACAAAGACATTTACGTACAAGAGGATTATCCGTTTATAATGGATTAAATTTCATAAGAGTAATTAGCGAAGAGCGACTAGTATTTACTAGTCGCTTTTTTCATTTTTAATTATCTTGCAGTATATGAAATTGAAACTTCTTTTCTGTTTTTTATTCTTTGCTACATCTTTGTCTGCTCAAATAACTCGTTTTGAAAAAAGTAATGGAACAGAAAGCGCTCCTTACTTTGAAGGAATTGAATGGTGGGAGAATTTTGCAGAACAACACCCCAAGAATATAAATTTCACTGGCATTGGAAGTACAGACGCTGAATATATGCTCAATATGGTGATACTAAGCACTGAAAGAATGACCTGGAAAGAAACATCCAAAACGGACAAAACGGTGATTTTTATTAATAATTCTATTCACCCGGGCGAACCCGATGGAGTAGATGCTTGCATGCTTTTGTTTCGAGATATTCTAACCCAACCCAAATTAAATAAGTTGCTCGATCATTGCGTTTTAATTTGTATCCCCTATTATAATATTGGTGGAGCAATTAATCGAAATGCATTTAGCAGAGCAAATCAAAACGGCCCTAAAGAATATGGCTTTAGAGGGAATGCCCAAAACTTAGACTTAAATAGAGATTTCATCAAATGCGATTCACGCAATGCAAAGAATTTGGTAAATGCTATGTTAGGATATGGCACGGATATTTATATAGAAACGCACGTAAGCAATGGAGCAGACTATCAATATACAATGACGTATTTACCTACACAGCCAGATAAATTAGGTTTTGGTATGGGTAATTATCTAAGAGATAAAATGATACCAAGCCTTGAACAAAGCATGACGTCTAAAAATGAATCTATGGTTCCTTATGTAAATATCCATGGCGGCCCCTTAAAAGATAAAATTCATGCCTTTTATGATTCGCCTAGATATAGTACGGGACTAACCAGCTTACATCAAATGTTTGGTTTCATTACCGAAACGCATATGCTTAAACCATTTGATAAAAGAGTAAAGGCAACTTATAAATTTCTACTAAGCGCTATAGAATTTGGATCAGTTAATCATGAACAAATAAAACAAAAACGTAAGCAAGCAAAAGAACAGGTAGCAATAGCTAAGTACATCAATTACGACTGGCATATAGATACAAATACGTTTAAAACGATTGACTTTAAAGGCTATGAATACGCTTACAAAAAAAGTAAAATAACTGGAGCAGACCGTTTGTATTATGACAGATTAAAGCCCATTACCAAAAAAGTAAAATATTATCATAAGATGAACCCTTCTAAAACAACCCAAAAACCTAAGTGCTACATACTTAAACCTGGTAATAGAAAAGTGTTAGACTTACTCTCTCGTAACCGTGTAAAAATTACAAGATTAAAAAGCGATACTCTAATTAAGGTTTCAAGCTATAATATACTTGATTACAAAACAACAGAGAAACCATATGAAGGTCATTATTTACACTCCAACGTAAACTATGAATTAGAAGAACTTGACTATCAATTTAGAAAAGAAGATATTCTAATAAAAATGGGTACGGATAAAGACAGATTTGTTATGGAAGTACTAGAACCCGATGCTCCTGACTCCTATTTCAATTGGAATTTCTTTGATGCCGTACTACAACAAAAAGAATGGTATAGCACATACGTGTTTGAAGACAAAGCTTATGAACTTTTGCAGAATGATCAAAAGCTTAAAACAGATTTTGAAACTAAAAAGAAAACAGACACGGCATTTGCTAGTAACCCTAAAGCACAGATATACTGGATTTACAAACGCAGCCCTCATTATGAAAAAGAGCATATGCGATTACCCATTTTTAGAATTGAATAGAACTAATTCTCTTCGGAATAATAGATCTTATAAAACTTTCGTCCGTCAGACTCTGTTCCTTTTTCAATTAGGCTTTTATCTCCGTGTATATATACATGGAAGTTTTTATCAAGTTTCAGTACACTCTTAAAAACTCGGGCTTGTTTTTTAACAGCCTGGGCAGAAATGCTAAAACTATCTTTTGACTCAATTTCAAACTCCGCATTATAGCTACTTTTAAAATTCTTAAAAGAGTCAATTATTTCTTCATCTACAAACACTTCGCTCATAAACTCATTATTATCAAAACTATCCTTCTCCTTAAAGTAGCCAACAGACTTATTTAATAGATCAATTTTATCAGTTTTATTCATTTCATACTCCTCAGGAAGCTGCTCGGTAACAAATTCCTTAGTCATACTCAAAAAATTATTGGTCATATAAAACTCATTGCCAATTGGTTTTATTTTTAAGAAATCGTCAACCCAATAGTGCGCATCTATTGATTTTTTATCAATTACCAAACAACGATAACCATCACCTTCTTCTACATCAAAAATTAGGCATCCTTTGTCTACGCCTTTCATTTCAAAACCAAAGTCATGGTTTACATTGAAGCCATCTACTACCCTATCCATTTTGATAAAAGGTACATTGTTTTCTGACTTATAAATACCTATAGCCGAAACCATCTCATCACCTACAACCACATTAGACATCAGCACAACATTCAACTCCCCTTCGTTCACCTTGGGGTGTGTAGTGGCTTCGTAAAGTAGCTTTCCTATGTTATGAGAATGTTCAACAAATACTTCTTCATTAGAAAAAATTTCTTCCACTAACGTATAAATATCATTCTGCTTTATATCAACCGCATGGGTAAAGGAATAGACTTCATCCTTTTTCATAGGCACCAAAAAATAACTTAGTAAATGCTCCTTAGTATCATCAGATACTTGTATTTCGTCTTGGGTAAGAGAAATATTTTCCTCTCGTTGCTTATTGCCAATATGATGTGTTATTAATCGCTTTAAGCTAGCTTCACTAAAATCAATATTCATTAGTTTAGATTCTAATTTTGAATCATTTCCATAAACTCATCAAAGAGATAACGACTATCATGCGGTCCAGGAGTAGCCTCAGGGTGATACTGAACTGAAAACGCCTTCTTACCTTTTACGCGCACTCCTTCTATTGTATCATCATTTAAATTGATATGAGATATTTCTAATTGATCACTTGCTTTGATACTATCAGCATCTACAGCAAAACCATGATTTTGAGTTGAAATTTCACTTGTACCTTTAATTAAATTTTTAACCGGGTGATTTAAACCTCTATGACCATGGTGCATTTTATACGTGGAAGCGCCACATGCCATAGACAATATTTGGTGCCCTAAGCAAATTCCAAAAGTTGGCTTTCCGCTTTCCAATATTTTCTTCACCGTATCTACCGCATAATTCATTGGCGCAGGGTCTCCCGGTCCATTAGAGATAAAAAAAGCATTAGGATTAAATTCTTCCAAGGTTGCAAAATCAGTTTTAGCCGGGAATACTTTTACATACGCTCCACGGTCAACCATATTTTTTACTATACTTCTTTTTATACCTAAATCTAAGGCAGCTATACGCACTTTAGCACCTTCCTCCCCACTAGTATAGGCCTTAGAAGTACTTACTTTTGAAGCTAACTCTAAACCGTCCATACTTGGCACTTCTGCCAATTGCTTTTTCAATTCCTCTATATCCTGAGTATCTGTAGAAATAATGCAATTCATAGCACCATTTTCGCGCACATGTGCTACTAAGGCTCTTGTATCTACTTTATGGATAGCCACCACATTATTATCTAATAGGTACTGCTCTAGTGACTCATCAGCCATGTCTCTGGAAAAATTATCCGATAGAGTTTTACAGATTAATCCATTGATTTTTACGCTATCGCTTTCAATATCAGAGTTTTTAGCGCCATAGTTCCCCACATGGGCCGTATTCATAATGAGCACTTGACCAAAATAACTAGGATCTGTAAAAACTTCTTGGTAACCGGTCATGCCCGTATTAAAACAAATTTCGCCTGTGGCGATTCCTTTTTTCCCGAAGGCCTCTCCCTGGAATATTGTTCCGTCAGCGAGGATTAATGTGGCTTGATTCATTAAAAAGCGAAGTTAAAACTACTTCATTGCAAATATGAATGTTTCAAATATCAGATGTCAATTAATTATCCACAGTTAGAGCGGTTTAGAGCCTTTAGCTATAGGTTTAAAAAGTATAGATTTGTATTAAATAATAATTACATGACAAGTAAAATAAAACTAGTCTACATCTTTTACCTTAATGGACTTCGCTAACATTTATAATACTCATAGCTCCCTAGTATACACTATGGCTTATAAGTATTCTTTAAACGCTGAAGATGCTGAAGAGATAACCCAGGATGTTTTTTTACAAGTACATACTAAACTAGCAGACTTTAGAAATGAAGCAAAACTTGAAACTTGGATTTATAGAATTACAATCAATAAATCAATTGATTTTTTACGATCAAAGAAACGCTTAAAAAATCAAGTACATACGAAAACGAATAATGAAGGTTTACTTCATATAGCAAGCCAGAGCCGCAATCCAGCTCAAATATTAGAAAGTGATCAAGGTATAAAAAACCTAATGAACTGCATATACCAATTACCAGATGGCCAGCAAAAAACACTTATTTTATTGAAAATGGAGCAGAAATCAATAAAAGAAGTAGCTAGTATAATGAATAGCACGCCAAAAGCAATAGAATCTATGTTTCAACGTGCAAAAAAGAATTTGAAAGAATTATTAAATAAAGAAAAGGAAAATGAATAAAACATCGTCCAATAATATGATGGAACGCAAGTTTGACATATTACAACAATTTCCCCAATTGGAGCCACCTGCGCATCTGTATGGCAAGGTATTGTCTCGTATAGAAGTAAGTAAAAAACTCAGGGGTTCCAAAAAATGGTTACTTGCGGCTGCGGCTACGTTTGCTACTATTGTTTGTATTGAATTTTTTATGATCGTTCAATCAAATAATTCCAATACCAATGATATTGAAATACTTGTTCAAGAAGAAAATAACCAATTGTATGAGCAGGATTAAATTTTATCAAATTGCTGTAATTGCCTTGTTGCTTACCAACCTGATTCTTTTAGCATTTCTGCTGAAAGGAAACAAAGGTGGCGGTAAAAATTTAAGACCGAAAGATATCATTGTTGAAAAGTTAGGTTTTACTAAAGAGCAAACTACAAGCTACGAAATGCTTATTAAAGAACATCAAATCTCTATTGCACAAAGCCATAAAGAGGTAAGAGCCTTAAAAAATAATTTGTACGATTTGCTTCCTAAAGCAGAACAAGACTCCCTAATCATTGACTCCTTACAAACAAAACTATCAAAAGTAAAAACAAGTATTGAGCGTACACACTTCCAGCATTTCTTGGATATTAAGTCTATTTGTACACCCGAACAACTTCCTGCCTTTGAAACCTTATCAAAAGAAATGGCTAAGCTATTTTCGCCAAGAAGAAATGCACGCAATAGAAAAAAATAAGATGAAAAAGGTAGCAATATTTTGTTGCCTATTGTTTTCTATTAGCTTCTCCAATTTACAGGCACAAGTATTAAAATTTGATCTGCAGTTTCAAGGCAAATCACTTGAGCTTGATAAAGAGTATATCCTAAATGGTAATCCCATAACGATTAGCAAGTGTAAGTTTTATATATCCAATATTCAATTTGGTCATGGACGCAAATTTCAAGCGGTCAAAAAGATGTATCATCTAATTGATTTGGAAAAACCAGCATCCCTAAGCACTCCTATCATAGGTCCCAAAGGGTATTGGGTTAGCTTTCTTTTTGATTTAGGTGTAGATAGCATTAGAAGTGTATCGGGCGTATATGGCAATGATCTTGACCCGACTAACGGAATGTATTGGGCTTGGCAAAGCGGTTATATTAATACAAAAATAGAAGGCTACACACCTATCTGTCCTGCCCGGAAGAATAAATTTCAATTTCATTTAGGTGGTTATGCTTACCCAAATAATTCATTACAAAAAGTAAACATTGAATCTACTACTCTCAATAAGAAGGGTCAGTATGTTATTACGATTGCTCTAGATAAGTTCTTTGAATCAATTGACTTATCAAAAGAATATGAAATTATGAGCCCTAGCAAAAGAGCCGTAGCACTTTCAAAAACATTCTCATCCGTTTTTCAATATGAAAAATAGACGCATTTTAGTAGGAATAGTATTTGGAGCTTTAGTAGTACTAAGTGCTTTCAATACGGTAAAGTTTGCAAAGCCTAAATACTTTCCAGAACCCGTTTACAACTTCACACTAAACCCTATAAGCCTTGATAAAATTGAGCTAGGAAGAAAACTTTTTTACGACCCTATTCTTTCAAAAGATAGTTCCATTTCCTGTGCAAGTTGTCATAGCCCGTTTAATGCCTTTGCTCACACAGACCATGACTTGAGCCATGGAATACACGATTCTATAGGTACACGAAATGCTCCATCTCTGGTAAACTTAGCTTGGCAAAAATCATTTATGTGGGATGGTGCCATTAATCATTTAGACGTGCAAGCATTAGCCCCAATAAGCCACCCTGGGGAAATGGCAGATGATATAAAAAACGTGGCTCATAAGCTAAGTAGGCATCAAGTTTATACAAAAGCCTTTTCAAACATTTATACGGACAATAAAATTACTGGCGAACGCATTTTAAAAGTAATGGCTCAATTTCAATTGAGCCTGGTATCCTCTAACTCAAAGTATGATAGTGTAAGAAGAAGACAAAGTAGTTTTAGTAATCAAGAGTTACATGGCTATGCCCTTTTTGCAACCCATTGCAATACCTGCCATGTGGAGCCTCTATTTTCAAGCTATGAATTTGCAAATAATGGCTTAGCAATTGACCCTACTTTAAATGACTATGGTAGGTATAAGGTTACAAAAAAAAGTAGTGATTCGCTCCTATTTAAAATTCCTACTTTGAGAAATCTAAAGTATTCATACCCTTATATGCACGATGGTCGTTTTGATAAATTACGCGATGTACTAAATCATTATGATCATGGAATTGTTACTTCAGAAACTATTTCACCAATATTAAAAGAAGGTATTAGCTTAAGCTCAAAACAAAAAACGGATCTGATTGCTTTTTTGCTAACGCTTAATGATAAAGAATTTGTCTTTAATAAAAAGCACTCCTTTCCTTCGATTAGATAATTAAATGAAGGAATTGTATATTTAAAACGTCTAAACTAAAAATAACTATATGCGCATAACAGTACTCTCTCTTATTTTAATAAGCTTTTCAAGCCTTGCCATAGCGCAAGGACCTGAAGTAACTTCATATCTACAAAATACAACAGTTACAGGAACCTATTATACGCAAGGCAATAGCACAGCACAGCCTAATAATATACTCGTAAATTGCCAAAAGGTTGAATACTCAACAAACTGGGCATATATAACAACCGAAGGTGTTCCTTCTTATGCAACGGGTCCATTCCTTGACGGAAATCCTTCACAAGCAAGTGCACAAGGTGCAATCTATAAAATGCCTCTAACGCCTACTCCAAACACAACAAATCCTACAGCTACCAATCCTGGTAACATAGGTATTTTTATTAATGGCGTATCCTTATTTGACTGGCGCGATGGTGTAGCTTGGAATAATAATACACAAGCATTGTGTGGAGGTCCTGGTAATCCTCCTTGCCCAGGTGGCCCTCAAGCTTCGCAAGATTGGAACCGTGATGCAATTCCTGCAGAAAAAGCGGGTTTTGATTGTTCGAAAGGTCATCCGGCAATGGGAAACTATCACCACCACCAAAACCCAAGTGCTTTTAAATTAGATAAAGTTGTGATAAGCAACATTTGTAATTTGTATGATGCTGATGGTTTATATGCTTTAGATGACACAAAACATTCTCCACTGATTGGCTTCGCTTACGATGGTTACCCAATTTACGGTGCATTTGGATATCAAAATACAACTGGTGGCGGTGGAATCACACGCATGAAATCTAGTTATCTATTAAATACTGCTACAACTCGAGCAGCTGGACCACCTACTACAGGTACTTATTTCAATGGCTACTTTAAAGAGGATTATATCTATGTAGCTAATTCAACTAGCGATTACTTAGATGAGCACAACGGACGATTCTGTGTAACTCCAGAATACCCTAATGGTACTTATGCATATTTTGCTACGGTTGACGCAGATTGGAATTCAGCTTATCCGTATGTAGTAGGTCCTACATTTTATGGTAATGTAGTTGGCGGTAAAGTAACTAGCATTACTGAACCAACTACTGTTTATACGCCGAACTCTACAAATGATATCCTTTTAGATAAAACGAATATTACCATTTTCCCCAATCCCGCTTCTGACTTAATTGCCATACAAGTGAATGATTTAGTGCGCGAAGACTTAAGCGTTGAACTATTAGATATAAATGGTAAAGTAATTAGGAAAACGAAAATTAATAAAGGACAAACGATTGCTTACTTCGATACACAAACGATTTATGCTGGTATATACATGGTACGAATTTCTTCAGGCAGTTTTAATACGAATAAGAAGATTGTAATTCAGAAGGATTAATATTATTCCATTCACTAAAAAAGAAAAGACCTTGGTTTTCCGAGGTCTTTTTACTTCTACTAATCTTGTTATAAATGATTTGATACTTATACCAATGTAAATCAAAGAGAACTTGCTTTTGCTTTTTTAGTTCTTAAACCAAATAGCATTCCTAAATGTACTGTAGGGCCACCATTGGGCGAAGTTATATAAGTACCACTTTTATTACACGGACGACTCCTATAATCACAATCTTCAACCTTACTTATTTTACTAAAACGAAGAGACGCACCTAAGCCTATGTATACACCCATCATGAGTTTACCTGCATCTCGCTTACCTACTTTAAACGCCGGATTTAAACTCAAGTGATTTCCATCAACTATAACATAATAAGGATTACTCGTATTTATTAGACCTGTTATAATTTGAACATCATTCATACGAAGCAGCCTAATATCCATTCCATATTGTATAAAATTGTTACTTTTCTTTCGTGAATATTTAATTCTCGATGCTCCTAATACTACACCCGTACTCAATCCGTAATAATGTTCAAATAGTCCATATCCACTATTAATACTTGAATAGATATTAAATTGGTTAGGATAAACAATACCAAACTTATATTCAACTACATGGTTTTCTTTAGCCAATGGCTTTTCATACATTAATTGCACTTCTCCTAGGGCAGCCCTTGCAGGATTTAACTTTATATAGCTTTGCCCAAATACAAAGAAGGGCAATGAAAAAGATAGTAATAGAACAACTCCTTTCATATCTTAAATATACCAAGCCCTGAACAAATGTTCAGGGCTTGGTATATAAAATTGTTAGAAATTAAGCTTCTTTCTCGTCTTCAGTCTCATCTTTAGATTCTTCAGCTGGTGCTTCTTCCGTTGTAGCTTCTGCTATTGCTTCTTCAACTACAGGAGCTTCAGTTGCTTCTTCAGTTACCTCAGCAACTGCTTCAGGTGCAGCTGCTTCTGCTACTGGAGCTTCAGCTACCGCCTCAGCAGCTGGTGCCGCTGTTTCAGTCTTTTTCTTACGTGTACGACGCGTACGTTTTTTCTTAGTACCTACTTCTGTTGATGTATCGTATACATCATTAAAGTCTACTAATTCAATCATAGCCATATCAGCATTGTCACCACGACGTTGGTCTAATTTGATAATACGAGTATAACCACCTGGACGATCAGCAATCTTTTGACTGATTACACCAAACATCTCTTTGATTGTTTCTTTATCTTGTACATAGCTAAACACAACTCTACGATTGTGCGTAGTATCTTTCTTACATTTTGTAAGGATAGGCTCTACATGTACTCTTAATGCTTTCGCTTTAGCCAAAGTAGTAATAATACGCTTATGCTCTACTAACTGGCGAGTGAAGTTGCGCATCAAAGCTTTTCTGTGCGCCTTCTTTCTCCCTAATGGGTTTAATTTAACTCCGTGTCTCATTATATTCTCTTTTTATAAAACGATTACTCGTCCATTTGTAATTTTGATAAATCCATTCCAAATCCAAGACCTCTGTCAATCAATACTTGCTCAATCTCAGAAAGAGATTTTTGACCAAAGTTTCTGAATTTCATTAATTCTTCTTGCTCATACTGTACTAACTCACTCAATGAGTTAATCTTAGCAGCTTTTAAACAATTAAATGCACGTACTGAAAGATCTAAATCTTCTAGTGGTGTTTTTAATATCTGACGCAACTTCAATGTTTGCTCATCTACTACATCATGCTTTTCAGCAATTCCTGTATCAAATGTGATATTCTCATCCGTAATCAACATTAAGTGTTGGATTAAGATACGAGATGCTTGCTTTACAGCTTCTTCTGGGTGAATTGTTCCGTCTGTCTTAACGTCTAAGATTAATTTCTCAAAGTCAGTACGTCCTTCTACACGCGTATTTTCAATTGTATACTTTACGTTTTTGATTGGCGTAAAAATAGAGTCCGTAGGAATATATCCTAATGCTTTCTCTTCAAGAGCCGTTTCGTCTGCAGGTACATACCCACGTCCTTTCATGATATCAATCTCCATACGAAGATTGGTACTTGAATTCATACTACAAATAACTAAATCAGGGTTCATTACCTCAAAATTGTTAGTTGCATCACCTAGCATACCTGCTGTAAAGGTGTCTTTACCTTTAATATTGATTTCAATCTTCTCAGTATTTAAATCAGTGTCTAATTTCTTACGAATACGCACTTGCTTTAAATTTAAGATGATATCTGTAACGTCATCTTTTACACCTTTGATTGTGCTAAATTCATGATCTACACCATCAATTTTTACACCACATATAGCATATCCTTCTAATGAGCTTAATAATACTCTACGAAGTGCATTACCGATCGTTACACCATAACCTGGCTCTAACGGACGAAATTCAAATAATCCTTCAAAGTCGTTTGCTTTCTGAAGTACAATCTTGTCTGGTTTTTGGAAGCTTAATATTGACATATAATATCTTTATTTTTAATTAGTTATGAAGGTTTATTTAGAGTAAAGCTCTACGATTAATTGCTCTTTAATATTTTCTGGAATTGAGTCACGCTCAGGATCTGCAATGTATGTACCTTTCATTTGCTCAACGCTGTAATCAATCCAAGAAATTTTAGGATCTTTTTCTCTAAAATCTTGAACCAATGGTCCATTTACAGCACTTTTCTCTTTTACAGAAATTACATCACCTGGCTTTACACGGTACGAAGGAATGTTACAAATAGCACCATTCACCTCAATATGCTTATGAGAAACCAATTGACGAGCGCCAGGACGAGAAACACACATACCCATACGGTATACTACATTGTCCAAACGACTTTCCAATAATTTCATTAAATTTTCACCGGTAACACCTTTCAAACGAGATGCTTCCTTAAAAGTATTGCGGAAACGACGCTCTAATACACCATAAGTGTATTTTGCTTTTTGCTTCTCAGCAAGTTGAACTCCGTACTCACTTTTTTGCTTTCTTCTGCGATTACCTCCGTGCTGACCGGGAGGATTACTGTTTTTAGGTAAACCTTTTCCACCTAGGATTGGTTCACCAAACTTTCTGTTGATTTTTGTTTTTGGTCCTGTATATCTTGCCATAATTGTAGGATTTTCTTGTTTTAAGCTCCAAACTCATCAAAATCCTTAAATTCGATTTTGGAGACTCGTTATAAAATGTATTTCTATTATACTCTTCTTCTCTTTGGAGGACGACAACCATTATGTGGCATTGGAGTCACATCGTTAATTGTATTTACCTCAATACCAGAAGCCGAAATTGCACGAATTGCGCTCTCACGACCATTACCTGGCCCTTTTACCCACACATCTGCTTTTTTCATACCCGCATCATGGGCTACTTTACCAGCATCAGAAGATGCTAATTGCGCTGCATAGGGTGTATTTTTCTTTGAACCTCTAAAGCCCATTTTACCTGCACTACTCCAAGATATTACTTGACCTTGCTTATTAGTATATGCAATAATGATATTATTAAAGCTAGCCGTAACGTGTACATCGCCGTGCGTGTCCACTTTTACTTTTCTCTTACGTGCTGCTGCTGCTTTTCCTGTTGCTTTTGCCATTTCTATTTATTATTTAGTTACTTTCTTTTTACCTGCAACTGTTTTCTTCTTACCCTTACGAGTTCGAGCATTTGTCTTAGTACTTTGACCACGAACAGGCAAACCTTTACGGTGACGCAACCCTCTATAACTTACAATATCCATCAATCGCTTAATGTTATTCTTAGTTTCAGAACGCAACGCACCTTCTACTTGCATTTCGCTTGTTATAATAGTACGAATAGCCGATTGTTCATCATCAGACCATTCTTCTACTTTTTTATTTCTGTCAATACCTGTTCTGTCAAGTATTTTTTGGGCAGTGGATTTACCAATTCCATATACATAGGTTAAACCTATTTCGCCTCTTTTGTTTTTCGGTAAGTCTATTCCAGCTATACGTGCCATAATCTATCCTTGACGTTGTTTAAATCTAGGGTTCTTTTTGTTTATAATGTACAATTTGCCTTTTCTGCGTACAATCTTGCAGTCGGCACTACGTTTTTTTATTGAAGCTCTTACTTTCATAACTATCGTTTATTATTCGTTTTGTATCGAATGGTTATTCTTCCTCTATCTAAATCGTATGGGCTCATTTCCAATCCTACCTTGTCTCCAGGAAGGATTTTAATGTAATACATTCTCATTTTACCGGAGATGGTAGCCACTACTTCATGTCCATTTTCTAAACGTACACGAAACATAGCATTACTCAATGCTTCAACTACTTCACCGTCTTGCTTTATTAAAGGTTGTTTACCCATATAATTACTCCCCTTTTTCTAAGGGAGTGCAAATGTAGCCCAAATATTGATATTTGAGAAATATTTCGTTGGCAATGTGCCAAGAATTGTAAATTGCTTGTTAAAGCTATTTGTACTTCATAAGGAGCTTTGTGATTTCCCCTGCTTTATCTAATTTATTGAGGTTTACATAAGCCTTTTTTAAGGCTCCCAATGTAGACTTATAGGTACTTAAATTACCTGCACTCGTAAGATCTTTGCCCTCAAGTGTTGCTTTTGTTTTTTCTAAAATTGGCAGGGCTTTTCCTAGGGCCGCATCAAAACCAACTTTTAGTTTTTTATACTTTGCGTTATCCGCCTCATTGTTCATCACGGTACCTATTTTGGCTGCTTTGTTATAGTATAAAGAACCTAAATTAAATTGATAATTCGGCTTATCTCCATCTAAGGATATTGCCTTTTTATAAGCAGCCTCAGCTTTAGTAAAATACTGTGTTCTAGTTGCCTGATCTTTTGCAGCATCAGACAGTTTAGCATAAAGCGCACCTGCATTCATGTGATACTCGGAATTTTGAGGATCTTTGGCTATAGCGGCTTCAAATTTCTCAACAGCTTTGTCTATCTTATTGGTTCTTAGCAAATAATTCAATTCTTCGTTTTTAAGCGCCTTATTGCTCGGGTGCTTTTGCAAACCTTCTTGAATCATGGCTTCATACTTTGCACTATTCCCTTCTTTTTGATAAATATTAGCGGCACGCAAATACATATCTGGCGCAGCTTTAGGTGACTTCAATATTTCTAAAATAATAGGCAAAGCCGCTTTATAGTCATCTTGATTATATAAAGACGACGCTTTAAGGTTCATAATATTTGCCTGAACATCTTTTATCTGTTTTTTAAACTGATCATATTTCGCAGGCAAACTAGGAATAAACTTCCCTTTTTTAAGATTTGCTATACGATCAACTAAAGCAAACTTTTTAAACGCTTTGTCATATTGTTCAGCTTTATAAGCTTTTACTCCTTGACCATAACCCGAAAGTAAAATCATAGAAGCCGCTCGAGCAGCTAAATCATTATCTGGTCTTTTGGAATAAACTATGTAACGATTAAAAGATTGTAATGATTTTTTTAAAGGATCTGGCGTACTTGGCTTTAATGAATTAGCTTTTTCCATATCAATTTTCACCACCTTGCCATTAATATTTGCTAACATAGGTACAACTTGCCCCTCCTTAGTTTTAGTTACATCTGAACCAATTGCTTGATATACAAAAGCTCTAATTAGCCATGCTTTGCCATCTTTCTTGGTTGACTCATTTGTAGTTGCTTTATCAATGTATTCTTTTGCCTTTGCTACATCATTCTCCTTGAGGGCATCCAATGCATTTTGAATGTTCAACTTTTGCGCCTGCAACCCTAAAGTTATAAAGCTTACTAGTACTATTAAAAAACCTTTTTTCATTTCTCGTCCTATTTATTTGTGTTCTAAATTAAAATTATTCTTCGGTTGATTCAGTTTCTGAATCGTTATTTTCATTTTCATTAACATCGCTACCCTCTTCAGGATTCGCTTCGTTATGCGCAATTTCATCGTCTGCTATTTTTGCTATTGCATCTTTATCAATTGGTGCACTTACAGTTGGTTCTCCACTATCAGCATTAATTGCTCCATCTTCTGCCACAACTTTTACTACCGGATTACCGTCGTCATCTAATACAGGATTACCATCTTCATCTAGTTCAAATTCATCCTCTTCATCCTCATCGGCTTGGATTTTTGCAAGAGCTGCAATTTTATCACCTTCATCAATATTAATAAGTTTCACTCCTTGTGTTGCTCTGCCCGCTTCTCTAATATCTTCTACCTTCATACGAATAGTTACACCTGATACACAAGTAATAAATAAATTATCAGTTTCTTCAACCAACAACATACCGGCAAGGTCACCCGTTTTGGCAGTAACATTAATTGTTTTTACACCTTTACCGCCACGATTAGTTACACGATACTCCTCATAACCTGTGCGCTTACCTAAACCATTTTCACTAACCACTAAAATAGTTTTAGTTCCTTCTTCTTGCGCTTCTTTATTAATTTTAAGCATGGATACTACTTCATCGCCTTCAGCAATTTTTATACCTGATACTCCAATAGCACCTCTACCCGTTGGACGCACTTTTTCTTCTGGGAAACGAATTGCATAACCAGACTTCTTAGCCATCATTATAAATGAACTACCATCCGTTACAGCTACATCTAATAACTGATCTCCTTCATTAATTGTAATTGCATTTACACCGCTTGATCTTGGACGACTAAAGTCTTTCAACTTCGTCTTTTTAATAATTCCTTTTTTAGTACAAAGCATAATGAAGTGCGTATCTACATACTCTTCATCTTTAAAGTTTCGGATATTAATAATCGTACGAATCTTATCTTCCTTAGGTACTTGCAATAAGTTTTGAATAGCTCTTCCTTTAGCGGTTTTATCCCCTTCAGGAATTTGATGCACTTTTAACCAATGCACTCTACCGCTATCCGTAAAGAATAATAAAGTAGCATGCGTACTCGCTATAAAAATATCTGCTATATAATCTTCTTCTCTTGCTCTGCTACCTCTTGCTCCTCTACCACCACGGCGTTGTGCACGATACTCATCGGCCGATGTTCTTTTGATATAACCTAAGTTAGAAACACTAATAAATACTTGCTCCTCCTCAATTAAATCTTCGATTGAAACATCGCTGCTAGAAAACTCAATATTTGTACGACGCTCATCGCCAAACTTTTCTTTCATTTCTGCAGTCTCTTCCAGTATCAATTCATATTGTTGACTTTCAGTTGCTAATAATTCTTTTAAGCCTGCAATCTTAGACATGATTTCATCATACTCTGCCTTAATCTTATCACGCTCCATTCCTGTAAGGCGCTGTAAGCGCATTTCAAGAATAGCTTTGGCTTGAATTTCGGTTAAATCAAAGTTTGATATTAATCCTTCTTTTGCTTCTTCGGGATTTTTTGACTCACGTATTAGGGTAATGATTGCATCTAAATTATCAAGGGCAATTAAATAACCTTCTAAAATATGAGCACGCTCTTCTGCTTTGCGCAATTCATATTTTGCTCTACGCTGAATAACCTCTAAACGGAATTTAACAAACTCGCTTATCATATCCAACATAGAAAGCTGACGTGGACGACCGTTTACCAAGGCAACATTATTTACACCATAGCTAGATTGCAACTCAGTATATTTAAATAACTGATTTACGATTACTTGCGCCATGGCATCTCTTTTAAGATCTACCACTAATCGCATTCCATTACGATCACTTTCGTCACGCACATCGCTTACTCCCTCTATTACTTTATCATTTACCAAGTAAGCAATTTTCTGATGCAAGTTTGCTTTATTAACTTGATACGGCAATTCATGTATAATGATTTGCTCTTTACCTTTTTTATCTTCTACAACATTATACTTGCCACGTACAACTACTCTACCTCGACCTGTTTCAAAAGCCTGCTTCACACCCTCTACACCATAAATTGTTCCTCCCGTAGGAAAATCTGGCGCTTTGATATGCTGCATTATTTCGGCGGTAGTAATTTCAGGATTGGCTATATATGCGGCAATCGCATCACAAGCTTCTGATAAATTGTGCGGCAACATATTAGTAGCCATACCTACTGCAATACCCGATGCTCCATTTATAATTAAATGAGGTAGCTTGGTGGGCATTACCGTTGGCTCAGTAAGCGTATCATCAAAGTTGTCTTGAAAGTCAACGGTTTCTTTATCTAGATCATTTAAAATAGCATCAGCTATTTTGCTTAGGCGCACCTCAGTGTAACGCATCGCTGCCGGGCTATCACCATCTACACTACCAAAGTTACCCTGACCATCAATCAACATATAACGCAAACTCCAAGGTTGTGCCATACGCACCATAGTATCATATACACTACTATCACCATGCGGGTGATACTTACCCAAAACCTCCCCTACGATACGGGCAGATTTTTTATGTGCTTTGTTATAATAATTACCCAACTCGCTCATACCATATAGCACCCTTCGGTGTACAGGTTTAAGACCATCTCTTACATCAGGTAATGCACGACCCACAATTACCGACATAGAGTAATCTATATAAGCAGTTTTCATCTGTTCCTCAATAAGTACAGGAATGATTTTATCGTGTTCTGGGTTTCCTAAATCTTCGTTCTCAGCCATAATAATTTTGCTTTTGCGAATTTAACCAATCGCACAACCGAATGCGTAATTTTAAAAACTAAGATTTCCCCAAAAATCGAAATTTACCCACTTAAAATGCCAAATATGAGGTGTTTGTTGTTTTTCGGGTGGATTGCAAATACATTTTTTTTGGGTATTGGATTTTTGAGGTGTTTGTGTGCGATTTACATTGGAGCAATACAATTGCTCCTTTATTCTGAATCCGTAGCTTGAAGCTGCGGAAAGCCAAAGAGTTGTATAGTTAATTATATTTGCATCATGAAAAAACTTCTATCCCTATTATCTTTTCTTACAATTGCTAGTATTCTTACTGCACAAGTAAATCTAAATCAAGGCTTACTAATGCACCTGCCTTTTGATGGTAGCATAAGCGATATTTCCCCTAATGGTTTAACGGTTAACCAATTTGGCAACCCAAGCTTTACTATGGACAAATTTAATAATCCAGGTGCCGCACTCAATTTTAATGGCAGTGCATACCTCGAAGTCAGTACGCCAAATGGCGAACTTTCTCCTAAAGATTCTATGAGTTTTGCCTTACGATTTCGTACAAATTCAACAGCAATTCAAACTCTTTTTACCAATGTAGATTTTAATAGCAATACCAAGAAGGAATACCAGATAGCTATAAACTGGTCAACACATCCAGGAGCTTTATTTGGTGTAGAAGCCAGTGTAAATAATGCCTCTTGCGTTTCTTTAGGCCCTTACACAGATTATGTAAGCACAGGCACTTCTACCATTAATCAAAATACTTGGTACTGCCTTGCTGGAACCTACGATGGCGATAGTATGAGAATTTACCTAGACGGTATGCTTATGCATACTAAAGAATTGAATAATGAAATTAATGATTGCGGCAATATGGTAATGCGCATTGGCCGTTGGGCCTCTTTTCAAGATCAGTATTTCAATGGAGATCTTGATGAATTTAGAATTTACAACAGAGCCCTAAACATTGATGAAATTGGTACACTTTGTGATTATTATCAATTTCCCGAAAGTACCAAAAACATCAAAGAAGTTGTCACAAACTTTACACTTAGCCCCAACCCAACATCCGATTATATAACTATTGATTTTGAAAAAACAATCGTACAAGGAACTGTTACAATTAGTGATATAACCGGCAGAATACTCAAAACAAAATTGCTAAATAAAACAAACACAATGCAACTTAATATTAGCAACCTACCTTCCAATTTGTATTACCTTACTATTAAAACCAATGAAGGAACAGTTACCAAACTAATTGGGAAAGAATAAATTATTCTGCTCCTTTCTCAGGAAGCGCATTGTTGTAAAAAATTGAATCTTCAACAGATGAGGTTTCAATTACTTGCAACTCATCTTCAAGTTGACCATAGCTTTTCATTATTTTAAGAAGTACAATTCCTGATACTATTAAACACACCGAGCTAACTAAATCCATGTAATAACTTGTAGCTAGTGTATCTAGTCCCTCGTCTCTTAATGTCATACGTGCTGAGGCATTACTTATTAAACTACCTGCAATCCATGTACCCCACCATAAACTTATAGAACCCTGTATATCAGCTGGAGGTACAACGGGCGAATGCTGTCTTAAAAAAGCAACGCTTTCTAACCAAATTTCACGCATTATTTGAACAGGTCTAAAAAGACTTAGGATAGGCACAAACCAAGCACCCGCTGCCCAACCCTCAGTAAAACGAGGTGGACTAATTGCAAACCGCCACACATTAAAATAAGCACGACGAAACCACATAACAAATACAATAATTGTTACTGCAAAATCAACTAAGTAAGCACTTGAGTAAATCACTTCTATTTGATCAAATTGCTGCAACCACTCTTGGCTGTAATTACCACTTTCAAGATTTCCCAAAAACATTATACCTACTATTGATATAGGCACTCCGATTGCATCCATTATCACCGAAATAATCATAAACAAAGTGGCTATTTGTAATCTTTTAGAATTGTTTTTTAGTTGCATGAGTTTAAAAGTTGTTTATTTAATTATCTGGGCAATTTTATTATTAAGAATTGATTCCTGCTTAAGAACATTTTTGTAAAGGCAATTGCAATAAGTAAGAAAAGAGCGATTAAAGGAAGTATATTTTTTAAATATTAATTCCTAGTTCCTGTTGAATAATTTGTATTGTAACCATTTATCACATTCTCTTCTGCTCCAAATCTGTTATAATGATTTGCACCGTAAGGCAGATTATTTGTAACCGAAGTGTCAAGACTAGACCCATCATAATAGTCAGTAAAAAAATCAGAATGATTCCATGAATTTCCCATATACAATCTAAAAACAGAATCAGAATTATTCATAGGAAGATACAGTTGGTCAAATTCAGAATAATCATATTCAAAGTTTGGATCTACCCAACTATAACTTCTTATTGGCGCAGTAACCCCTTTAGAAAAATCAATAAATGGTGAGATATCAGCAGCTGGTGAAAACTTGGAATTCATGTAAGCAGTAGAGGTATCAGCTTCGGAGTCAAAGTAATAATAAGAAAAAACCCAATGTGTACTTTGATAATCTCCGGTATAATGCAAACGAACACTATTACTGCTAGCACTATTAGTCAATTGTATTATATTACTTGAAATAAACTTAATGGTATCGAAAGTGTTTATTTGATAAGTAAAGAAACTATCTACCAAATGAGTTCCTCGATAAGAATCCCAAAATGCCATCGAATCTTGCACATTGTTTATTCCTAAAAATAGCGTCCCGCTACTATCTATATTTCTGCCCCAACCATTAGTAAAGCTAATAACTTTACCATCTAAGGTTTGTTGCATAGCTGAGGTAACTATTGGTGGCGGATCCGGCTCAGGATTATCTTTTTTACAAGCCGTAATAAATAAAATAACAAGAGCAATTAATGGGAGTACTTTCTTCATTTCATAACAAAGCTAAGGAATTTTAATAATTTACCATTCAACACCTGAAACCGACACTCTACCGAAAGGTTCTTTATTTAGGCTATGGTCTAAACTCTACTATTTACATTTGCTTCATGCTTAAGATAAAATTTGGAACAGACGGTTGGAGAGCAATAATTGCACAGGAGTATACAACTGAAAATGTAGCACGAGTAACGCAAGCGGTTTGTACTTGGTTAAAAGCCAAAAAGGAAAACCCAACTATTATAATTGGACATGATTGCAGATTTGGCGGTGTTCTTTTTACTGAAACGGCCGTTAAAGTTTTTTGCGCTAATGGAGTTAAAGTTATAATGGATACCAAGTATGTAAGTACTCCTATGATATCTTTTGCAGTGTTGCAGCATAAGGCGGATCAAGGTATTGTAATTACGGCTAGCCACAACCCGGCTAGTTATAATGGCTATAAATTAAAATCTCCGCATGGTGGCCCAACAGCTCCAGCTCAAATTCAAGAAGTAGAAGGTTTAATTCCAGATCATGTTGTAGATATAAAAGGAGAAATTGCTGAATACGAAAAACAAGGGCTTATTGAATACATAGATTTAGAACAAGAATACCTAGATTATCTGAATAGCAAATTTGATTTAGAAAAACTACGCAACTCCAATATGAAGTTAGCGTATGACTCAATGTACGGTGCTGGGCAAAATGTAATGAAACGTATTTTTCCTAACGCAGTACATTTACACAATCATGTAAACCCTTCTTTTAAAGGAACGGCTCCTGAGCCTTTACATAAAAATTTAATAAAACTAAGTGAGACGATTGCTAATACCGAAGAATTAAAATACGGATTTGCAAACGATGGCGATGCTGATCGTATTGCTATGTATGACGAAGACGGGAATTACGTAGATTCACACCATATCATTCTTATGCTCATTCATTATTTGCATAAATATAAAAACATGAGTGGCAAGGTTGCTATTGCTGCAAGTACATCATTACGTGTAAATAAAATGTGTGCTGATTATAACTTGGAGTGCGAAGTAACTCCAGTTGGCTTTAAATACATTAGCGAAATAATGAGTAAAGAAAACGTATTGGTTGGCGGCGAAGAAAGCGGCGGCATAGCTGTTGCGGGCCACATACCCGAGCGTGACGGAATTTATGATGGCATATTACTTTATGAATTTATGAATGAAACGGGCAAAACATTAAAAGACCTTATCAAAGAAGTCTATGATGTTGTTGGTGCATTTACTTACGATAGAAATGATTTACACGTTACGAATGAATTAAAGTTAGCAGCAATAGAAAAATGTAAAAATGGCATAGAAGCTTTTGGAGATTACAAAGTAGAAGAAACTATTACAATTGATGGCTACAAATTTAAATTGCCAAACGATTGTTGGGCCATGGTACGAGCTTCGGGTACGGAACCTGTACTTCGCATTTATGCCGAAGGAAATAACCCAGAAGAATGCGCTGATATTTTAAAAACAGTTCGCGCTTCGCTTAATGTTTAGTTTTGAATTATTAATTAAAAAAAATTGTGTACTGCTTAGAACCAAAAACTAAATTCTTAAAACTTGCTATACTTTTAGTAGCATGCTTTATTGTTTTAAAAAGCTCAAAAGCGCAGGATACTGTTTGGTCAAATAAAAACTTTATACAAAAAACAACGAGCATTGCTCCTTCTCCTAACAAAGGAAGAATCATTGGAGTAACTAGCGGATATGCTTTGGGTTGGACAGCCAGTTTATTAGCTTTGAATGAAACTTGGTATTCGGGTTTTCCTAAATCAAAACTACACTCATTTGATGACAGCGGCGAATGGCTTCAAATAGACAAAATTGGTCATGCATGGAGTTCTTACCGTTTGAGTTTAGTATACTCTTCTATATTGCAATGGAGCGGTGTAGACAAAGACAAAAGTGTTTACCTAGGAGCTGCAAGTGGCATACTTTCTTTATCAGTTATTGAACTATTAGATGGCTATAGTGCCAAGTGGGGCTTTAGCTGGAGCGACATGGGTGCCAATGCATTTGGTAGTGGCATGTATGCAGGACAACATGCCTTATGGGGCGAACAACGGATTGCTTTTAAATTTACATCTCATAAAAACATATACCCGGATGGCATGTTGAGCGACCGAGCAAATAGCTTATATGGTACAAGCGTAGGGGCAAGATTGTTTAAAGATTACAATGCTCAAACTTATTGGCTAAGCGCCAACCTTAAATCATTTATGCCCGAAAGCAGATTGCCCAAATGGCTTAACCTAGCAGTAGGTTATGGTGCTCGAGGCATGTATGGAGGTTTTGAAAATACATGGAACGATGACAATGGAAACTATTACGATCGTTCTGATATTCCACGACTACGTCAATTCTATCTTTCACCGGATATAGATTTAGGTTACATTGATTTTAAATCTAAGTTTTGGAATACTTTTTTTAAGGCAGTGCGTTTCAAGGTACCCTTACCCACTTTAGAGGTAAATAGCGATGGTAGCACTAAGTTTCACGCTTTTTATTTTTAAACCAATGCACCATCCTAAAATGAAAGTATTTTCAGTTTACTTACTTTAAAATATTACCATGTAGAAGAGATTTTCTACTGAAACAATGTGTCTTATTATCTATTAGAAGTAATTCATAAGGATTAATTATCTCAAATGACCCAGAATCAAACCCTATAAAACCTCTTAAATCAATTCGTTCACCTTTCTCATTAAAAGATAAATAATACACAGTATTCTTAATATCGTACTTATAAAGAATAGCAAAAACCCCTTCCTTTGGATTAAAGTATGTAAAACCATTATGAAGTTTCGATAAATCTGCTAACACATCAGCTGGATAAGGAATCCTTATCAATTTATCATGAAAAGCACTATAAATAGAATCTCCTCTTCTCATAAGAATAGTATAATTTGATGTAGTTAATAGATTGCCTGTCCCTTCGTTAATAGTACTCTTGAAATAATTTTGAGGATAAATATGTTGCAATGCGTCACCTCTTGCAGTAAAAACTTGACGCTTAGAATCTAATGCTAATGCATAAAACATAGGACCATTTGAAGTAGAAAACTTTCCATATAATTGATTTTTTAGTCTTACCACTTTCATTAAATCTTTGTCGGCAAATGCACATTTTAAATCCTTATTGTAGGCTGAAATAAATTTTTCCTTCTTTAAATCATAAACTAATATCATGCTAGTTACACTTACACTAGAATCTCCACCCTCCACATTAAAATCCCAAGGAAGATAAGACATTACTATTTTTTCACCTTTAATTAAAACAGAACCCCAATATATACTAGGTTTAAATTTAGGTGTTTCTTCTATTATTTTCTTCATTATAGGATAACGCTCATTAAAATGCTCGCGATATAAACCTTTATATAAGAACTCTAAATTTTCTTTCTTATCCATTCGAATTTCATGGTACTTATTAATTAATAAATCAAAAACAAATACATTGTTGTACCTATCTTGTGATATCACATGATGACCAAATTGAGAAACACCCTCTAGATATTTGCTCAAAACAGGTGCAGGGCAAATAGTAGCCATTTTATCAAGCTTAATATTAAACAAAATTTTATTTAGATAACCTAATTCAAGAGGAGACACAAAAACCACCTTCCCCTCTCTAATAATTAGAACTTCACTGCCATGAGCCCGACCAACCGTCTGAAAAAATTGAAACAAGGAATCAGAGAAACGATATGTAAAATTGGTAAATTTATCTAAACCTAATTCTCTTTTCATTATTACTTCTTCGGCTGCATAACTTTGAGGAACAACAACGAATACATTTTCAAACAATGATGCTTCGGACAATTCTGATAGCACCATAGAACACTTTGCACAATCTTGCACATCTAATTTGATAAATACCTTAGCACCAGAAAGTTTAGGAATAGAAACTAAAGTAAAAATAAAGAAAAGCCTTGCCGTCATATCAACAAGGCTTTTTAAATATTTGAATTTGAACATAAAGGATTCTTATCTCTTATTAAAATGAAAAAAGCAGGTCTTCAAAATTATCAAGGTGATCAATTATATCCTCACCTGATATTACTTCGCCTGTTTGGTCATTAATAACAGTAGGCGCGTGCCCTTCAAACCAAATTGTTCCATCGGAATTAAAAACGGTAACATCCCCATTAGAATTAGCAGACATGCATATAGTAGTAGCTGCGCCACGGCATGCGACCATAGTCCCCCAGGTAGGTCTTTGAACAGTCTTAGCAGTTCCGTTAGCAGTCCAAGGAGTATACGCCTGAACAGTTGGTGCTACGAACAATAAAATAGCTAAACCAAAAATAATTCTTCTCATGATATATAAATTTAAATAGTTAAATACTAACTTACACACACACACACACAATTCTCCAAAATTTTAACATTCCAAGTTTTCGATTTTAACTTTTCCAAACCACCCTTTTGTGCGACATTTATGGTCCCCTAGTATGAAAAAACTATTCTACCTATTAATTCTTCTCTCAAGTGGAAGCACTTCATACGCTCAGGCACTATCAATCCAAGGAGCACTATACGACTCACTAATTTCAAAACCGATCCCCTTTGGTAGCATTGCACTTTTAAAAAGCGACTCCAGCTTAGTAACTAGCAAGCGAAGTTCATCAAAAGGTCAATTCAGTTTCACGGGATTAGAAAATGATAATTACATTCTACTAGTTGAGCACCCGAAGTACGTAACCCATACGCGAAACCTTCAGCTTACCACAAATCAAACACTTAAAAAAGTATTTCTATTTCAGAAAAAGCAACTACTAAAAAAGGTGGTTATCAAAGACAAAAAAGCCATAATAATAAAAGGCGACACCGTTTCATTCGCTGCTGACAGCTTTGCAACAAGAGATGGCGATGTAGTAGAAGATTTACTAAAACTTCTACCCGGCATGCAAGTTGACGAAAGCGGTAACATCACAAGCCAAGGAAAAAAGGTAGAAAAAGTATTGGTAAATGGGGAAGAATTTTTTGGCACTGACCCAACCATTGCCACACAAAACTTACCCAGTAAGGCCGTAGAAAAAGTGGAGGTATATGATGCAAAAGATGCGCAAGAACAGTTTACAGGTTTTAGTACAGAAAAAGATACCAAGGTTATCAACCTGAAATTAAAAAAAGAAATGAGCAAAGGCTTCTTTGGCAAAGCAGCTTCAGCAGCAGGGCCTAACGACCGATGGAAACAAAGTATCATGCTCAATAAATTTAATGATAAAGAGCAGTTAGGCGGTTATTACTTATCCAACAGCAATGGCATGGCTAATATGGGCTGGCAAGATGGCAATGATTATGGAGCAGCTGCCACAGGTGGAAATAGTTTTTCTTGGAATCCCTTCGGAAGCAGTGCCCAAAACGGCATCACAAAATCTTGGAAAACGGGAGGACGCTATATCAATAAATATGAAAAAAATAACCAAGAGCTAAACGTAAGCTATGGCAATGCTCGTTTTAAAAGAGAACGCAGCTCCAGAAGCTATACTGAAAATCTATTGCCTGAGAATACGTTTTATAAATCGGATACAAATCAAAGCATTCGCTTTAATATGAAACATGCATTGAATGCACGATACAAAACCGATATAGATTCTTTTCTAAGGTTAGATTATAGCATCCGCACCTCAGTGGATAAATCAAATAATTTTTCTTCGGCATCCTACTATAACAAAAATGAAAACGACTCTTTAATTAGTTTTAATAATAGAAATGCAGAAACTGAAGGAATAAATACAAACGTTAGTAACAACCTTAATTTAAACCGCAAATTTCGCAAAAAAGGTCGCACCCTTTCTCTACGAGCCACGCACTCATTTCAGTCGAACAATTCAGATCGATTTACGCAAAGCAACAATGCCTTGAATTTGTTAAACGATGCTGAGAATATAGCCTTAGATCAAAAAAGAAAAGTAAAGAATCGAACACGATCGATTGGAACAAATTTAGTTTTTACTGAACCATTAAGTAAAAAGCTTAGATTAAAACTTAGTTATGAATTTGATGACGATAAAAATAGCAACCAAAGTATCACATCAGACACCGCTGGTTATAGCGATGGCACCTACAGTAATCAAATAGATGACCTAAGTAATATTTTTACCTCACGCCAAATTTCGCATACTCCTGGATTTGTACTGCGCTATGAAAGTAAGAAATGGAAATACACCCTAGGTTCCGATATTAATGTTAGCCAGTTTGAGCAATTCGACTTTATAAGATCAAATGATTTTAGCTACCGTCAAACGAACTATATTCCTAGGGCATGGTTACAATATAAGTTTTCAAAATATCAAAAAATATCTATGGGTTATAGAGGCTATACTACAACCCCACGACCAAACCAGCTACAACCATTTCAGGATAATACAAACCCCTTAAGTGTGATTGTGGGAAACCCAAATTTAAAAATGGGTTATAACCAAAACCTATCCATAAACTATCATAGCCGCTCTAGATTAGATGGAAACTATTTTAACATCTCTACGAATTTTGGGAACAGAATAAATAGAATTGGAACCAATCGAATATTTGATGAGACTGGCCGCACCACAACAACTTACATTAATCTGCCCAATAGTTACAATGCAAACTTATGGTCCTATCTAAGAAAAAAAGTAAAGGGCTCTTGGTACCTAGGCTTGCGAGTTAATGGTAACTATGACCACACGCCTAATAAGATTAATAATATAGATGGGCTGAATGAAAATATTTCAGGCCGAATAAACCCTAGTCTTACTTATAACAATAGAGATTTACTCTATTTTAAGTTGAGTCTTTCAACTGCAGTAACCCGAAATCAAAACAAAGGAAACCTTGAAAGAACGGTTAGTTATATAAGCTACTCTCCTTCCTTTACATTAAACTTATACCTCCCACAATTTGTTTCAATCAATAATAATATAGAATATAACTACCAACCTGCCGTAGCTCCTTTTAATACTCCTTTTACCAGAGCATTAATGACATCTTCTATATCCAAACAATTATTACCCAAGAAAAACCTAGCGCTCAAGTTTGAAATCTTTGATGTATTTAATCAAAACAAAGGTTACACTAGAAGAAACGATATAAACTACAACACTGAGCAATTTTACCTAACCCTTGGACGCTATTGGATGATAGGCGCAACATGGAATTTCTTCTCAGGCCCTATGGCAACAAAAAGACAAGGAGCTAAAGAAAAAGGACTTTCAGGAAAAGCCTGGCTTAGCAAAAAGAAAAGAGCAAAAGTTAAAGACAAGAAAAGCTCCACACCATCTGGCGGCGGTGAGCAAATAATAATTATTGGCGGTTAGTTAAGTGAGAAATAAATACGTCTCGAGTAAGCATTTCTGCACCCAAGCTTTCTAAATGTTCTGAGTGCACTTGACAATCTATCAAATGATACTTTTCCTTTTCTAAATGCTGCACCCATTTAATAAAACCAAATTTGGAGGCATTGGTTTCAAGCGAGAACATACTTTCGCCACAAAAAACAGTACCCAAATCTATTCCATACAATCCCCCTACAAGATTATCACCGTTCCAAACTTCTACGGATTTTGCATAACCTAAGGTATGCAATTCAATATAGGCAGCTTTCATTTCATTAGTTATCCAAGTACCTTCTTGACCTTTCCTTTTTGACTGGGAGCAATTACTTATTACTTCCTCAAAATGCTGATTAAAAGTTACTGTAAACGCCTCATTGCGCAAAAGCTTTTTCATGCTTTTAGATACTTTAAGTTTGTTAGGAAATAAAACAAATCTTGGATTAGGACTCCACCAGAGAATTGGCTCGCCCGCACTATACCAAGGAAAAATTCCTGAGCGGTATGCAAGCATAAGGCGATCAACACTTAAGTCGCCACCTATTGCTAACAGTCCGTCTTCGTTGGAACTGGCAACGCTTGGAAATATTATTTTTTGAGTTAAAAAATTCACTGCTTTTACTAAAGACTGCTTCGTTCCTCGCAGAACGCAAACATGATTAGTTATTTACTATTAAGAACTAAAAATTTAAAACTAAGCACTAGCCAACTCTTCTTCTTTATACTTCAAAATTTGCTCTAATGCATCAGGAATCACATCGCTGGATATAACTATAAAATCATCTTTTACAGCAAGTTCCTTAATGGCAAATTCTACCGCTTTATACTCTTCGGGTATCATATGAATTTTAATATCAGGGTTTGATTTAGCGATACCTGTTTTGAGTAAATCCATAATTTCATCAGCCGTCTTACCACGCAAATTTTTGTCCTGACGAATAATTATTTCATCAAACATCTCACCAGCAACTTCGCCAAGCTCCATGGTATCCTCATCTCTGCGATCTCCTACTCCTGCTATAATTCCTATTTTTTTATTCGCCTCTGTTTTTTCTAAAAAGCCTTTGATTGCTCGCATACCATGCGCATTATGCGCATAATCGCACATCACTTTAAAGTCTTTAAACTCAAAAATATTCATACGACCCGGTGTTGTATCTGCGCCTGGCTCAAAACTTTTTAGTGCCGCTCGTATTTCAGTTGCTTTTATACCATTTGTATAGGCAGCCAAGGTTGCGCCCATTACATTTTGAATATTAAACTCTGCCCGACCGCCAAAAGTAATTGGAATATTTTTCGCTTCTGCTACTCTTACTTTCCAACCTCCTTTTAAGAGTGTCACATAACCATTTTCATACACACAGGCCAATCCGTTTTTCTTTGCATGGTCTTTAATTCGATTCGAATTTTCATCCATAGAAAATAAAGCGATCTCCCCTGTGCTTCCTTTTCGCATGCCATATACTAAATCATCATCTGCATTAAGCACAGAGTAACCACCGGGTAAAACCACTTTAGTTACCACAGCCTTTACATGTGCTAAACGTTCTATAGTATCAATACCACCAATGCCCAAATGATCGCCGCCTACATTGGTAACAACTGCCGTATTGCACTTATGAAAACCAAGACCCGCTCTAAGTAAACCACCTCTTGCACATTCTAATACAGCAAAATCTACCGTAGGATCTTTTAATACAAACTCTGCCGAAACAGGCCCTGTACAATCACCTTGCATCATTAATTCATCTCCTATATATACACCGTCAGTTGTGGTATAACCCACATTATAACCAGCTGATTTTACTATATGCGATATTAAACGTGAGCTTGTAGTTTTTCCATTCGTACCAGAAATAGCAATGATAGGAATTCGATCTCCTTGCTGTCTATTAGGGAATAGCATATCAATTACTGGCTCGGCCACGTTCCGTGGCAAACCATGTGTTGGTTCTAAATGCATTCTAAATCCGGGAGCAGCATTTACTTCTAAAATTGCACCGCCCGTTTCTTTCATTGGTTTAAAAAGCGAAGGCGCCATAATATCAATACCACAAATATCTAAACCAATAATACGCGCTACACGCTCACACATAGTAATAATTGAAGGATGTACTTGATCTGTAATATCCTCCGCCGTTCCTCCTGTACTTAAATTAGCGGTTGGTTTTAATAAAACCTCATTCCCTTTTTCAGGAATGCTATCAATTGTCAAGTCTTGATCCTTTAAAAAGTTTACAGTTTGGTCATTTATTGTAATAGCAGTCAAAACTTTTTCATGTCCAAAACCTCTTCTTGGATCTTCGTTTACTTTATCTATCAAATCCTTAATAGTACTTTTCCCATCACCCACAACACAAGCAGGTTTGCGCACTGCGGCTGCATCAAACTTATAATTAATCACTAATACCCTGTGATCAAAACCAGTAATAAACTTCTCTACTATCACTCTACGAGAATGCTCTTTAGCAATGCGCAAAGCCTCGATTGCATCTTCTAAATTTTTCACATTCGTAGTAATTCCTTTGCCATGATTTCCGGCTATTGGCTTCAGAGCCAATGGATATCCTAAACGCTCAATCGCATCTTCCAAATCTTCTTGATCTCTAATGATTCTTCCCTTTGGAACGGGTATCTCTGCAGCTTCTAAAAGCTCCTTTGTATCTTCCTTATCACAAGCAATTTCTACCGCTATGCTACCTGTTGTACTAGCAATCGTTGCTTGTATTCTTTTTTGGTTTATACCATAACCCAATTGAACTAATGAACGATTATTTAATCGGATCCAAGGTATTTTTCTTTTTTCAGCTTCTGCTACTAAAGAACCAGTACTTGGCCCTAAACGGTCTTCTTCTCTAATCTCTCGTAAATTCTGAACATGTTTTTCAAGTTCAATATCATTTCCTTCAATTAAATTTTCAGCAATACGCACAGCGGCTTTTGCAGCATAACGTCCCGCTCTTTTTTCGTAATAAGAAAAAACTACATTGTACACTCCACGTTCGCTCATTTCTCGAGTACGTCCGAAACCGCATTCCATTCCCGCTAAAGTTTGAATCTCTAAGGCAATATGCTCTATCACATGCCCCATCCATGTACCGCGCTTTACCCGTACAAAAAAACCACCAGGCTCTCCAACTGAACACCTATGCGGATACATGCTCGGAATTTGTTCCGTAATACGCTCATAAAATCCTGGAATTTTATCAGTTGGTTTTTCTTCCAACTCCTGCAAATCCAAAACCATTACTATTAATTTATGACGAT
The DNA here is from genome assembly GCA_937981995.1 of uncultured Chitinophagaceae bacterium. GTDB lineage: Bacteria > Bacteroidota > Bacteroidia > Chitinophagales > Chitinophagaceae > JAGNRR01. The sequence goes on from CALJNC010000009.1 coordinate 51,478, forward strand.
TGGCGCTCCAATAATTTGGTCCGTTTAATGCTCGTATACTTCTTATCTCCATAGCTCAGTCTTTGAACTTCTAAATTTAAACAAAAGCTTACTTAATTACGAATGATTCAATTATGAATTACGAATAGCTTTAACTTACTTTCGTAAAATGTTTAGTATTGCATTGCATGGTGGCGCTGGCGTTATAGAGCCCAACATGCTTACTCCAGAAAAAGAAACCGCTTACAAAAACGCTTTGAACGAAGCGCTTCAAATAGGTAAATCAATACTTGCCAATGGTGGAGATAGCTTAGAGGCGGTTACCAAAACCGTAATGAGTTTAGAAGACTGTCCATTATTTAATGCAGGCAAAGGAGCAGTTTTTAATAGCTTGGGCAAACATGAAATGGACGCATCTCTAATGCGTGGAGACAATTTAGAAGCAGGAGCCGTTGGTGCTATTAAAGGTGTAAAAAATCCAATTTTACTTTGTAAAAATATTTTAGAACAAAGCGAACATGTATATTTATCTGGAAGCGGTGCTTTAGAATTTGCAAAACAAGTAAACGCAGAATTAAAAGAAGACGATTACTTTTTTGACCAATTTAGATACGATCAATTTTTACAAGCCCAAAAAGCGGGAACGGTTCAAATGGACCATGCAAAAAATCCCTTGAATGAAAAAAAGTTTGGTACCGTGGGAGCTGTTGCTCTTGACGCTTATGGCAATTTGGCAGCCGCAACCTCTACAGGTGGCATGACCAATAAAAAATATGGACGCGTTGGTGATACTCCAATTATTGGTTCCGGTACCTATGCAAATAATAATACTTGTGCGATTTCAGCAACAGGTCATGGGGAGTATTTTATCAGAGCAGTTGTGGCACATGATATTTCTTGCCTAATGGAATATAAAGGCCTTAGCTTAAAAGAAGCATGTGACGAAGTGGTAAAAAACAAATTAGTAAAACTAGAAGGCGAAGGCGGTGTAATTGCCATTGACGCTCAAGGTAATATTGAATTATGTTTTAACTCAAGCGGGATGTATCGCGCCAGCGCGAATAGCGCCGGCGTCGAACTGGTTGCTATATATAGTTGATTTCGAGTTTGTAAATTACGAATTACGTTTTATAACTTTATGGCCAACAGTATGAAAGAAGACAATATTATTCAATAGAAAAGTTATGAACTTACTTTGGAAATAATTAAGGTTTTTAAAGAACTAAAAAACCAAAGAGAGTTCATTTTATCCAAACAGGTATTACGAAGTGGCACCGCAATAGGTGCGCTAGTGGAAGAAGCTATTGGTGCGGAAAGTAAAAAAGATTTTATACATAAAATGTCCATAGCTTATAAAGAAGCTCGATAAACCAAATACTGGTTGCGCCTCTTAAAGGATAGCGAGTTACTTTCAAAAAGCAAAACTGAAAAACTCCTCACTAAAAATGAGGAGCTACTTAGAATAATTGGTAAAATTCAAATCTCAAGTAAGAAGGCTTTAAACAAGAAATAGTCGAATTCGTAATTTGTAATTGACTAATTCGTAATTTACTAATTAGTCTATTAGCAAAGGCGCTTTACCATTGGTAATAATCACCTTACCATTTGAAGAGTTACTTAGTTTTTCAAAGGCTTCAATGCTTCTAAGTTTGATAATTTCATCGGTTAAACCTTGGGATAAAATTTTCTGAGCATCTCGCTTACCCTTTGCTTCTATTAATCTTCTTTCGGCTTCCAATTTTTCCTGCTTCAATACAAATTCCATACGCATAGCATCTTGCTCAGCTTGTAATTTTTGCTCGATAGAACTACTTAGCCCAGGAGGCAATGAAATACTTTTCATCAGAACGGACTCAATGCTTATACCATTTCCATTAAGTAATTCTATCATTTTTACTTTGATAGATTCTTCAATATTGGCTCGCTTGCCGGAATGCATATCCTTAGCGTAATACTTAGCACATACATCTGATGCAGCTGATCTAAAAATACTCCCTATTAAAGGCTCGTAGTCTAAACCGTAATTGCTAATAATTTGACCAATACTATCACGCTCCAATCTATATAATATTGATATTAAAGACTTTACGCTTAGACCTTCTTTACTAGGAAGGTTCAAGTCTAATCGAAGATTTTGTGTTTGAGTACTAGCTTTGATAACCTTTGTGGTAAAGGGATTATAGGAAGTCATTCCTTGAGATAAAGAGGTATTTTTTAGCTTACCAAAGCGCTGCTTTATACCAACCTCTCCAGGCCTAATAATCGTACATTGAGATAATAAAGGAATTAGAAATAATAAGGGAATTAGTTTTTTCATATCATAAAATTTCCTTTTTGACTACGAAAGGTCATTAAGGGTTTAATAACAATTGAAAATTTATCAAAAAAAATCCCAAGTCGTGCTTGGGATAGAAAATTTAGATTCTTTATTTAAACAAGTTCATTTACTTCTGCTGAAAAAACTCTTTCTTTCAAGTCATACTTATTGCCACGCTCCATGATATGCACCTTGAGATTTTCCAATGAAATTGTACTCCCCTGACCAATATCAGCAATATTATTATGCCTTACATCAAAACCATCAATCAAAGTAACCGAACCAGAACCTATAATTTCAATTTCCTGACCTTGCTTTATTATAACTCCCGTATCCTCTCCTAAGCCTATTCCCATAGAGCCAGGATTTGTGCCAACAGCCTGAGCTAGTCTGGTAAAACGTCCACGTTTTATAAAATGAGAATCAATTACCAACTTACGTATTAAGCCCCAACCTACCGTTAATTTTACCGCACCTTTTTTATGTGCTGTTGAAGCATTACCCTCTGCTATCATGGTAGAACTCATAGCCATTGCACCAGCACTGGTACCAGCTATTACAAAACCTTCTTCCTCCCTATATCTTGTATGTATGATGTCTAGAAATTCTGAACCTCCATATATCGTAGTTAATCGCATTTGATTACCACCAGAAATCATTAAACCATCACAATTTTTGATCGCTTCTAATGTCTCGGCTGTATCTACTTCATCACGATTTCTTATTCTTAAATGTGTAACATTTGTACAATCTAATTTTTGAAAAGCATCTAAGTAGTTCTCTGCTACTTCATCAGGTATTTGAGATGCTGTAGTAATTAATATAATAGTAGGATTCTCTTTCCCAATTTCATTTAAAACACTTTTTAGTATTCCTAAATCAAAAAAGTTCAAATGATCTTTTTTTATAGCGCCTTCTACTAAGTCGGTGCCTTTGTCTTCCGCCCCCCCAATTGGAATCAATGTTCCTTTCGGTAAATTCATAATTGTAAAATTAAGCTTATTTCAATGATACTAAATCATTAAATTATAAGGATTTGTGGATAAAGGCTAGCCCTTGTACTCACCCCACACATCGCGTAAAGCATGAGCTATCTCGCCCAAAGAGGCAAGGCTTTCAACACATTCCACTACATGTGGCATAAGGTTTTCAGTGGTTTGTGCTTTTTCTTTTAACTGAGAAAGTAATAATTCTACTTTATCATTATCTCTGCGATTCTTAAGTTCTGTCAATTTAGCAACTTGTTCTTTTTCTATTGCCGCATCAATTTTCATGATAGGAATATCCGTTTTATCATCGGTTTCAAACTTATTAACTCCTACGATTACCTTTTCTCCACTTTCAATCTCTTTTTGATATTTATAAGCCGATGCCGCTATTTGATCCTGAATAAATCCTTGCTCAATAGCTTCAACACTTCCACCCATTACATCAATTTTTTCAATTAATTCCAAGGCTTCTGTTTCTAATCGATTAGTCAAATCTTCTACAAAATAAGAACCGGCTAATGGATCTACTGTATCTGTAACGCCACTTTCGTATGCCATTACTTGCTGCGTGCGCAATGCAATCGTTGCAGCTTCTTCAGTTGGTAAACTTAAGGCCTCATCATACCCATTGGTATGCAATGATTGCGTGCCACCTAAAGTTGCCGCTAAAGTTTGAATGGCAACGCGTACTATATTATTATGCGGCTGCTGCGCTGTCAAAGTACTGCCCCCTGTTTGTGTATGAAATCTGAGCATTTGTGCTTTCTTTTCTGTTGCTCCTAAATCCTTTGTAATCTTTGCCCAGATTCTTCGAGCCGCTCTAAACTTTGCAACTTCCTCAAATAAATGATTGTGTGCATTAAAGAAAAAAGAAAGTCTTTTTGCGAATACATTTATGTCCAACCCTTTTTCAATAGCCGCTTTTAAATACGCCTTCCCATTACTCAATGTAAAAGCCAATTCCTGCACTGCATTACTTCCAGCCTCACGAATATGATAACCCGAAATTGAAATTGTATTCCATTTAGGCACTTCCTTACTGCAGTATTCAAAAATATCTGTAATCAATCGCATGCTTTGTTTTGGTGGGTATATATAGGTTCCTCGAGCAGCATACTCTTTTAAAATATCATTCTGTATCGTTCCTTTTATTTTAGAAATATCAGCACCTTGTTTTTTTGCCAGCGCAACATAAAAGGCCAACAAAATAAAACCACTAGCATTTATCGTCATGGAAGTAGAAACTTTTTCTAATTCTATCCCTTTAAATAAACGCTCCATGTCCTCTAGGGTATCAATGGCTACACCCACTTTACCTACTTCACCCATAGCCATTTCATCATCACTGTCGTAACCTATTTGGGTAGGCAAGTCAAAGGCTACACTTAAACCGGTTACCCCATTTTTTAGTAAATAATGGTAGCGCTCGTTACTAGCTTCCGCCGTACTAAACCCAGCATATTGACGCATTGTCCAAAAACGATCTCGGTACATACCAGCATGTACCCCTCTTGTAAATGGAAACTCACCCGGATTTTCAAGATCGTATTCTTTCTTAAAATATACTTTATCTATTTCTAAACCTGAAGTGGTTTCTTTTTTATTCTCTTCGCTCATTAACCTTGATTTATTAAGTCTTTCTTTTTTACAACATACGTTTCTGACCATTTATCATGCCATCCCATTTCTCCAAAAAAACTAAATGCTTCAAACGGAACTAATCTACTTACAGATCTAATTGCTATTTGTTTACTCGTTGGTTTTTCACCAGATTGATTTACCACTATAGTACCTGTAAAAAATTTACCAATGGTACGCTGCGTTGTAGCTTCTGAAATAAAATAATATAAAAACATTACACCAAAACCTACTATATACGATATAATAGTAACTGCTGGGCTTTCTTCTTCCTCCATAAATACCTCACTTGCTAGTTGCTCATCGGCAGTAAACATCAGTAAACCAATCAAAGCTCCTACAATTAAAACAACAACGTAATAAAAAATTGTATCAATAATTAAATTAGCAAAGCGTACACTGTTATCTGCCCTTTTTAAATAATTCGTTTCTTCAGTTAGTAAATCTTTTTGTTCCATAATCTAATTTATTATCCATTGAATTTTATTCCATCCTTCTACTAATCAATAATAATACAAATATAGCGGTTCTGCTTTTTGAAAAGGAAGTAAACTCCTTCCAAAGTCATATTTTGGCTATTTCAGTTTATTCCTTACGTTCATATTTATTTTAGACATACTTTAGTTATAAAATCCCTATTTTGAAAATACACTTTCTACTTTCCGTTTTAATCATCTTAAGTTTCCAAAGCAATTTAAACGCTCAAACAGTTTCAGAAATTGGTCCTAATTTTCCAGGCAATCATTCTATTTCGGGCACATCTACTATTAACGCTACTCCTTATAATTTTTTCGACCAGTCAGTTCATATTCAGTTTATTTACACAGCAAGTGAAATTATGCAAGGAGGTGCTAATCAAGCGTATAATATTGATAGCATTGGTTGGTATGTAATGAATCAAATTGGGGGTAGCTTATTAAACTATACAATTAAAATGAAAAACACCTTATCAACACATGCAAATGTGTATGATAACAATGGACTTACTACGGTGCGCAATCCATCTTCTTTACTGCCCGCAACGGACACTGCTTGGTACATGATACCACTTACTAATTCCTTTATGTGGGATGGTACAAGCAACTTACTTATAGATGTTTGCTGGGGCGTAAACCTCGGTAATACTGCAACAGGTAGTATTAGACAATTTAACCAAGGTATGATAGCCGAACGAATTTTTGAAAAAAATAATTTCAATAATATGTGCAGCTTACCTATAAGTGCTACCGCTTTATCAAAACCATATGTACGACTAGCTGGCACCTGCGCAAATACAAATACAATTATTACCGATAGCATTTGCAGCGGTCAGAGCTACTTATTCAATGGCAATCTTTATAGCACCACAGGAGTTTATACTGATACCTTTCAAAGTTCAATAGGATGCGACTCCATGGTAAGCTTAGATTTAAAAACGGTAAATAGTTTTACAACGATTCTTGACGAAAACATTTGTTCGGATACATCATACACTTTTGCAGGACAGATATTAACTCAAAACGGAACATATATTGACACATTACAAACGGCAGGAAATTGCGATTCTATTATTCAGTTAAACTTATTTTTTGTTTCTATTGATACCACCATTACTAAATCAGGAAATAACTATACAGCCAATCAAAACAATGCGCAGTACCAATGGTACGATTGTATGTTCACGTTTCAATATGTAAATACCCAAACGTTTAACCCTACTAACTTTGGTCAATTCATTGTAACCTTAAATTACAAAGGCTGTCTTGACACTTCAGAATGCATGGGATATTATTTGCCCGAAAGTGTAAAAAACGTTGGAGCCAATCCCGCTCTTAGCTCATATCAAATAATACCCAATCCTGCCTTAAACTATATAAAAATCAAAGGATGTGAACCCAACACGGAAATAAAAATTTATAATATGACAGGAACTTTAGTTCAGCGTAATAATACACAGAATGATCAACAAGTGCCTATTGAAAGCTTACCTAAGGGAATCTATCTGATTCAAATTGATAATTCTTATTGGAGCAAGTTCTATAAGGAATAATTTATAGAGCATTAAACACCCCTTTCCCAAACTTCTCCAAGCTAGGATCCCGAGCACCCATTAAAAGCAATACAGTACCTTCTGTTAAATGAGGACGCATTGTTTCAAGCAAATCATCTCGATTATCTACAAAGAATGATTGCACACGATTCCCTTTTAAATCCTCAATCAAATCATTGGCAGAAATATCTTTCGTTGTGGTTCCACCTGCATAATATATTTCGCTCATCCACATTTGGTCTTCAGGACGCATACAAGCCGTCACTTCTTTTACTAACTCTTCTCTTATAAAACGTGTAGGTTTAAAACCATGAGGTTGAAACCAAGCAACTACTTTTTTGCCTACTGCCTGTGCAGATTTTATACTTGCTGCAATTTTAGCAGGATTGTGCGCATAATCATCTATTACAATTACTCCATTCTTTTCTCCTAGCAATTGGTGTCGTCTATAAATACCAGGATACGTACCAAGTGCTTTAGCAGCTTTGGCTAAATCTACTTTAAGGATATCTGCTACAGCTATACAAGCTAGCGCATTTTCCATATTGTGCTCTCCAATAGTTGGCAACATAACTTCCTGCTCACCAACATTAAACGTTATTGAAAATCCTTTTTGATTAAAGTCTTTGCCTTCAAAACGAGTGCCCACTCCAAAATCATATTCACTTCCTTTAGAAAATTCAACAACCTTGGCGATTGGATTATGATTTACTATAAAGTATTCATTCGAGTTTCCTTTGAACGTATTGAACACTTTATCCAATTCATCTTCTTCTAAATGATCTTTATCTTTGTTTAATAATACGCCAACGTGCGGCTTATATCTTACTAAAGAACCATCACTCTCATCGGCCTCAATTAATAAGTAATCACTTTCGCCAACAAAGGCATTGCCTATTTTTCCTTTTTCAATTAAAGAGGCTAATCCTGCACCTGTAATCAAACTTGGACTTACACCACACTCATATAGCATATGGAACATCATGGCCGTCACTGTACTTTTTCCGCTTGTGCCACCAATAGCTATCGTCTTTTTGCTTGCGCAGATAGCAGCTAACATTTCAGCTCTACTTACAATAGGTATATTTAACTCTTTGGCTTTTTTAATTTCTACATTGGTATCCTCAATGGCTGTAGAAGCCACCATGATTTGTGTATCACTTGTTATCCCGTTAGCGTCTTGTACAAAACATTTAATATTCTCAGCTTCCAACTGATCTTTTATATAATCATTTTCAGGATTGGTAAATAAACGATCGCTACCGGCCACTTCATTTCCTGTACCCGATAAAAATTGTGCAATGGCACTCATTCCAGCACCACCTATACCTATAAAGAAAAAATTTTTATTATCTAGAATGTTCATTTATTTAGTTTTGAGTTTTTAGTTCTAAGTTTCCTAGTTCTATTCCAAGTAATAATTAAGAACTAGGAATGAGTTTACTCTTTTGCCAAAAGCATTTTTTTAGCCTCTCCGTTTAAGATGTGTATAGCAATATCTGTGGGTACTTCTGTATGTTCGTCTAATGCAAAAGTGCTTAGCCGAGTTACAAATTCTTGAGCTGGAGCACCTAAATCCATACTAGCTCCTATTTGATTAATCATTGATATTTCTTGCTCCTTAGCGGCTTTTACAGTTTCCCAAACTTCATGGCTCACATATATCTGTTGTGATAAATTATGCTCATATTCCTCACGAATATTTCTTATCATACTTAATTGTACATCTTGCGCTGTAGCACCTTTCATATAATGACGACTAATCAAAGCATTAGGGTGAATACGTTCAACAAAATGAATCAAACGCTCATAAGCCTGTAAGCGCAAACGCAATATTTCATCTGCTTTTTTACCAAAAAGAGCTAAATGTTTTTTCTCAGTCTCAGAGGTTAAAAACTTGCTTACAATTACACTTGTAGCTATTAATACTACAACTGCAGGTAAAGTGTACTTAACGATTTCTAAAATTATATTTACTGTTTCCGACATTCCTGTTTATAAGTATTCAGCGGTAAATATACTTTGTTTTGTAGGTTTGTTTGTGACCTATTAGATAATATTATTATTGAAAGCCTCTATTACATATTCGCAAAGGTTTTTAAACCTTTTTCCTTTGATAGGCATCTTGCTTTACGTGCTTTTATTCTATTACTCAACTACATTATATCCTGGCGGCTCACAAGCCAATCCAAATAGTATTGGTTACGATTGGATACATAACTATTGGTGTAATTTACTCAATGACTATGCAATAAATAAACAAGCAAACCCTGGTAAGAATTATGCAGTTGTAGCAATGTTCGTTTTATGTACTGCGATACTAACGTTTTTCATCAATTTTGCACTTAACTTTTGTAAGAGCATATTCTGGAAACAAACAATCATTTTAAGTGGCATTCTATCTATGCTTTTTGCCTTTTTAATTAGTACGAACTATCATGATCTTATGACCATATTATCAAGCATTTTTGGTCTATTTGCACTTATCGGAATACTTGTTGAACTTTATGGAAGCAAATTGAATTGTTATAAGTTAACAGCAGTTTGCTGCGTTATTCTTTTAGCTTTAAATAATTATGTCTATTATTCTAAACATTTTTTGATTGCCCTACCCTTACTTCAAAAGGTTACAATTGCCTTTGTATTAAGCTGGATTGGTTTTCTAAATTATAGAATATCCAAACTAAGATAAAATAAAGTTATCCCTTTAGGTTATTGACTTTCCTGTTCATAAGTAATAAGCTACCACGATACATTCTTATATATTTTTGTTAGGCTTTAAATGAACGAATACTTTCAATCCATATTAAAATATATTCTCTTCCCAATATCCATACTCTATGGTATAATAATTTGGCTACGGAATAAACTATACGATGCGGGTTTATTTTCTTCATTAAGCTTTGATGCTATCCCGGTAATAAGTGTAGGAAACTTATCAGTTGGTGGCACAGGCAAATCTCCCCATATTGAATATTTAGTGCGATTGCTTTCTCGTAAGTTTCATACTGCCACGTTAAGCCGTGGCTACGGTCGTTCTACTAAAGGATTCAGAATAGCTAATGAAAATGCTGATGCTAGAAGCATAGGCGATGAGCCCTATCAGTTTAAAAGAAAATTTGAAAATATACTAGTAGCTGTAGGCGAAGACAGGGTAACTGCTATTCCAGAATTATTGCAACACGCTCCATATATCGAAACTATTTTACTAGACGATGCGTTTCAACACAGAAGCGTAAAACCTGGATTAAATATTTTACTTACTGAATACGACAAACCCTATACCAAGGATTATATTTTGCCTTTGGGCAGATTACGCGAAAGCCGAAAAGCAGCAAAGCGAGCCGACATCATTATCATTACCAAGTGCCCCAATGATTTAAGCGTAGCTGATAAGGAAACTTTTATTACAACATTAAATGCCGAGGAAAGTCAATCAATCTTTTTTACAAGAATTGAATACGATCAACCTAGCTCACTTTTAAACAATAACATAAATTTTAATAAGGAAACAAACGCCGTAACATTTTCGGGCATAGCAAATGCCAAACCCTTTATAGACCGAGTACAAAGCTTAACAAAGGAGGTACATGAACTAAGCTATAAGGACCATCATTACTTTACAACCGAGGACGTAAAAGAGCTGAATGAAACCTTTCAATACATTAAGAACGAGAATAAATGTATCTTTGTAACTGAAAAGGACGCTACCCGTCTTTTGTTACACGAAGAACTACTTTTAAAATTCAATTTACCCATAGTAGTAATTCCCATACGCATTTCTTTTTTGTTTGATGAAGGAGAACAGTTTGACAAACTGCTCAATGAGTATGTTTATTCTTACTTTCCGGTAATTGAAAATCAAGATGTGCCTGAAATAATAAGTGATGAAGATTTAATGGTGGACTATGAAGAAGTATTATAATCTGATATAAATAAAAGTAAGTCATAAGACTGAAACTAATTAGCTGCGATTAGAATACAAAACCAAGTACTGCGACTAAGTACTAAAGACAAACAAATAATGACAAAAAAAAGAAAAAAAGCGCGCCATAGCAGTGCGATGAAAAATAAGAAAAAAAAGAAAGGAACACAAGGTGCTCCTGGTAAAAAAAGAGGATCAGGCAAAGGTCAATTTTCTCCTTCTGTTACAGGTGTAATAGATTTTGCACCACATGGTGTAGCATTTGTAATGGTAGACGGCATGACAGTAGATATAAAAATTGCTAAAAATGATACTAAAAATGCATTACCTGGTGATACAGTTGAAGCAACCATTACTCGCATAGGCAAATCAAATAAACGACCACACGGCAAAGTATTACGTGTAGTAAAACGAGCAAACCAACAGTTAATTTGCCGTTTAGATATGGGCGAAAAACACATTTTTGCGATACCCGAAAATGAAAAATTCCCTAATGATATTTTTATACCTAAAAAGCCAGCCAATTTAAAAACAGGCGACCGCTGCTTAGTACAAATAACGGATTGGCACCCTAAATCTAAGAACCCCGTTGGAGAAGTATTAGAATCTTTTGCAGGGCAAGACATTCATGACATTGCCATGAAAGAAATTTTATTAGAGCAAGGTTTCCCTTTATCATTCCCTGAAGAGGTAATGAAGGAAACAGCTGCAATGAAATTTGAAATTACAAAAGAAGATTTAGCGGAGCGTAGAGATATGCGCGATACATTTACAATTACAATTGATCCATTTGACGCAAAGGACTTTGATGATGCAATTAGCTACAAAGATTTAGGCGATGGAAAAATTGAATTGGGTGTACACATAGCCGATGTGGCGCATTATGTAAGACCAGGAACAGCTTTAGATAAGGAAGCATACGCTCGAGCTACAAGCGTTTATTTACCAGATAGAGTTTCTCCAATGCTACCTGAGAAAATTAGTAATGAGCTATGTTCGCTGAGGCCCAATGAAGATAAATTTACTTTTTCTACAGTATTTATCCTGGATAAAAAACTAGAAATTATTGATGCTTGGATTGGCAGAACGGTTACCCACTCTAACCATAGATTTACCTATGAAGATGTACAAGAAATATTAGAAGGTAATGAAGGCGAGTATAAGAAAGAAGTACTTGCGATGAATGAAATTTCACGCAACTTACGTAAAAAGCGATTTGATAAAGGTGCCATTAATTTTGCAAGTAGCGAAGTTCGATTCAGACTAGACGATAAAGGAAACCCTATTGAGCTTGTTGTGAAAACAAGTCAAGCATCTCATCAACTAATTGAAGAGATGATGCTCTTGGCTAATAGAACTACGGCAGAATATATTGGTCAACAAAAAAAGAAAAATAAACAATTACAATATCCATACCGCATACACGATGCACCAGATTTAGATCGATTAATCCCTTTCACAAAATTTGCAGGTAAGTTTGGTTACAATTTTGACCTCACGGATAATCATACGATTGTAAGATCATTTAATAGCATGATCGAAAAATCAAAAGGTGTACCTGAGCATCAAATACTGCATACACTAGGTATACGCACAATGGCTAAAGCAATTTACTCCACCAATAATATTGGACATTACGGCTTAGGATTTTCTGATTATTCCCACTTTACATCTCCCATCCGACGTTACCCCGATGTAATTGCACATCGCGTACTTTGGAATGAGTTACAAGGTATAAAACAAGATTTTACCAAGAAGAACCAAGCGGAAGAGCAGTGTGCTCATTGTAGCGAACAAGAGCGTGCGGCAACAAGTTGTGAACGAACTGGAAATAAATACAAGCAAGTACAGTTTATGGAACAATACATAGGCGAAGAATTTGAAGGTGTTATTAGCGGTGTTGCTAGTTTTGGATTTTGGTGTCAAACAATTGACCATATGTGCGAAGGTTTAATAAGCGTACGTGAGCTAGAAGAAGAATTTATCTTTGACGAAGAAAACTATATGCTTATTGGCAAAACAAGCAAACGTAAATTCCAAATGGGACAAAAAATCAGGATTCAAGTTGCTGCAGCTAATTTAAGCAAGCGTCAGTTGGATTATGATTTGGTGGAAGAAGATTAATTTTTATTCATTTAACCACAATGGTTCAGAAAATCAGTAGTTTCGAATAAGTATAAAACACAACTCCATGAAACTATTCATTACCCTTTCTATAATTTTACTCACTTCCAGCAATCTGACTTTTGCGCAGAAAAATAAATGTGTTAGACAAGCAAATTTTGGTACTGCCAAAATTTGCCTACCTCAAATAGATGGCTATGAGGAGTGTTATACATATCCAATTATTAAAGAACTGGCGGATAAGACAGAGGTACCTGCTAATAATGTTTTAGGTTATTATATAAACAATAAAATATTTAGTAAAAAAGATAGTTTAGGCATTATAAACTATGATGATTTTTTTAAAGTGTATGCCACCAAACAGATCAAAGACGTAAAAGCAGATGCGAGCCTTTTAAAAAGTCTGAAAGAGATGTTTGACAAGCAATTTATTAAAGAAAATTGGGAAGAGATATCAAAGGATATTGATCAATTAGGTAATAATACAAAAATTGGAGTGCCAACCGTCATTGAAGACTACTCTATTAATAAAAAGTCTTTTACCTTTATTATGCTTGCAAAATATGACCCTGAAGGCCAAGAGCCATACACAGTCGCTATGACCATAAATGCATATATAAATGCAGATAGATTAATATGGATGGCGTATTATCTAAATTATGAAAACTTAGAAACTATAGTAAGGTTAAAGAAAAATTCTAACCGAATATTAAACGAATTAATTATGGCAGGTCAATAATTTACACTTGCGTTGAAATTATCTCAGAGTGAGTATCAACACTTAAACAAGCGCAAATTGCATCATCTGTTCAACTATTGTAAGCAAGGACACAAGAATTTAATAGAATTATAAACTATTTAAATATCAACTTACTAAGGGACTGTTGCGTACGTAGAAAATCTATTTTATTAGTAGATAAAGAAAAAGAAATCTGACGACTAAAACGGTTGGTTGAATAAACAGACTCAGTATAGTTTTTAAAGTCTCTACTAAGCACCAATGGTATTTTTAGCTGCAAAACATCACTTAATAAATTAAACTGTACCCCACCTTCAAATAGCATTTTACTACCACTAGGATTCAGCATAGATGCATTGCCAAAGGAAGCAGCATTAAAAAACACCTGCGGTAACCATTTATATTTAAGCGGAATATCTGAGCGTAGATTAACCGCCACTAACCAATCATCGGATTGCCCTAATGGATTTGACAAAAACGAAGTGCGCGTAGCAAAGCCTCCTTCCTTAGACATTACTTGCTGTCCCTTCCACCCATCGCGTTCATTTCGTCCAATGAAAACATTTTCATATGCATAATCATTTTGAGCGGTTGGCGTTACATTCAAAAAATATGGCTCTACATCAAAGTAAGAAGATGAGTTATTTAAGTAAAAGAATTTACCAGCATACGCTCTAAGATAAAACGCTTTCTTAGGAATAAAATAATCAATCTTAATATTCCCTTCAGCGCTTAACTTACTTATATCACTGGTTGTCTCGTATTGAAAATTATAACTGAATGGATTAAAGGTTCTATTATTTTTGTGAGAATAGTTTACTCTAAATAAATTTTGCTTCTCGTAGCTACCCACACTTGCCCTAAAAATACTGTCTACAGGATCTTGGGTAAACTCAAAGTCTTGTGTGCCTGTATGAAAGTAATTCAATGTTACACTACGCTCAATTGGGCTGCGAAGGTTTTTCTTTGGCAGCTCAAAAACTAAGCGAGGATTTATTTTATACCACCTTGGATAAATCGCTTGGCTTAAATTTCTACTAGTAGAATCATCACTAAATGTAGCGCCATGCAAGGAAGCCGTTACACGATAGAAATTCTTTTTGGGATAAAAACTATAACCCATAAAACCAGTACCGATTAAATACTTAGAACGAAAACTATACAAAGGCGAAAACGCAAACTGAAATTGCTTATTGGGAATAGTCAAATTATGTAACACAATGCCTGCCATGGTTCTATCATAATGGTTAAAGCCTACAGCTGGTAGTAAGTATGCTTTATTCTTACCTGGCTTTAAAACACTTGAGCCAATACCTAATTTTGGTAAATTACCATTTAAAAACTTGGCAGGATTATAGGTATTATTTGCTTTATTAATCTCAGGTATCCAGTTTTTGTAATCTACTACATATCGCACACCTTCCTCTTTAGGCAATGTTGTTTCGCCATTCCAAACCCAGTTCATACTAGTAATTTGAGAATCTTTTACTCCATATACAGGTACGGGATAGCTTGTAGCTCCAAATTTATCTTTTAATTTAATGCGTACTTTGTCTCCTTCAATTTTTACTGATTTAATTTTAAAATCTATTGGGTTAGGACTTTTAATTAAGTCATCAAAAAACCAAGCAATATTCTTTTGCGTATTACGCTGCATGGATTCCCTAAAATCGGAAGGTGAAGGATGTTTTAAATTCCAATTTTTAAAATAATGTTTAATACCATTGCTAAAATCTTCTTTGCTCATAAAACCCTCAAGGTATTCTAATGCTTTGGCTGCTTTGGCATATACCACTCCGCCATAATTGGAGCTTAAATACTCCTCCGATGGAAGCTCAATAGGTTGATCATTATGGATATGCCCATTCAACATATACACAACACCATTGCCACCACTTGCAGCAATAGGAACTTTTTTCTTCCTTAGTTCCTCTACCACCTTTGCTTCATAAAAAGAATTTACACCTTCATCCATCCAAGGATGCACACGTTCATTGCTTCCTAAGATTCCTTGAAACCAGTTATGTCCAGCTTCATGAACGATTACAATATTAACGGTTGGCTCATCAGGCAAGGAGCCAATAATTGCAATGTTAGGATACTCCATTCCGCCACCGGCATACAAAGGTCCATCTACTATACTTATTTGATTGTAAGGATACTCTCCTACTTCTTTGGATAAATACTTTGCTGTTTCTGCTAAGGCTATTGCACTGGTTGCATACTTCGCCTTATTTTGAGGGGTGTAGTAAGCATAAGCGGTACACTTTTTACCCGAGGGCAATTTAAATTCTTCTTTTAATACTTTAAAATTCTTATCTGCAAACCAGGCAAAGTCATGTACGTTTTTTTGCTTGAGCTTAACGGTCTTTAATACCTTACGATCATCAGTATTTGTCGAGCCAATTTGCAAGTTTACATTTTCGTTATCATATTGCACATCTCCTGTTGACGCCAAAACATATTTAGCAGGTAAAGTAACCTCCACATCATAATCGCCGTACTCATAATAAAACTCTCCTTGATCAAGGTAAGGCATCATATGCCAACCATCCTTATCGTAAACCGCTGGTTTAGGGTACCATTGTGTGATTTGATAACTCTGACCAATATGCCCTAGACGAGAAACATTTTTAGGAATCACAACTCTAAAAGGTGTTTCAATATTTATGGATGCACCTGGTAATAAAGGTTCTACTAATTCTAAAAAAACAATATCATCATTATCGTTATATCTACTATAATTTAAAGGAAGATCATTTGCTTTAAAAGAAAGGCTATCTATAAATCCTTTTTCATACTTGTTACTATAGTAAAAATCTGTATCACCATCTTCTACTTTTTGCTTAGCAAAAGCTGTGTGGTCATGCTTGTAAGCATTAGGGTATAAATGCATAAAAATATACTCCAGCGTATCTGGCGAGTTATTAGTGTACAACATCTCCTGATACCCGCGCAGGATATGACTTTTGTCATCCAAGCTTACTCTAATTTTATGATCAACTTTTTGTTGCCAATATGCATTTGCGGTGTGCGTAAAAAGTACGCACAAAAAAATAGTTGTTAGAAATCTCATGTTTATTTTCCTCTACCCTGCAAGATAACCAAAATGGTGTAAAGCATAATCTTTATATCTAATCCCATGCTGCAGTTTTTTATGTACAACAAGTCATAGCGCATACGCTCAATCATTTCTTTGGTATTTTCGGCGTAGCCAAATTTTACCATACCCCATGAGGTTAAACCCGGTTTAACTTGGTGCAAATAGCGGTAATGCGGGTGTGTTTGTGATATAATATCAATAAAATATTTACGCTCCGGCCTTGGACCAACCAAGGTCATTTCACCACGTAAAATATTAATAAACTGCGGCAGCTCATCAATGCGCCATTTGCGCATAAGCTTACCCCACTTTGTAATACGAGGATCGTGCTCACTTGACAATTGTGGGCCGGCATCCTCTGCATTTACTAACATGGATCGAAATTTATAAATCCAAAACGGTTCGCCGTATAAACCAATTCGTTGTTGCTTATAAAATATAGCTCCTGGCGAAGAGAGTTTTACCTTGATAGCAGAAAATAGATACAATGGACTTAAACATATCAGCACGAGTATAGAAGCTACAATATCAAATGCTCTTTTAAACACTCGCTGCCAGTCAGGCATTAACTCAGGATAAATTTCTATTAACACTGCGCCAAATACATTGCTTGTACGTACTGAACCAGAAATAATATCATAAGAATCTGGTGTGATTTTTATTACTACTTTTCTATGCGAAAGCTGAGAAAGTATTTTTTCTAAGCGATGATGCTCACTTGTATCTAAAGCTATTATCACCTCTTCTATTTGATGTTTATCTATTATACTTTCAAGCTCTGTTATACTGCCCAACTTGGGCAGGTAAGACGACAAACCATTGCTACCATTAGCATCAGCATATACAAATCCTTTGAAAGAGTAGCCTAGCTGAACTGTATTTTCTTTTATGTCTTTATAAAGCTTTACTGCCAATTGATTCCCACCTATAATCAGCGTATTGTTACCAAATCGACCTTTATTAATATCTCGCTTTACACCATTCAGTACAAATACTCTAAATATAGAAGTAGCAATAAATTGAATTAGCAAGTATCCTAAATAAGCCTTGGCATAATAATTAGAAGTAAGATTTACATCATTAAATACTGCATACGCTGAAATAAAGCCAACTCCTATAGCAGAAATGATTAATGTGCGTAATATTTCACTTACACGAGATTTTCGGTAGGGATTATAATAAGCGCCAGAAAATAAATGAAACACCAACCAAATACATGGAATAACAAGAAATGCCAATAAATAATCTTTAGAGCTTAATTCACTTATAAAGCTTGCATCAAGCGTGAAGCTTAAATTCTTTTTACGAAAGGAAAGAAACAACAACCAAGCTACAGCAGCAGATATATAATCTACAATCGCGTACTTTAAAATTGCTTTTTTTACCTCTCTCCTCATTACTATTATTGACTTATTATTTTAAAATTATCAATAGCCACAAAGCCACTCTTTTGACCAGGCGTAAGACCTGCTTTAATTATAAAGTTAACCTTGCTTCCGAAGTAATTCGTTGCAATGTCTGTCAGGTTTATGTAAATTTTATTCCAATCATCACTTGCCTTTACTGATAAATAGTCAACTACAATTACTGCACTTGATGGAGTAACTAGTTGTAGCTCAAGGGTAAAAGGAATATCACACTTATAATCTACTTCTAAATAAGATTCTAAATTCTGACTAAATTGAAATTGCTGTACAGTTATAACCTGAGCATCACGATGAATACCATCAAAATAAATTAATCCCGAGCTACTTCCTTCAAACAAATAAGGCGCCAAGCTTGTGCGTGCCATGCTTGTATCAGGACTGTTATAGGGTACAAACGAATTCCCTGTTTCGAAATCTTCTTTTAAAAGAAAATTTAAACTGTCTCGATATTGAATTACAGGTACAATGTTTTGAGTTTGAGTAGACTTAACTAATTGCCCAGTATAGGGTACATAAAAAGGATAACGCCTTCTACTCAGGCTACGGCCATTATTTTTAATACCTCCAAAAATTACAATATCCGCACTATCCGCACCTTCTTCAAATAAAACAGGTATGGTTGCGGGTAATTGAAAATTTCCAACATTAAAACTATTTACATAAACCCATGCATCAGTAATATTATCGCTTACACTACCATGATACGCAGGGTTAGTTGATGCAATACTAAAACTATCAATTTTGATATAGCTAGGTATGGGCTCATCTGGATTTATGATATTACAGCTATAAAAGCTAAATCCAGTCATAAGAATAAGGGCTCCAAACAACAATTTCTTCATACTACTTTCTCTCTAACGAAAATTGAAGGTATTTATTTTTCTAAAGCTTCATTAATTTTTTTCAATATTTCGTAAGCAATATCCATAGCTTGATAACCATCTCTAGCACTTACTAGCGGAGGGGTGTCATTTACTATACATTCTACAAATTTTTGAAGCTCCATACGAATGGCATTTACCTCCATTTTAGGCGGAATATTCACGCTAATTTTTCTTTTTTTACCATTTGGTAGCTCAATAGGAAAATCAAGCAGCCCCTTCTTACCATCGTCATCCGATATGGTTACAATCTCAGTTTTCTTATCAAGGAAATCTAAGCTGATATAAGCATCCTTTTGAAAAATACGAATTTTGCGCATGCTTTTGAGCGATATGCGACTTGCCGTAAGATTAGCCACACAGCCATTGGCAAACTCTAATCGCACATTAGCAATATCAGCCGTATCGCTTATAACGTTTACGCCACTTGCCGATACTTTTTTCAAGTCGCTTTGTACCAATGAAAGAATAATATCAATATCATGAATCATTAAATCCAACACCACGGACACATCAGTCCCTCTAGGGTTAAACTGCGCCAACCTATGCCCTTCAATAAATAAAGGCGTTATTTCTTTATCTTTTAAAGCTAAATAGGCAGGATTAAAACGTTCAACATGCCCTATTTGGCATTTAACATCAGCCTCGGTACTCATTTCCAATATTGTTTTGGCTTGCTCTATAGAGGCCGCCATTGGTTTTTCTATAAAAAGATGCTTGCCTTTGCGTATGACTTGCTCAGCTAATTCAAAATGTGTACTAGTTGTGGTAACAATATCTGCGGCATGGCATAAATCAATAAGCTCTTCAACATTCGTTGCAACAGGAACATTAAACTCATCGGCAACTTTTTGGGCTTGCGCCGAATCAATATCGTATAATCCAACTATCTCAGCTCCTTCAACATGTTGCCACTGCTGAACGTGAATCCTTCCAAGGTGACCCGCACCAAATACACCAATTTTAATCATGAATCTGAAGCAAAACTATGCTTCAACCGAGAACATCCAATTATACTTATCCTCACTGCGTCCATAACGAATGTCAGCAAGTTCTTGCTTAACACCAGGCGATACACTCCACTCTTCTTGTGGAGGCAAGCTCATCTTAGCACCTTTGTATGTCAAGGAGTTAATTGGAGCAATTACCGCAGCGGTTCCTGCACCAAAAGCTTCTTTCAAGGTACCGGTAGCACTAGCTTCCACAATTTCATCAATTGAGATTTTACGCTCTTCTACTTCAATGCCTTTATCTCTTAATAAAGTCATTACACTAGCACGTGTAAAACCGTTTAAAATTGTGCCTGATTCTAACGAAGGAGTAACCACCTTATCTCCTATTACAAAGAAAACGTTCATTGTACCTATTTCTTCGATATACTTTCTTTCAACCCCATCTAACCATAAGTTTTGATCAAAACCTTGCTCTTGGATTTCTACAGTAGGTTGCATAGCTGCGGCATAGTTTCCTGATGCCTTAGCAAATCCTACACCACCTGGGAATGCACGCACATATTTGTCTTGTACATAAATGTCAATCGCTTTGTTATAATATGCACCTGCAGGTGTCATAATTATCATAAAGCGAAATTTGGTAGGAGGACGCACTCCAATAAACTCGTCTGTTGCAAACAAAAAAGGACGCAAATAAAGCGATGTACCATCTACTGCCGGTACCCAATCTTTATCCATGTCTACAAGTGTTTTTAAGCCACCCATAAAGATTCCTTCTGGAACTTCTTTCATAGCCATACGCTTGGCTGAAATATTAAAACGCTCAAAATTATCCTGTGGTCTAAATATATTTACTGAGCCATCTTCACTTTTGTATGCTTTAATTCCTTCAAATATTGATTGACCATAATGAATAAAGGTTGTAGCCGGATGCATAGACATATTACCAAAAGGCATTATTTCAGCTGTTTTCCATTCTCCATCTTCATAATCAGCCACTAACATATGGTCAGTGTACATTCTAGCAAAGTTTATATTGTTCTCGTCAAACTGAGCTACTCGGCTCTCGGTTGTTTTGGTAATCTTTATATTCATTAAGGCTGTTTCCATTAAATCTTGTTAATTAGTTTGTAAGTCAAAAAGCGGTTAAATCGTTATTCAGAGCTAATTTGCTCTCACTTTTGTACCCCTCAGAACGTTCTGAAGTGCCGCAAATATACAAAATAGAAGTCACAAATGAAAGCTAAACTTAAAGTTGAGAACCTTTTACTGTATCAGGAAAGCCTGATAAGTATTGATAATCAGGATATTAATGATTACAATGTAATTGGAGACTTTGGCAAAAAGATTCTCATCATTACAGACGACTTTAAAACCGAGAGCGAAGAAGATACATTATTAGACAAAATGCTATTGGCAACAGGCTTGGGACATACCGATATCTACCACCTTAAAGTAGCTACAAAAAGTAATTTGCTACCCTATATCAATAAAATCAAACCAGAGAAAATTATTTGCTTTGGCGCACAGCTAGATACACATGCTACCAGATTTAGTAGCAGACTTTATAGCGTATCTCAAATAAATGATATACAAGTACTTATAGTCCATAACTTAAATAAAATAATTAGCTCAGAAGATGCTAAAAAAGCCCTTTGGAATAGCCTAAAAAAACTACTGAACCTATGATTCAAGAGCTCATTTTTGCAACAGGAAATGCCAATAAAGTATCAGAGATTCAATCCATTCTAGGCGATAAATTCTCAATTAAATCATTGAAAGACATTGGCTTTTCTCAAGAACTAGAAGAGCCCTTTGACACCCTAGAGGCAAACGCCAAAACCAAAGCGGAGCAACTCAAAGAAATAACAGGAAAAGACTGCTTTGCGGAGGATTCTGGCTTATTTATAAATGGATTGAATGGCGAGCCAGGTGTATACTCAGCCCGCTATAGTGGCGCAGATGCTACAGATAGCAGGAATATTGAGCTTGTGCTAAAAAATCTTGAGGATAAAGAAAATCGTTCAGCCTATTTCAAAACGGTAATCCACTTATTAAAAAACGGCAAACACTACCAATTTACAGGCATTTGCGAAGGAAAAATTATACCCAACCCTATTGGAGACAATGGTTTTGGCTATGACCCTATATTTATTGCCAATGATATACCCGAACGAACCTTTGCACAGCTAACTAAAGAAGAAAAAAATACGATCAGCCATAGAGCTAAGGCAACAAAGAAATTTGTTGAATGGTTGAAGAAATAATTTTAAATATTTTATAAAGTTATTAAACTTGTAATCACCCTTATTCAGAATAATAAGAATCTAATTAAATTGGTACAAAATATAAAACTCTCTAATATCTCCCCTAATTGTAAAACCTTCATAATTCGAAACCTGCCTGCCGGCAGGCAGGTTGAATAAACTTTACAATTTAAAGACTTAGATTTAATTAATCAATCTTTACATTTACGGCTCGATTTATGAAGAGCATTTTACTCAAAGAAATCCGTTCCTTTTTTAGCTCGCTGGTAGGCTATATAGTTATCATACTATTTATATTGATATGTGGTTTGTTCATGTGGATACTACCCGATACTAATATGTTTGATTATGGCTATGCAAGCATGGATCAGTTTTTCTCTTTTGTCCCCTGGATATTAATATTTCTAATTCCTGCTATCACTATGCGCATGTTAGCTGATGAATATAAATCAGGAACCATCGAGATGCTAAGCACCAAACCATTAAAGGAAACCAGTATCATTTTTGGTAAATTTTGGGCTTCATTCATATTGGTATGTATTTGCCTATTGCCTACATTACTTTATGTTGTAAGTATTGAATCTTTAGCCGTTACGGCAAACAACTTGGATACTGGAGGGATTATAGGTTCTTATATAGGTCTTTTGTTTTTGATTGCTGCTTTTACCGCTATAGGCTTATTCTGCTCTGCCCTAACCGATAATCAGATAGTCGCTTTTTTAATCGCCGTATTTGTCAACTTTATCTTATTCCAAGGTTTCGAATCCTTTAGCCAGCTGCCAAGTTTTAGCGGTGGTGTAGATTATATTATTAGTCAACTTGGCCTGCAGTTTCATTATAAATCTATTAGCCGCGGAGTGATTGATACTCGAGATTTAATCTACTTTGCTTCAGTAAGCTTATTATTCATATTTGCTACTCGTTTATTTCTTCAAAAAAGAAAATGGTCATGAAGAAACTAAAAGGAACCCATATCATTCGGTTTGCAATTTTGGCGGCAATTTTACTTGCGGTAAATATTTTGGCAACCTACGTACACAAGCGCTTTGACCTAACTAAAGAAAAACGTTTTTCACTTTCTGAACCTACTAAAAAGTTTGTAGGTAAAATGGATGAGATCGCTAACGTAACAATTTTCTTGCAAGGAAACCTAAACGCTGATTGGCAACGATTACAAAATCGTACAATTGAAACACTCAATGAATTTAACGAATACTCTGGTGGCAAAATTCAATACACAATAGTTAATCCAATGGAGGGCACTACTACGCCCAAAGAAAAGGAAGAAGCTATGAAAGAGCTGAGTCAGCGTGGGGTACTTCCTGTGCGTGACCAGGTACAACAATCAGAGGACGACCTTGGCTTTTCGGAAAAAGTAATTTTTCCGTATGCCTTAGTGGCTCACAATGGTAAGGAATTTCCGGTAAGCCTTATAGAAAATCGTGGCGGCATGCAACCTAACGAGGTACTAAACTATTCAAGCTCCTTATTGGAATATAAGTTTGCCCAGGCCATTCAAAAATCAAACTTAGCTGATCAACCAAGTATTGCTTACACTGTCGGTAACGGACAACCACTAGGCGTTAAAACGCTGGATATGCTTTCTACTTTAAATAAAATGTATCACCTAGATACCATTGATTTGAATGAGAATATTGAAGTGCCTAAAATATTTGACGCTATTATTATCACTTCGCCAAAATCTGGTTTTGATGAAAAAGTAAAGTTTAAAATTGATCAATATGTAATGAATGGTGGCCGTGTACTTTGGCTTATTGACCGCTTAAATACAAGCATGGATAAGCTTAAAGAAACTGGTACTTATTTAGCTTCTGACTTGACTACTAATTTGGATGATATCTTATTTAAATATGGTGCACGTATTAATCTAAACTTAGTAGAAGATGTACAACAGAATGCCCCTATCCCAATTACAGTTGGGTCTATCGGCGGCAAACCAGATATACGCTATGTGCCTTGGGTTTATTTCCCATTTGCCATATCTACATCGGATCATCCTATTGTGCATAATATGAATGGTGTATTATTTCAGTTTGCTAATAGTATAGATACCATTGCCAATCCTGAAATTAAGAAAACAGTACTACTCCACTCTTCTAGTGCTAGCCGCACGGTAAGTGCGCCAATACGTATTAGTTTATCAGATTTAAAGTTTGAGCCCAATCCTAGTTTATTCCGAGATAAGAATATACCAATGGCTGTATTATTAGAAGGTAAATTCAAATCAAACTTTGCAAATCGTTTAGCACCTAAGTTTTTAAAAACATTAGAGGACCCATCTATTGACAATCCTTTTCTTGCAGAAGGAATTAAAAAGTCAAAGCAAATTGTTATAGGAAATGGAGCTGTTTTTTATAATGACTTTACTGAGCGCACTGGTCCATTACAATGTGGTTTCTGGAAATTCAATCGTGAGTACTATGCCAATAAAGCATTTTTATTAAACTGTATTGAGTACCTAGTCGATGATTCAGGCTTAATGAAAGCAAGAAGCAAAGACCTAGTTTTTCGTCCGTTAGACGACAAAAGAATCAAAAACGAAAAAGTAAAATGGCAGTTTGTAAATATTGCATTGCCTATTGTAATAACCATTTTATTTGGTGGAGTTTTTCTTTACTTCAGACGAAAAAAATACACGGGCAAAGGGTAATTTGACAATTTATTAGGGGCCTTGTTTAATTAAAAGCTTAACTTCGGTTAAGCTTGTCTTTTCTAGTAACTACATATCGCTTTCTACTTTTTTTAGTATTAATTTCTTTATTTACTATTTCTAGTTCAGCGCAGGAAGGAGAAAAAAAACAAAGTCTTGCAAATAAATTTATTGGCATTTTTAAAAAAAGCAATTACGTAATTGCGCCATTAATTGCCTATAAACCCGTTACTAGCTGGCAGGTTGGCGTAGGTGTAAAATACCTCTACCGACCTAAAAACTATGATACTTCAGACACACGTGTTTCATTTGTTGCTTCTGCTTTAATATACACCCTAAACAATCAGGTACTTTTCAATCCTTACTTTGTTCATTTTTTTAATCATGAAAACTATATGCTTGATGGTTATTATGGAATTAAAAAATTTCCTCAAAACTATTATGGCATAGGCAATCTTAGCTCGGAAGATAATCAAGAAACTGTTGATTTGAGCGAGATAAAAATTGAACAACTAGGATTTAAAAAAATAAAAGAAAACCTTTTTGCAGGAGTTGGCTTCCGAGCTATTGGAGCCATTAATGTTGTGCAGGAATACAATGGTTTATTATTACAAGAAAAGCCCGCAGGTTGGGATGGTTTTTGGGCCATGGGACCTAGCGCCAACATTCGTTTTGATGATAGAGATAATATTCTAAACGCACACAAGGGTAAATTTATTGACGTACGCCTTGAGTATATGAAAAAAGCAAAAAAGGTAAACGGTGGCTATTCCATGCTTAAAGTAGACACAAGAAAATACATAACACCTTTTAAAAACAAAAAGAATGTACTGGCAGGTCAATTGTATATGCAAGCAAGCTTACAAGGCGATGTTCCTTTTTCTGAAATGGCATTTGTAGGTAGCGAAATGCTTATGCGCGGCTATTATGATAAGCGATATATTGATAGACACTTCCTAGGTGGCCAAGTAGAATATCGTCATACACTCCCCTATAATTTGGGTATCGTAGCTTTTGCGGGTTTAGGCGATGTAAGCAACGATATCAGCAACTTTCAGTTGGCCAATTTAAAATATTCACTTGGCGCCGGACTGCGCTACAAGATTATTCCTAAAGAGGATATTAATATTCGTCTTGATTTTGGCGTTGGACGACAATCAAACACTTTCTATCTAAGTATAGCCGAGGCTTTTTAAGCTTTTATTGCGCATTCTCTTCCTTATTTTCACTTACATTTGCCACACTTTTATGAAACCAATACAGGAGTATATAGCACAGCTCAATGAGCCTAAATCATTTGCCATTACGCATCATTACAATGCAGATGCAGATGCATTAGGTAGCACCTTAGGGCTTCGTTTTTTTCTTGAAAAATTAGGTCATACCGTTACACTAATATCGCCAAATAAAAATCCGGCTTACTTATCTTGGTTACCTGGTTATAATGAAATTGTAGTGTTTGATGAAACTTCAGATGAGGTCAAAAATATTTTAAAAGATGTAGACGCAATTTTTTGCTTGGACTTTAATATTTTTCATAGAACAAAACACTTGGCAAAAACGCTAGAAGAATTTGCAGGAACCAAAATATTAATGGATCATCACCTGCAACCAGATGAAGATTCGTTTGATTATGGCATTTCAATTCCTGCCAAAAGTAGCACGGCTGAAATGGTGTATGATTTCATTCAGCTATGCCAAAAAGAAGATTTACTGGATAAACAAATTGCGAGTTGCCTGTATATAGGAGCAGTAGCTGATACTGGAGGATTCAAATATTCCAATACGGCACCTTCTACCCTAGAAATGGCTGCAGCACTTATGCGCACAGGTATTGATATTTCTCGCATACAAGAGCGCACCTTTAATACAAGGTCAGAAGGCGACTTGCGCTTACTGGGTTATATCCTAAAAGATAATATGCAATTGTTTCCTGAGCACAATGCGGCATTAATAACCATACCTCAGGATATTTATAAAAAATATAACATTCAATCCGGTGGTACAGAGGGCTTAGTTAACTACCCTTTAAGCATTGGAAATATTATATTTTCTACTTTTATAGTAGAGAAGGATGGCGAAGTAAAAATGAGCCTTCGAAGCCAAGGATCATTAGATATAAGTAATATTGCACGTACTTATTTTAATGGTGGTGGTCATAGAAATGCATCCGGTGGAAAATCAGATGAATCCTTAGAAAAAACAATTGAAACTTTCAAAGAAGTATTAGACAAACACAAAAAAGAAATAAATTTATGTTACAAAGAATTACAACAATCTGTATAGCCAGCTTATTAATTACAGCATCAGCTTTTGGTCAAAATGGATTTAAAAAATTAAAATCGGGCTTAGAATATAAGTTTCTAAGAAACAATCCTACCGGTAAAAAAGCTACTATCGGTAGTAATATCACAATACATATTATTACAAGTGTAAGGGACTCTTCTATTTTTGATTCAAAAAAATTAAATAAAGGAAAAGCAGTTCCTACACCCGTTACCGCTCCAAAGCACCGTGGTGACCTTCAGGAAGGTTTTGCTATGATGCGCGTTGGCGAGAAGGCTGTTTTTAAAAGTGTAATTGACTCAGTGATGCGCATTAAGCAGCAATGGCCTCCTATGGCTAAATCAGGAGATATGATGGTTTTTGAGGTTGAAATGGTTACTGTAAAAACACAGGCAGATATTGAAGCAGAAGCAAAACTTGCTAAAATTGCAGATGAAGTTGCCATAAAAAAATATGTAAAAGCTAATAAGCTTGGCAAAGTACAAAAAACTGAATCTGGCTTGTACTATATAATTACTAAAAAAGGAACTGGTCCAAACGCAAAACCTGGACAAACAGTTTCAATGAATTATGAAGGAATGCTTATTGACGGCACAAAATTTGATTCAAACCTTGATAGTGCATTTAATCATGTACAGCCTTTCAACTTTCCTTTAGGTCAAGGAAGAGTTATTAAAGGTTGGGATGAAGGAATTGCACTTTTAAACAAGGGGGCAAAAGCTAAACTATTAATTCCTTCGCGCTTAGCATACGGTTCAAGAGCTATGGGAGATAAAATACCAGCAAATAGTCCATTAGTTTTTGATGTAGAAATGCTTGGAACGATTGAGCAAAAAGCTCCTGAAGTTCAGGAAAAACCAAGTCCAGCAGGATCTGGCATGAACGAAGAAAAAGCGATTGCTGAATATATAAAAGCAAATGGTTTGATGAAAAACATAAAAAGAACACCTTCGGGCCTATATTATGTAATTACTAAAATGGGCACAGGGCCCAAAGCCAATAAAGGCCAAATCGTATCTATGAATTATACGGGCGCCCTTTTAAACGGAAATGTATTTGATTCTAACGTAGATCCTAAATTTAACCATGTAGCTCCTTTCGACTTTCCATTAGGCCAAGGCCGTGTAATAAAAGGTTGGGATGAAGGAATTGCACTTTTAAATACAGGTTCCAAGGCAAAATTAATTATTCCTTCTCGCTTGGGCTATGGCACAAGAGGAGCAGGTGCAAAAATTCCTGCAAATAGTGTGCTTGTTTTTGACGTAGAAATGCTCGGAACTAAATAGATTTGCAACATAAAGATTTTATTATTCAAATTATGAAAAACACAATTAAACTAGTAATCGTATTTGCAGTTGTATTATTTGCAGCTTGTAAATCTGAAAAAAAGACTGAAGATGGTTATACCATTTTAGACAACGGTCTTGAAATGATGATGTTAGAAGAGAAAGGCGGACCAACTGCTGACTCTGGATTTATTGCAAAATTAAACATCGCGGTAAAAGTTGAAGACTCAGTAGTTTTTGACTCTAAAAAAATGAATGGCAATAAGCCTGTGGTGCAACCAATAAGCCCAGGTAAAAACATAGCAGACCTTATGGAAGGTTTCATGAGATTATCTCAAGGAGATAAAGCAATTTTTAGAATCCTTTCTGATTCTATATTTAAAAACCCACAGCAACGTCCTCCTTTTATCAAAGCAGGAGATATAATGACGTGGGAAGTAGAAATGGTTGAGTTACAAAGCCCAGAAGATATGGAGAAAGCAAAGAGTGAACTAGCCGAAAAAGAAGGCGGCTTATTGGCTACTTATATCAAAGACAATAATATTACGGCTACCAAAACAGCTTCAGGTATGTATATAGCTGTTACTAAAGAAGGTACTGGCGAATTAGTAGGCACTGGCCGTTTAGCTAAAATGAATTACACAGGTCGCTTATTAGATGGTACAAAGTTTGACTCTAATGTTGATCCTAAATTTAAGCACACGGATCCATTTGAATTTCCAGTAGGACAAGGAAGTGTAATTAAAGGATGGGACGAAGGTGTAGCCACATTAAAAGTTGGTTCTAAAGCTACATTTGTTATTCCTTCAGGAATGGCATACGGAGAGAGAGAAACACCAGGAAACGAAGCAAATCCTAAAGGGATTCCTGCAAATAGCCCACTTGTATTTGACGTAGAAGTTTTAGGTGTAAAAGATATGCCAAAACGTGATCCACAACAGCCTCAAGTATCGGCTGATGGAACTGTTAAATAAATTAATAAATAGTAAGTTATTGGAAAGTGCTTCGTTTAATTAACGAAGCACTTTTTTTATATTTAATATTATGAACAAGATTTTTTTAGCATTCCTAACTGCATTCACCTTCTTTGGATCAAACGCATTTTCCCAAGGTGGTGAGAACATCTCTCCTACTGAATTTAGCCAACAAATTATGGCACATGCCAATGATATACAAATTATTGATGTACGCACACCCGGAGAATTCAATGGAGGCCATTTAAAAAACGCTGAAAATATTGATTATAACGACAGAAAATTTAAAATGGAAGTTGCTACACTTGATAAAAATAAGCCCACCTATATCTATTGCCTTAGTGGTGGTCGTAGCAACCAAGCCATGCAACTTATGCTAAGCGCAGGATTTACAAAAGTATATAATATGAAAGGCGGTATAATGGCTTGGCGCAAAGCAAAACTTCCTGTTGAAGGAGATATGAGCGCTAAAGCTGGTTTAAGTATGGATGAATTTATGAATCTTGTAAATCAAGATGTACCTGTACTAGTTGATTTTAACGCTACATGGTGTGGTCCGTGTAGAGTTTTAAAACCTAGAGTAGCACAACTTGCTAAGGCAAATCCTAACAATCTAAAAGTACTTTACATTGACGTTGATCAGAATAAAGCACTATCCGACGAATTAGGAATACGAGCAATTCCATTGTTACACCTTTATAAAAATGGAAAACTCAAAAGAGTTAAAAATGAGGCAATTTCCTACAAAGAATTGGAACGTTTCATAAGATAAAGAAAGCAACATTCCGTACTATATTTGTGAGATGCAATTACTAGACGGTAAAGAAGTATCAGCTGCTTATAAGGAGCAAATTAAACTAGAAGTAGATAAACGTAAAGCGGAAGGTAAAACAACCCCGCATTTGGCTGCTATCCTTATAGGAGATAATCCTGCAAGTAAGGCGTACGTAGGTAATAAGGTAAAAACCTGTGCTCAGCTGGGTTTTGAATCTACATTGGTAGAGTATGATACCAATGTGAGCGAAGAAGACTTACTCAAAAAAATTGCAGAATTAAATAAGCAAGAAGACGTAAATGGCATTTTGGTGCAACTCCCTTTGCCAAAACATATTGATGAAAATAAAGTCATTGAAGCAATCCATCCATTAAAAGATGTAGACGGATTTCACCCAAGTAATTTGGGTAAAATGATGATTGGTCAAGAAACTTTTATACCGGCTACTCCTTATGGCATTATACTCATGCTACAGCATTATGGTATTGAAACTAGCGGAATGCATTGTGTAGTAATAGGTCGTAGTAATATTGTAGGTACTCCTATGAGTGTGCTATTAAGCAGAAATTCAAACCCTGGAAACTGCACGGTTACCCTAACACACTCACGCACAAAAAACCTAAAAGAACTTTGTGCCACAGCCGATATTATTATTGCTGCAATTGGGAAGCCAAAATTTGTAACAGAAGATATGGTGAAAGATGGTGCCATAATTGTAGACGTTGGAATTAACCGCATACCAGATGCAACAAGAAAAAGTGGTTCAAGATTAGTAGGCGATGTTGATTTTGAAAATGTAAAGGAAAAATGTGATTACATTACTCCTGTTCCAGGTGGTGTTGGTCTTATGACTATATGTGCCTTAATGAAAAACACTTTACGAGCAGCAGACCTAGTTTAAAAGTAGCAGTATTCAATTTTGGAAAACCAAACAGATAACATAGAAAAAAGTACCCTACCTGTAATGGAAGATTTTTACAGTGTGCAAGGCGAAGGATTTCACCAAGGAAGAGCTGCATACTTTGTAAGATTGGGTGGCTGCGATGTAGGTTGTGTATGGTGCGATGTAAAAGAAAGTTGGGATAAAGACGCACACCCTAAACTAAGTACTCAAGAAATTATAGATAGAATACAACAATCCGAAACTGACTTTGTAGTTGTTACTGGAGGCGAACCTTTAATGCATGATTGCCAAAACCTAACAACAGCATTGCGTAATAAAAAGTATGAATTAGCTATTGAAACGAGCGGCGCCTATCCTATTACAGGAGCATGGGATTGGATATGCGTTTCGCCGAAAAAATTTAAAGCTCCCTTACCGGAAGTCTTGGCAGAAGCACATGAACTAAAAGTTGTAGTTTATAACAAAAGTGATTTTGCTTGGGCCGAAGAACATAGGGCCCTCGTAAACAAAAATTGTAAATTATTTTTACAACCTGAGTGGAGTAAGGAAAAAGAAATGTCTCAATTGATAGTAGACTACGTAAAAGAACATCCTGAATGGAATATCTCATTACAAATTCATAAGTACTTAGATTTAAGGTAAAAGGCTAAAGAAAATCGAAATCTAGATTGGTAAATAGCCACATATACTAGAAACCCTAAGGTCAAATCAGCTTAATCAGTTGCTGTAATTAATACCTCTACCCTTCTATTTTGTGCAGCTGCTATTCTAATAGCAGCACCTCCTCCTGTTAAGTCAGGATACAATTTTCTACTACTTCCAAAACCTCTATACTTCATTCTATCAGCAGATACGCCTTTTGATATCAAATACAGATAAACAACCTTCGCCCTCATTTCAGAAAGATTTTCGCGCCCAGTGGTGGGATCAAAACCATCCATGCCACCCAGCTTACAACAAATGTGCCCCTGCAATTCTATTTGTAATTTAGGCCTTGCTTGCATTACAGCTACTAGCTCAGTCAATACTCTATTTGAACTAGGAATTATAAAATGAGTTCCAGGTTCAAACAACAAATCTGGCAATCTGATTTTCTTATTTTTTTTAAACTTTTCAACTTTTAATAATTCATTTTGCTCAGCAGCATTTGCTACATTTTCAGTTTTCTCCTTTCTTGGAATTACAATATTTGTTTTAGGTGTTGGAGCTACATAAGTCTTTTTGATTTGTACAATCGGTGTTTGCTTTAAAACCTGATCGCCTTTTTTTATACCTAAGTGAAAAACTAGTTTAATGGTATTCCAATTTTTAGCGTTGTCATTTAGTTCAACGCTGCTTTTAATAATATTAA
Source organism: uncultured Chitinophagaceae bacterium (assembly GCA_937981995.1). Lineage (GTDB taxonomy): Bacteria > Bacteroidota > Bacteroidia > Chitinophagales > Chitinophagaceae > JAGNRR01. Next base: position 84,096 of record CALJNC010000009.1, read on the forward strand.
ACGGATACCCTTTTTTAAGTAAGGATTGATAAATTGATTGTAAGCGGAATTCAGTAAGGATTCTTTTCTCCGATACGCCTTCACCTTTAGGAACGCTTGCGAAGATCTCAATGCGTTCAGCAAGGCGCTCAAGTGCAAAATTGTCAATTTGAGTTGTTTGCTTATCTAAAAGATATCCATTACTGCCTTCAAAAGTAAGGCTGCATGTATCTTGCCCAATAGCCAGATTTACAATACTTAGGAATAATATACTTAATAGGATACGCACTACATGCAAAGTTAAGTCTTCTATTTTTTGTTATGCCACTTGCAGTAGAATTCTACGTTAAATAAATGGGAATATTAAGACTATATCATTCTATGTAACATCTCCTGCGCATCCATCCAACGTAGATAAAGAATATGCCCTAGAACCTGCGTTATTAGTTATTGATTGAAATAATTAGTATAGTACCTGGAAGTTTATAAATACAAATAAAGAATAAAAAGCGAATTCAGAAGAGACTACTTCTTACTAAGCTTCACACTAAAGGTTTCATCCTTGGTATATACTTTTAATTGGTATAAACCAGTGGGCAATTGACTTACATTTAATTGTAGAAACTCTGTACGTATTACTCTTCTGCCATTTAAATCAAATAACTCAAGGCGCTCCACTTTGTTCTGTCTATCATTTATAGTGAAATAATCAGACGTCGGATTAGGATAAATAGTTATACCCTCCTTGGCTAAATCATCCAGTCCAAAAGGTGTTTGATTGGTAACCTCAACCATACCATTGTAAGGTGAAAAGTTTTGCTTAGTTGCAGTTACAAAAATAGTATCCAAATTCAATACTGCAGGAAAGCTAAACTCAGCTTTACCATTTTTCACAAGGCCAGAAGCTAAAAATTTATCTTCATAATACAGTCCAACTAGTGTTTCATTTTGATTACATAGCACTTCAAATTTTGTACTATTCACGCCAATAGTTGCATCATGGTTACATGTAAGGGCTCCTTTATCTTGCGTGTTTAATACTATACTTGGGTCACCAAATACTACCCAAGTATCAGCTATTTCATTACCGCCATTAGAGTCTATATACGTATTGTAATGATCGTTTGTACTCATAATACCACTACTGGTAATTGCACCAAAAGTAGTTTGATACGTACCTGTTCTATTATGACAAAGAATTGCATTCATTTCATCCTGACCTTCCATTGGAGGATCCCAACTTTGATTTATAGAACTCATAATTGCCGCAACTGCGCCAGTAGGTAATCCATTTACAGAGTCTCTTGCTCTTAGGAAAGACTCTCCTAGACATGTAGCATAAACAAAGTTCCCGTTTTGACAGGCTGTAGAAAATATAAAAGGCCATTCGCCATTATCATTTGTAAGCAAAGGAACACCTAAGGTCCCGGTAAATGTGCTAGTTATAAAAATATCAGTAGAGCCATGACCACAATAATTAATAAGACCTACACCTGAATTAATTGCATCTTTTAAAGATTCTACTGGTGGTGCTCCCGGTGCGTCATTACCGCCATGCGTACCGTCAAAAAACTCGTAATTATATACGTAGGGGCCGTAGTTTTTATTACTATCAGCAATTCCACGTAAATGTTCATGATCAAATTGTCCTTTATCTCCGGGTCCCTGATCGCTGCCAATAGCCACTTGCTGCTGCATCCAATTACTTGCCGTATTTAAGTTTTTCTCATATTCCAACGTACGTTCTACTTGTGTAATTGCATCCTGTAAAGTATCTGCCGAAAAACGCCCTACCATAAACTCCGGATAATGATCATTACCTGATTGATAAGCATAAGCCCAATCTGAAGGTCCAAACAAACCAGGTAAATTCCAATAAGAATTTTGAGCAGGTATATCTGTTGCATCTCCTACAATAAGCAAGTAAGCAATTTGTTCTTGATTATAATACTGTGTTACCCTTGCTAATAAATTAGGCTCCGTAGGGCCTCCATCCATAGTATCTGTAATTTCAAAAAATACCTGAATACCCTTTTGCTCTTTCCATTTTATAAAATCAGGCATCGCACTAGCATAATCTGCATCACATAAAATAAGCATTTTTCCGTGCTGTGCTATTGGACTATATTGCCCAAACAATGTTTTATAATTTAAAAAACGATAACGGTAAATCTCATCAAAGTCATGCTGTATATGCGTAGGAAATTCATCCTGATTAGATAAAATATTTTCCGTGGCCGCCTTATCGTAAGTTACTTTAAAGGTAAGCTCAGTATATTTTCTAAGCTCTTTAGTAATTGGGTTATACTGTAATGGATTTACATGAACCGCCTGACCTCTAAAATCTCTTAAGCCATAAGGCGTATTTAGGTTCACCAATTGATTAGGATAAAATTCATTTTTACTATACGCCTCACCATAAATATAGGGATAATCATTAGGATCTTCATGACGGTACATTTTACCTTTTGAAGGAGCTATAGTTACATTAGGAATATCTTTAAATTTAGAAGACAACACTTCTACTCGTCCATCTTTAGTTTTTGGGACTATAAGTGAGAATGATACTTTTGATAAATCAGGAGCGCCTTTTTCTAATAAATGACTGCCTCTTTGTAAACTTACTCGTTGCTCAATTCCTTTTGGTGTTAATACATTTTGAAAGCTATGCTCTCCAATCTTCGCCTTGATAATATCATAGTCCTGACCATGTTCTATGATAGTAAAAGTTGATTGCTCTTGAGCAAGAGATATCAAAGGTAAACAGAGTAAAAAAAGTAAAATCTTTCTCATAGTTTAATTGGACGATTAATTACCCATAAAATTACGACATTTTAAGGAATTGCTGCTTTACATTTGTCATCGTTATCTCATTTTAAGATGACAAAACCTTGGGGTGTTGGTTTATTTTAAAGCCATCTGAGATCAAACCCATGAACCTAGACCAGGTAATGCTGGTTAGGAAAGGTAAGTAAAGATTCGTCTCTCTCTTACCGATTATTTAAAATAAACAGATGCCTCTGTTGATATCGGGCATCACAAAAAAAAGTAATTGAAATGAAAAAACTAAATCTTGTTACACTCCTATTGTTAGTTGGAGCTTTGGTAAATGCACAAACTGATAGCAACTTTCGCAAAATTGAATTGCCTGCATCGGTAATCACCAATGGCAACCCGCTTGAAGAAACTAAAATAAAAAATTCAGAGGTTGTATTGAAAAAGAAGAATATTCAGAAACTAAATACAGCAGTTGATGTACCCTATGTATTAAACCAAACTCCTTCGGTTGTGGTAGGATCAGATGCAGGGATTGGTGTGGGATATACTAGTATAAGAATCCGGGGTACAGACATTAGTCGTATCAATGTAAACATGAATGGAATTCCTATTAATGATGCCGAAGGCCAAGGAGTATTTTTTGTAAATTTTCCAAATATCTTAGGCTCTGCAAATTCGCTCTCGGTACAAAGAGGTATTGGAACGTCTAAAAATGGTTATGGAAATTTTGGGGGCTCTATTTCAATAAACAATTTAGACGTAAACTATACTAAACCGCATGTGAGTATCATGAGCGATTATGCATCTTTTAATACATTTAAAAATAGTTTTAAAGCAAGTACAGGATTAATCAATAATCGCTTTATCACCACTATGCGTTTATCAAAAATTACAAGTGATGGATTCATTCAACGTTCAAATTCTAATTTAAGTTCAGCTCAAATAACTAGTAAGTATTTTATTGACCCCAATACCACCATTACGTTTAACTATTTAGGCGGAAAAGAAAAAACAGGCCAAGCTTGGAATGGTGTTTGGGAGGGCAATTTAGATAGCGCAAGAAACTTTAATGAGCTAGGTGCTAAAGGCGATGGTACATTTTACGACAATCAAACAGATAATTATCAGCAGGATTACTATCAACTTTTTGTAGATAGAATGGTAAAAAATATTGATAATAAAAATGGTATCCTACGCTATGGTGGAGCACTATATTATACCAAGGGAAAAGGATATTACGAGGAGTACAAGCTAGATCAATCCTATGCAGGCTATGGCTTATCACCTTTTATCCAAGGTAATGATACAAGTAACTCAACCGATTTGATTCGTCAACTTTGGTTAGACAATGACTTTTATGGTGCACGTGCATTTGCCTCTTATTTTGGAAAAAAAATACAAGCCGGTTTATACCTTAACTCCTCACGCTATGATGGCGATCACTTTGGAGATATTATATGGGCAGATAAAGGAATTGCAAATGACTACCGATGGTATGAAAACGACGCAACCAAAACGGATAACAATGTATACGGAATGTTTTCTTATCAAGTAAATAAAAAATTACAACTTTTTGCAGACGTGCAATATCGTAATGTACAATATGAAATAAACGGCTTTAGAGACTTTCCTAATTTGTATCAAGACTTAAATTGGAACTTTATAAACCCTAAAATTGAAGTTCGTTATGCTCCTTCTAATAATACAAGTTTAGCTTTATTTGCAGCTAACTCTTCTAAGGAGCCTAACCGTGGCGATTTTGAAACAAGCACAACACAATTACCCGAACCTGAACGCTTAACGAATATTGAACTAAACTGGAACCAGCGAATAATTAAAAGACTTAAATTATATACGACCCTATTTTATATGGGATATGATAATCAACTTGTGCTTACCGGTCAGATAAATGATGTAGGAGCCTATACTCGTGAAAATGTAAAAAAATCCTACCGAGCGGGTGTAGAATTTTTAGTAGATTATAAACTGCAAAAAAACTTACAAATACAAGCAAATTTGAGTTTATCTAAAAATAAAATTAATTCCTTCTCAGAATATATTGATGACTACGATAATGGCGGGCAGGAAGTGAATATTTATCAAAATACAGATATTGCTTTTTCGCCTAAGGTAGTAGCTGGTGCACAAATTACATTTTACCCACTACGCGGTGGATTAAGCAATAATTTTTCTGAAGCTTCATTAGACATACTACCTAAATATGTAGGCCGCCAATACCTTGACAACACTCAAAATATAAATAGAAGCATCAGCGCATTTAGCACGACCGATGTATTAATAAATGTTCCCATAGCACTTAGAAAAAGCGGCAAATTCAAAGTAAGAGCCGGTATTATGAATGTGTTTAATAAGCTGTATGAAAGTAATGGCTACACCTATTCATTCATATATGGAGGTAAACAAACCTTCAACTACTATTATCCTCAGGCAGGTTTGCGCTATACGTTTGGCTTAGGATATGAATTTTAGGCAGTGATAATTATGTAGTTTTGCTTTATGTCTTTCTTTAAAAGAATAAAAGCTGTTTATTGGATAAACAATTTGCTCAATAGTAAAAAGCTGGATTGTAATGAAGATGTATATAAAAAATATGGCCTTACTAAATCTACCAAAGATTTAATTTCAAGTAAAGATTTAAATCATGCTAAGGACATTGACACTCCTTGGCTTGATAAAAGCGATGCAAGTGAGCAGCTTGCTGCGGCATTACCAAATACAAATTTTAGCGAAGACATAAAAAATAAAATAAAAACCTTTGCCCAAGACGGCTATGCAATACTTGAAAAAGCCTACACTGAAAATGAGGTGGATACCATCTTGTCAGAAATAGAAAGATTAAAAGAAGCAGGCAAAGCAAAACATCGGGATGACGAACGTATCATTTTCGCAATTCATAATTCCGATGAAATATATAAACTAGCTACTAAACCTCACATTACTTCTCTACTCGATTTTTTGTTGGGTAAGAAAGTAAAACTTTTTCAAAGTCTAAACTTTGAGCATGGCAGTGCACAACGCGCGCACAGCGATACTATTCATATGACGACTTATCCATTGGGCTACCTAGTTGCTGTTTGGGTTGCCTTGGAAGATATTCATCCTGATAGTGGGCCACTATTTTATTATCCGGGGAGCCAAAAATTGCCTTATGTATTAAATGATGATTACCAACACGGCGGCAACTATTTCATGCTAGGTAAAAATGCTTACCAACAATACGAAGATGCTATACAGCAAGTAATAGAAAATAATAAATTGAAAAAGGAAATCTTCTGCCCTAAAAAAGGAGATGCATTTATATGGCATGCCAATATCCTACATGGTGGCTCCCCTATTAATAATCCTGACTTAACACGTAAGAGTATGGTACTGCACTTTTATGCCGAAGATGTAATTTGCTACCATGAGATAACACAGCGCCCTGCTATATTTAATGGCGCTGAGGCACATTGCCCTTCTTAGCCAACCTAAGCATCTTTTCAAACGTCTTATATTTGAAATCTATTATTGTATGAAAAACTTCATATACCTATTCTTACTATTCGTAAGTATAGGCTCAAATGCTCAAAATGTTACCAAAGAACGATTGGTTGGATTTAGCTATTATACCAATGGTAGTCGTTCGGATTCGGCAAGTTTTACTTATCCTGATAGATATACTACTAATGGATACAGTGATGCGCAAGTTCAATCAGTTGAAGAATACAAAGAAGTTGGATTCAAGGAACGCTACTCCTACGACTTAGAGAATAAAATACGCAGTAAAACAATATTCATAAAAAATAAAAAGGAAGTTGACAAGCAAATTTATAGCCACGACAAGAAACTAATAAGCAGTGATAAAATAATATTCTTAAGTGGAACAGAAAAACTTACGCATAGAATATGGAGAACAGATTACGATCGAGATGAAGAACTAGAAGATTATTATGTAAAAATCACAAATTACAATTCTGAAGAACGTCCAATCTATGATTCAAGTATTATTTATCACCCTAATAATACTTTTGACATTAATACAGCGCACTTCAGTTATCCGAATAAAAATGTGCTTAAGACAATTTCTTATAACAATAATTGGGAAGACTCATTAATGAATAAAGTAAGTATCGATAGTAATAGTAATGGTACGCATTACATTGAAACATACAATGTACTTATCGACAATACAATTACGAATAACAGAAAACGAATCAAAAGTAATATCAACGGAATTAGATTAAATATTCAATTCTTAAAAGTTAATGGTCTATGGGATACCATTAGTTATACCGAAACCAAATATTTAGAAATTAGAGATGGTATGAATCTTTTAGAACAAAAAACGCTCATAAGAAATTCACCGACTGACACATTTAGAAATACGTACAAAATATCCAAAGAATACAATAAATATGGGCTTTATACTCTTCAAAGAACCTTTAATGTAGATAGTATAGGAAACTGGAAATTAGAAACAACCAGTATACCAACCTATAATAATCTGAATCAATTAATTTTTTCAAAAACTATTTATGAAGAAAACAATAGGTATAGCACGACCCAAACTACTTATACATCCAAAGGCAGCCTTGCTTCTCTTAAGCAATCAAATGTATATCCTAATTTGATTACCAGTACAACTAATAACTATTACTATGAGCCCTACCTTAAAGAAGAAACTCAATTAAATTACAACCAACTCGTTCCAATAACTTACCCTAACCCTTTTAAATCGGATATAAATATTTTATTCTCTTGTATACCTAATAAAGCAGGAACTATTACTATTACAAATACTGAAGGCAAGATAATAGAGAAACATAATTTTAGTTCCCCGACGGAAATATACCAATACACTTGGAATGCCAATCACCTTCCTGCAGGGATTTATATTGCCCGTATTACTATGGGGAAAGAAACCGAAAATATTCAATTACAAAAGCAATAAATTTAAGCTTTCGCTCCTTTAAAATCAGCTTTTCTTTTTTCTAAGAAAGCACTTACCCCCTCCTTCATTTCAGGTGTTCCAAAACAGCTACCGAATTCTTCAATCTCCGTATTAAAACCTTCAGGTGAATTGGAAGCATTGATGCACTTAATCGTTTTGGCTAAGGCCATGGGTGATTTTTTATTTATAATACCTAGAATGTTTTTTGTATGTTCTAATAAGGATTCAACCGTAGTTACATGATTTACAAGCCCAATATTTTCAGCTTCTTTAGCATCAGCTATATGGGCCGTCATGCAAAGCTCCATTGCTCTGCCTTTCCCAACCAAAGTAGTTAAACGTTGCGTACCACCATATCCTGGAATCAAACCAAGATTTACTTCAGGCTGGCCAAACTTTGCTTTTTCACTGGCAACTCTAAAATGACACGCCATGGCTAATTCACAACCACCGCCTAAAGCAAAACCATTTACGGCTGCCACAAAAGGCTTGCTACAGTTTTCAACTTTATTGAATAGAATCTCTTGTCCATGACGAGATAAATGCTCACCATCTTTTGCATCCATGCTCGGAAACTCAGAAATATCTGCACCGGCTACAAATGCTTTACCCGCACCAGTCAATATCGCAGATAAAATTTCTTCATTACTTTCTACTTCATCAATTGCTGCACTTAAATCATTTATCGTACCAGCGTTTAAAGCATTCAACTTATCAGGACGATTAATGGTAATGATGGCTATGTTTTCTTCTATTTCAAATAAGATATTTACGAATGTCATAATGGATTCTATTAGACCTGCAATTTAAGACTAAAAGAAAATTAATATGAGGAAAGGCGAATGAGTTTTTCTACATTCGTTGGCTTAGTACCTCATGGCACATAATACCTGCGGCAACACTTACATTGAAACTATCAAACTCGCCTAGCATGGGTATAATAAAATTATCATCACTAGCTTTCCTACTTGTAGAAGATATTCCTTTATCCTCTGACCCAAGCACCAAACACAAAGGTTCGGTCATATCAAGTTCTCTCAATTTTTTTTCTGCACGCAAATCAGATGAGTACACTTTGATACCATTCATTTTAATGGTTTCAAAAGCTACATTAATACTTTTTTCTCGGCAAAAATTCATTTTAGTAAATGCACCGGCTGATGTTTTTACCATATCCTCAAAAATGGGTGCTGCATTTTTTTCAGAAAAAATAACTGCATCCACACCACAACAAACCGCTGAACGGATAATGGCTCCCATATTACGAACATCAGTTATACCGTCTAACAATAATAAAAAAGGGTTTTTACCTTGCTCAAAGCAAAGTGAAATTACGTCTTGCACCGATTGATATTCTACCACACCACACATAGCTACCATCCCTTGATGGTTTTTGCGGGTCATATTGTTTAGCTTTTCATTGGGCACACGCACAATAGGCACATTATTATTCTTAGCAGCTTCTAATACATCGCCTACTATATCTCCACTTATACCATGGTATATAAATATCTTGTCTATAAGTATTTCACTTTGTAATGCTTCAAAAATGGGCTGTCGTCCGAAGATGATTTTCTTCGAAGAGGATTGGTTGAATTTCATTTATCTAGCAATCAAAAACTTTTCTGACTTTTCGATTTTACCGTTTTTACCTTTCACAAGTATTACATATACTCCTTCAGGGTATTGGCGCATATCATTAAACTCCAAATCTGTTTTACCACCGCATTTTACAGATTGTAGTTTTTTACCGATAAAATTTCTTAACTCCACCGTACTGGTTTTTCCAGCCACACTTGATGTCAATCGTACATACAATTTGTTGTCCTTGGAAGGAACTGGATAAATCTCAATTTTAGATGACCTTGACTGAGCACTTGCAAAAAATGCAGTGCATAGTAAAAAGGATAATATGACAACGAAGCGTTTCATCTGATATTGTAAAAATATAAACTTTTTTCCGGTATAAATAGTTAAAATTGGATAAAAATGAGGATATACACTACTTTTGAACAAGTGCATATCTTAAACAATACATGGATTAGCGAGTTTTGGTACATATTTTTAGTACTTATAGGGCTGATAATTACCATTGTTTACTACGTTCATCATAAGAAAAAGGCCTTTAGGCAATCCCTTCTTGTTCTTCTATCACTTTGCTTTTTCTCTTTTGGCATGCACTCCTTTATAGAGCCAGACCTAGATAACCCTTTTGGAATGAACGGAATTGAAAACCTGCATGAGGATCACTTTGGGACTTCGCCTGATTACCTAGGCAAAGGCGTTCAGCAACTCTATGAGTTCATTCGTAAATTTCTTTAATAGTTTTTAGTTGTTCACTGGGAACTTGTTTTTACAATAGCAGTTAGCATTTTTATTATTTCAACTATTTCTAATTTCTCCTTTGATAGGTTTATTTCCACAAGATTTGATTGATCAAGAAGTTCTAGCCAATATTCCGTTTCTCTAGCTTTTTTTGAGGAAATGCTCATTTTAGGAATAAAGTCCTTTCTAGATTGAGCTGCAGAAGCCTCCCGCACATTTGCTCCAATACTGGTAGCTGATCGTAAAAGTTGTTTTGAAAGAATAAATTCTTTTTGTTCAACCAATTTCTTATAAACCGAAATAATATTTAATGCAAAGTTGAACGACTTATCCTTAATAGTGCTTGATTGGATCATATCCCAAATCTAAGAATTCAATACCAAAATATATTGTAATCAACTAAAAACTAAACATTAAAAACTATAATTTATGCTTAAAATCACTTGTGATATAAAACTCAATATCAGGATTGTTTTGTCTCTCGGTATTTAAATACCATTCGCTTTCTGCTAGATAAACCAAGTTCCCTTCTTTATCTTCTACTATATTAGAAGACTTAAACTTAATAAAGGCATTAATTTTATCTTGGTCGCCTTTTATCCAGCAAGCTTTAAAATACGGCATATGCTGAAAAGAACATTTAGCACCATACTCGCCTAATAATCGGTATTGAATCACCTCAAACTGGAGCTCCCCTACACAACCCACAATCTTACGATTACCGCCATGTTGTGTAAACATTTGAGCAACCCCTTCATCAGTTAATTGTCGAATCCCTTTATCTAATTGCTTAGACTTCATTGGATCGTTATTGATAAGCTCTTTAAATAACTCTGGCGAGAAACTTGGGATACCTACATAATTCATTTCTTCTCCTTCGGTAAGCGTATCACCAATTTTAAACGTACCCGAATCATAGAGTCCAACTACATCACCTGGAAAAGCCTCATCAATAATCTCTTTATCACTAGCCAAGAAAGCATAAGGATTATTAAAACGTAATTTCTTATCCGCTCGTATGTTTTGGTAAAACTTATTTCGCTCAAAACGCCCAGAACATACACGTAAAAACGCTAAGCGATCTCTATGCTTGGGATCAATATTAGCATGAATCTTAAAAACAAAACCGCTAAATTTATCTTCACTTGGTAGCACTTCACGCTGGTCTGTCATTCGGGGTCTTGGGTTAGGAGCTATTTCCACGAAAGTGTCGAGCATATCCTTAATCCCAAAATTATTTACAGCACTTCCAAAAAATACAGGTGCTAGTTGACCACTCAAATAAACTTCCTTGTCAAAATCTTCATAAACACCCATGAGCAATTCACCGTCCTCACGTAATTGATTGGCATCTTGCTCGCCTATCATAGTATCTAATTCTGGCACGCTCAAATCCGGCATAGGCACCAAATCATTTTCAGTTGCCTTTTGATTTTTACCAAAAGCGATTATGCTTTTATTAAATAAATTATAAACCCCTTTAAAATCACTGCCCATATTTATAGGCCAGGTTAAAGGTTGTGTTTGTATGCCTAATTTCTCTTCTATCTCTTCTAATAAGTCAAACGGATTTTTACCATCTCGATCCATCTTATTTATAAATACAATCACGGGCGTATTACGCATACGACAAACTTCCATGAGTCGCTCCGTTTGTGCCTCTACCCCTTTCACACAGTCAATTACGAGTATCACACTATCCACCGCCGTAAGCGTACGATAGGTATCCTCAGCAAAATCTTTATGCCCAGGTGTATCTAAGATATTTACAATCTTATCGCGATACTCAAAGCTCATAACCGAAGTAGCCACAGAGATCCCACGCTGTTTTTCAATCTCCATAAAATCAGAGGTGGCGCTCTTTTTAATCTTATTAGACTTTACAGCGCCCGCCGTTTGTATGGCCCCTCCAAAAAGGAGCAACTTCTCCGTAAGCGTAGTTTTACCAGCATCTGGGTGAGAGATAATGCCAAAGGTTTTGCGTTTTTCTATTTCAGCTTGAAATTTCATAGAGGGTGCGAAGGTAAGTTTTTAGTTTTTAAGCTTGCCACGCTTTGCGTGGTTTTGTATGCTTGGTTTTTAGTTTGAATAGAAAAACGCTTACCCCTTTATAGTAATACAAATGAATGTTTCAGTAGAATATTATTATTTATATTCGTAAAAACATGCGCATATATCTGATATAGGTGGTATATAAACAATAGATATATAACACAATGGGTTTATACGGATGTTAGCTGTAATAAGAATAAAGCAACCAACAAATGAACTTTCAAGATAAATTGTTTAATCAAACTCAGGATAAACTAGCTGAAACAATATCAGCGCTTATGAGAAGTATAAATGATAAAGAAAAAAGTGTTGAATTCTTGACCAATTTGAAAGATGTACCATCAATTGATACATTACAAAGAATAAATAAGATAGCAACTGATAAAGAAGATTATGAAACATGTGAAGCTCTAAAATCGTACTCTATAAAAAGAGGAATAACACTATAAAAGGCAAATGAAAATACTTATACAATCTGACATAGATAATAATTTAGAACTAATAGAGGAATTCAATGATTATGAAACTGAAAAGCAAGAAGCTGACATAGGAAGTGGAGCAGACTGGTGGTTTACTCTATTAACAATTGGAGGAATAGCAGGAACGATATTTTTAAGCGGAAAAAAAATTGAAGAAAATTTAGAAGCGTGGGTTAAAATTGGAACTAGAATTAAAAATGTTTAAAAAATAAAAAGAAAATAACCGTCTTTTTGGACAAAGATGGAGCTATTGCCTTAGCGATTAAAGAAATTAATGACAAGGTAAAAAAACTGAATTCAATAGAATTAATTTTTGACAAGAAATTGAGTAACGGAGGACTTGAAAAATATTTTAATGATGGAAGGAAAGTAGGAGATTTAATATCTGAACCTTACAATTTTTATATTTTAATCTTTAAGGTTAACGAAAATGACCAATTCATTTTTTGCGTAAAATCAAATGGAGAGATTAAGTATAAAGATATTTTCAGCGATGCGTGGTTTGATTATAGCTATGATTGGAATACTATAGAAAATAGGACGGATTATTACAGCTAACATCAGTAACTGATGCGCAACTCTAATTCAGACACATGAGATGCGTTATTATGCATGAGGTATCTTGACGAAAAAAACACTAGGATACAACACAAGACTGCACACAAGCAAAACATTCCAAAAACAGCTTTCCTAAGCTGTTTTTTATTCGATTTTTGGCAATTAGTTGCTCATTCGGCACACTTATCCTAGGTGGTTTCAGATACTTTAATAATTTTTTGAGGTTATAAGCCGTAGCAGCCATAAGCATACATTTATTAGCTTGCGATTTACCACGAGTATTCACCTTGCTCATACCTAGAAAATTTATTAGCGTTCCAAAAACAGGTTCCACCGTACTCATACGTTTTGTTTTGTGCCAACGCTCATTTTGCAAACGGGCATTATTGCGCTCATACTCGGCACGGTAAGCCGTTATGCTTATTCTTTTTTCATGGCTTTTACCAATACATTTTTCTCTTATCGGACAAGCTTTGCAATCGCTACGCCGCGTAAAATAATAATCTTTAAGCGTACCCTTTTCTACTTTTTGTCTGCGAAAAGTTACATGCTTGCCCCGTGGGCATAACCAATAATTTTCTGCTTCGTTATAAATAAATCCCTCTGGGCCACCTTTGTATGTACCATGAGGCGGTATATAACTTTTTATATTTCTTGCTTCTAACCAAGCATAATTCTCGCCACTACTATAACCTGCAT
>CALJNC010000010.1 GCA_937981995.1 uncultured Chitinophagaceae bacterium
GGTATTGATAATGTAACTGCATTCTTTTATCGTCATAGCGATGAGGAACGTATGCATATGCTTAAACTTATAAAGTTTATTAATGAGCGAGGTGGCTTTGCTTCCGTACCTGCACTTGAGCAACCGGCGCAAACCTACCCATCAATAACCCATGCCTTTAAGGCTTTACTACAGCATGAAATTCATGTATCAGAAAGTATAAACAAATTGGTACACCTCGCTTTGCAAGAGCAAGATTATACAACGCATAACTTTTTGCAGTGGTATGTAGCTGAGCAAGTAGAAGAAGAGGCCCTAGCCAGAACCATGCTTGATAAATTAGAACTTATTGGTGACGAAAAGTCTGGCTTATATCTTTTTGATAAGGATATTCTTACGGTGAGCGTGGAAGGTGAAGCCTTATAAAATTATTTAAATTATAAAACTAAAAAAGTCAACACGCGCAGGCGTGTTGACTTTTTTTTATTCTTTACTATCAGCTTGTATTAAAGTACAGACTTAATTTTTCCTACAGCAGCTATGCGCTCCTCAGCCATTTTAATTGCTGCCGCTTGATTGGTTAAATTTTCGGCATTGGCTTTATCAAAAATCAAATGCATACGATTGTAAATTTCTTCAACATCTGCCGTTACTTTATCTTCATTATACACTCCGTATGCCTCAGCCGCTACATTCATCAAGCCACCGGCATTGATTAAAAAATCTGGTGCATATAGTATACCCTTTTCTCTTATAGCTTTACCATGTATATCCTCATCTTTTAGCTGATTGTTTGCCGCACCGGCAATTATCTCACATTTCAGTTTAGGAATACTTTCATCATTAATGGTTGCACCTAATGCACAAGGTGCATATATATCATATTCAATATCAAAAATTTCATTGGGTGCAATCACTTTTGCTCCATGATTATCTACCGTTTCTTTCAGCTTTTTTTCATCAATATCAGAGATTAAAACTTCTGCTCCCGCTTTGGTTAAATGCTCAACTAAATATTGACCTACATGACCTACACCTTGCACCAATATTTTTTTACCGCTTAATTCATCGCTACCCCACTTAGTATTTGCGCAAGCTTTTATACCTACAAAGGTACCATAAGCTGTAAAAGGAGATGGATCGCCACTACCGCCCATATACTTTGGTATTCCGGTTACATGCTTTGTTTCCATATGGATGTATTCCATATCCTTGGTACTTGTGTTTACATCTTCGGCCGTTATATACTTGCCGCCTAATGAATTTACAAACTTGCCGTATCTGCGCCACAAGGCTTCGCTCTTAGTTGCAGGATCGCCAATAATCACTGCCTTACCACCACCCAAGTTTAGTCCTGAAATAGCCGCCTTATACGTCATACCTCTTGATAAGCGAAGGGCATCTGTAATTCCATCGTTTTTGGTTGTATAATTCCACATACGCGTGCCTCCCAAGGCAGGGCCTAATGTTGTATCATGAATGGCTATAATAGCATTTAAACCCGTGTGTTTATCATGACAAAGCACCACTTGCTCATGCTCTAATTCTTCTATTTGACTAAAAATAGTTTGCTCCATAATCGTACCTAAATTGGTACACAATATTAATCATTTTAGCTGAGTGAGGCTTCAGAATGAAAGATTTAATCCTCTAAACCATCAAAATTTAGGCCTTTAAGTTGAGCACCCAATAAAGTTTCACCTTGTGGCTTCTTATCTCGGTTTCCTTTGTAGGAATTACTACCCCTAGCCTTATACTCTTTCCTTCTTTGCTCTTGCTCCTCCTTGCGCTTAGCCTCTCGTTCCTCACGTACTTTAATCAATTCAGGATTACGCTCTTCGGCTCTTTTTTGCTCGTAGAACAATCGACCACGCTCCTTTTTATCAACGTCAATCTTAGCCTGTACATCATCAATTTTTGCTTGAACTTTTGCAAGATTCGCTTCGGCTTCTTTTAAGGTTTTAGTGTAACGTTCTTCAGTTTCAAAAGAGGTTGCACTTGGCGGAATATTTTCTAATTGCTTCTTTGCATCGTCTACTACACCTTGCTCAATGTCAAGCTCTCTTTTCAACTTATTAATAAAGCCTATATTTTTACCAATCTTACTATTAATCTCTTCAAACAATTCACCCCTGTGCTCATTACGATGCGCATCTTTTCTTTCAAAGAAATGTTTCCTGGCATTTATAAAGATCTCCCACTGCTCATTAGCTTGTTTTCTTGGTGCAAATGCTACGGCCTTCCACTCCGTCATTAACTCCTGAAACTCCTTTGTTCCTTGATCAAAATCTCTTGTTTCTTTTAGTTCTTCTGCTCTTTGAGCAATGGCTATTTTTTTAGATAGATTGTCTTCTAATTCTAATTTGCGTTTTGCAAAATGATTTTTTCTATTGGTAAAAAAATGATTGCGCGCTTCATTAAAACGATTCCATACATCTTCACTTTTATCTTTACCTACACCACCAGTTTTCTTCCAGGCCTCCATAAGACCATTCATTTTATCAGCCGTTTTATTCCAATCGGTACTTTCCTTAAGCGCATCCGCTTGTGTAATCAAAGCTTCTTTCTCTCTTAAATTATTTTCTAAGCCTTCAATTAACTCATCATAAAACTTCTGTTTGCGTTCATAAAAATAGTCTTTAGCCGCATTGTAGCGTAACCAAAGCTCCTCGCTTTTATGCCTCGGCACAGGGCCTACCGCCTTCCAAAGTTCAAACAATTGCGCATACGTCTCGGTTGTCTTACGCCAATCTTCACTTTCCTTAATTCCCTCCGCACGCTCGCACAATTCTAACTTCTTTGATAGATTTACCATTAAGTCTTTCTCAAACTCAGCATGGTGCTTTGATTTTTCTATAAAGAAATCATTAATTAATTGTTCTAATTTTTTCTTCAGGCTTTCATCCTCAGGGTGTGGCACTTGTGGCAAATCGCCGAAAGCTTTTCTAAGCTCGGCTAATTGAGCTGTTGCATCTTTCCAACTTTCTGGTTCTTTAATTGCCTCCAACTTGTCACACAAGGCTACTTTGGATTTAATTACATCCTCTACTCTAATTTGGATTTTCTTTTCTATTTCGTCTATCTCTACAAATAAGGCATCATAATCTCCAATTGCCTTAGACTTACCAAAATAATTTTTCTTCCGCGAAAGCTTACCTGCCAAGCGTGTAATTTCTTTCTCTTCTTCAAATGCAGTTTTAAATTCTTCCCACTCTTTTTTAATGTCTTCAAATTTTAAAAGCAAAGCCTCTAGTACAGTTTCCTGTGTAGTTTCATCTACTCTTGCAATTTCTCGTTGCGAAAATCGTTTCGTTTTTTTTAGTAGTACTTTACCATCTTCTATGGTATAAAAATCTTGCGGTGTCATGTGAACTTAATAGGTTAACAAATATAAGAAAAAGCTAGCGGATTATTTTGAACGAAATAATCAAAGCGAGTCGAATGATTAGCTACAAATTTTACATAATATTGTAGTATCAACGATTCAATTGAACATACAACCACGGAGAATCCCTTGCTTACTAAACTTAAAAGCTTAGCAGACAAAACTCAATTGCCTCATGCTATGTTGTTTACTAGTCCTGAGGGTGGTGGTGCTATGCCATTGGTATTAGATTTAGCAAAGTATATACTTTGTTCTAACAAAACAGAAGATGGAAACTATTGCAATGATTGCAACTCCTGTAACTCAGTTGATCGGTTAACCCACCCAGATTTATTTCTTACGTTTCCTGTTTTTAATAAAGACTCTAAGAAGAAATACACTTGTAATGATTTTATTATCCCGTATCGTGAGTTCATTAATAACAATCCCTATGCACCAGCTACCGCTTGGATTCAAAGTTTAACGTCAGAAAATAAACAAGGAAATATTTCGGCCGAAGAATGCAAATCAATAAGCAGTAAAATGATGCTTAAATCTATACTGGGAGGAGCTAAAATTTTAATCGTTTGGTATGCTGAGTATTTAGGAAAAGATGGAAATCGGTTATTAAAATTAATTGAAGAACCACCTAAAAATACCTTCATTCTTTTTGTAGCAGAAAATACGAATAAAATATTAGGAACTATTTTGTCCCGCACGCAACACTATAAATTATTGCCAATTAGCAATCAGGAAATTGAAAACAAACTCATTGCGCAAAACATTGATGCTGAAAAAGCAAATGAACTAGCCAAGCAAAGCGAGGGCAATGTTTATAAAGCGCTACAACTAGCTAATCAAAAAGATCAAAACTACTTTAACCATTTACGCAATTGGCTAAATGCATTATATACTAATAATGGAGTATTGCTAAGCTCATGGCTCAAGGAAAGCAATGCCATGGGCAAGGAAGAGCTTAAAAGTTTTTTCCATTACGCTGAGCATATTTTTGAGCAAAGCTTACGGGTAATGAATTTGCCAGAAGATTATTGGTCAATAACACAAGTAGAAACCAGGCTTATAAAAGGTTTGATAAGCAAAGGCCTACAAGCAACTAATTGTGAAAATGCAAGTTCAAAATGTGCGCAAGCTGCCTACCACTTAGAACGCAACGTTTATAAAAAAGTAATGTTGCATGCAATTAGTTTTGAAGTACAAGAAGCCCTATTAAGCAAATAATTTATTCATTAGGAACAACTCGATCGGCCTCCTTAT
Source organism: uncultured Chitinophagaceae bacterium (assembly GCA_937981995.1). Taxonomy (GTDB): domain Bacteria; phylum Bacteroidota; class Bacteroidia; order Chitinophagales; family Chitinophagaceae; genus JAGNRR01. Next base: position 4,619 of record CALJNC010000010.1, read on the forward strand.
AAGTTGCCGGCACAGTATATGGCATTCTATATTCGTCATCAAAATCAACTTTTTGAATATTCATTTCTAAACTCAATTTACCTTTAGAATCTTCAATATTATATACTCGTTTAGTTGAAATAGATCTACCAATTTGTTTTTGATATTCTCCTAGCATACCCAAAATATTACTGGCATAGCTCCCTCTAAAAATTTGTAATTGTATTTGACGTAAAGTAGAATCACTTTTATTGTAAGTAAGTCTGTTTAAAAATTCATCATCACGCAAGCCAATATTATAGGTACCTCCAAAATCAGTGAATTCAAAAACCTCTCCGCTACTACCTATCGCATTCCCAATAATTATATCCTGCAAAGTCATAAAATCAAGATCAACATTAATCAAATTCTTAATTTCCTTAAATGTATAATCGTAGTATACTTTATTAATTCGATTAATAGCCTGCACCCTTGTAGGAGTAAGCTTTGCGCGGGCAACTGATAAGCCTAAGCCAGAAATATCTACCCAAATTACTTTGTTATATTCAATCCTAAATTGAGCACTGAACGACTGTTTTTTACCGCCCGAAGTAAACTTTAATTTGGTTTTAATCTTAGCAGTTTTAAACTTGATTTGATTTTCGCCAATAATCCCTTTAGCCAATTCTCTTTTTACTTTTAAAATACTTAGCTCTTCTATTCCTTTTCTGTCTTCAGCCAAGGAGGCGGAATCAAGACCTATCACAGCAGTATCCGTTGGAAACTTACTTTCAATTTTTTCGAGTTTTTTTAGCTTACGTTTTCCTTCTCCTTTGGCTACATCTAATTTATACTGCGCTTTCTTTCTTTTCTTTTCTAGCCGCACCAATTTTTTCTCCTGCTGCTCAATTTCTTTTTCTTCAGAAATAAAGAACGGTATCACCTTACAACTATTCATAGAAAGAAGGAGTAAAAAAAATAAGCCAAAAATCTTATTCATAGTATTTGCCTTCCTCGATTTTCTTGTCCAACATTTTAGAGCCACCGCCCCCTACTTTTTTAGCGCGTTGCCAATATTCTTTTGCCTTGGATTCATCATTTAATTTATAATAAATATCACCTAAATGCTCGAGTACATCTGCATCACCATCGCCTTCGATTGCTTTTTCAATGTAGATTTTAGCTTTTTTGTAATCTCCTTGTTTAAATAAAATCCAACCATAGGTATCTAAAAACGTTTTGGTATCAGGCATCAACTTTAATGACTTTTCAGACATTTTTAGTGCATCTTCCAACCGTTCATTACGTATTGACAAATAATATGCATAATTGTTCAATGTACTTGCGTCCTCTTTTATTTTTATGGCCGCTTCAAATTTTTCGTCAGACTTTTTATAATCTTCTAAACTATGATAAGCGTCACCCATCATTGAAAAAATCTGCGCTTTCAAATCTCGCTCGGGCTCTAAGTCTATTGCACTTTGCAATGATTTTATACTAGCAGCATACTCTTTTTTTTGATACTCAGCAGTTCCTTTAAAATAATGGGTAAATGCGTTGTTAGGAAAATAATCAAAAGATTCATCGGCAATGGCAATCACACTATCTAATTGATTAAGATTAGAATGACAAAGCATCATATTAAACCATACCGCGAACTTAGATTGATCGATTTTTAAATACTCCCTATATGCCGCAGCCGCAGGAGCATATTGCCTTGCGCTGTAAAGTACATCAGCGTACATTTTAGCCGACTTTCCATCTCCACCTCCTTCAGCTTTCATGGATTTTACTAATGGCAAAATATCGCTTTTAATGTAAGACGTATCATTGTTTATTTCTATCAAAGGCAACAACATGCTCATTCTAATAGACTCATCAATCTTTGGGTTGGCTACTATCTTTTTTAATACATTTTGGAATCCAACCGTATCCTTATTTCTTAAGTAATAAGATGAAGAGCGCATAAGTAGCCTTGTATCATTAGGTGCATCGTCAATTAAGGCTTCATACATTTTTTTAGCTTCTTCTTTACGGCCCAACTTGTCATACAAACTTGCTAAGTTTTCTTTATACTCAGCATTGCGCGGTTCTGTTTCAACTAATTTTTTTACCGTTTCAATGGCCAAGTTATCTTTCTTCTGCTTTAGCAAAAGATCCACTTTTTGCATTGTAATCTCCGGTGACACTCCCCAATTTTGTTCAAGTAAGTCTAAGGTTTTGTAAGCTTTATCGTATTCATCTAAATCCGAATAAATCTTATACATTTTGTATCTATACGTATCTGCATTCTCCTTATACAATCCCGTTAATTGCTCATAGATCCCAACAGCTTTTTTGGGTTTCTTGTTTAAGGAAAGTACATCCGCAAAATGCTCTAAATAGTATTTATTTTTCGGACTTAATTCTACTGAACGCGCAGCATATTCCTCTGCATCTTTAAAGTTGAATGATCTAAACTCAAGCTTTGAAAGATTATAGTAAGCGGCTCCATTGGATTTGAATCGTTTTACAAACTCACGGTATAGTGTGCGCGCTTGTTTCTTATTGCCTTTAATTCGTTCTGTTTCAGCTTTAAAAAAAGCATTGTATTCTGCTTTTTTACTTGAGCCGTTTGATTTGCCAGCTGTGCTTGTACTCTTCTTACTTGCTTGAGTAGCAGTTTTAGTACTACCGCAAGATTGCAGCATAAAAATACTTGCTACAATTAAAACAATATTTGTTATTTTTTCTATCATACTCTGAATGAGAAATCTCCTAAACTGAGTTCCTCAGCCTTAGAGTTACAATTTACATTATTTCCCAACAAAGAATTCTCAATTATACAATTCTTAACTATTGATTCGTTTCCTACAATACTCTTTTTTACAATGGCATTATCAATTTGCGCACCCGCTTCTAAACTTGCATAAGGTCCTACTACCGAGTTTACGATGCTTACATTTTCTCCTATAAAACAAGGCTCAATAATCGTACTGTTTTCAATTTTTGCTGTGCTATGGTGTAATGTTTCTTGCTCTTTTTTAATTTCTAACATACGCTCCATAGTATGCAGCGTTGCATTTTTGTTACCACAATCAAGCCATTCTTCTACCTGTCCCGTATAAAATTTAAGCCCCTTTTGCTTCATATTTTCCATAGCATCGGTCAATTGATATTCACCTTTTGCCATAATATTATTGTCTATCAAATATTGAAGTTCTTTTTTAAGATTTTCGCCATCCTTAAAATAATACACACCAATAATTGCTAAGTCTGAAACAAATTTTTCTGGCTTCTCTACAAAATTTACGATTACACCGTCATCATCTAACTCTACTACACCAAATGCACTAGGGTCTTCTACCTTTTGTGTCCAAATGATTGCATCTTTTTCTGTATCAATTGTAAACTCGGCTTTGAATAGCGTATCAGCAAAGGCTAAAAAAGTATTACCGGCCAAGCTATCCTCTGCTTTTAGAATAGCATCGGCTGTACCTAATGGTACATCTTGGTAATAAATTTTACCTTCTGCTCCAAAACTACTTGCAACCGCTTTTAAATCGTCCTCTGCTTTTTGTCCAAAATCTCGGCGAATAATAAAGGCAATAACCTCAATCTTTTGATTTACTTTATTGGCAATATCTTCTACAATTCGATGCACCATTGGTTTGCCTGCAATAGGTATTAATGGTTTTGGTGTTGTAAGCGTATGTGGTCTCATTCTACTACCACGACCCGCCATTGGGATAATAATATTCATAATCTTTATTTATTTAGTACCTGTGTGCCCGTAGCCGCCGGCACCGCGTTTTGTATCATTTAATTCAGCGCTTTCCTCCCAAGTAATTTTTTCATAGCGCGCCACAATCATTTGAGCTATTCGTTCTCCTGGTTCAATGGTTACATTTTCATTTGATAAGTTTACCAGTAGTACTTTAAGCTCACCGCGATAATCAGCATCTATTGTGCCAGGTGTATTTAATACAGTAATACCACGCTTTAAAGCCAAACCACTTCTTGGGCGAATTTGCGCTTCAGTACCAGAAGGCAGTTCAATGAACAAACCTGTAGGAATTAAATGACGTTCAAGACTTTTTAATTCAATAGGCTCATCAATAAATGCGCATAAATCTAAACCTGCCGAATCAGCAGTTTTATACTCAGGCAGGGCGAATGGACTTTGGTTAATAATCTTAACTTTCACGATACAAAAAATCGATGCAAAAGTAACGGATTGCGACCTTTTATCTATCGTATAAGTATAATATCTCCTCGTTTTGTGATAAGCCTAGCATTCATCAATATGGCATGCAAATAGCCATGAAACGCTGAACTATATAGCACTTCAGCTAGATATTAGCATACCAAAGAATACTATTTAAGTAATTGCCCCACTGTTTCATGTTGGAACGTAAGTAATCGCTAAAACTCTTGTTTGTATATTCTTTACCTTTTTTTGGTGGTGTTAGTTCTCTTCTCGCATCGGTATATGGTTTTACTTCAGTAGCAAAATAAGTAACGTTTAACCTTGGCATTACGAGTCCCAAAATCATACCGGGTAAACCATTAAATGATTCCGGTCCACCGGGAGCAATAATAGCGTCTGTGTAAAAAGCTACCACCCAAATAGAGTCCATAATAATTGTTTCGGCACGGCGGCAATTATAACCCGCGATTGTTCTAAACTCTTCCTTGATTTTCCATTTAAAATTTTTCATGGAATCTTTAATTAAAATGTTTTTATCATAAATCTCTTTGGCCGCAACAGTCTGACTTGTATTAAAATTTGAATACACTTTATTTACTTCCGCCGAAATACTAATCCAAGGCATCTTCAACTCTTGTATCCCATCCTTTTCAGGCTGATAAAAACTTTCTTCTTTATTAAAGTCCATTTCAAATTTATCTACCTTGTACTTATCTAGGCGTTTTTTTGCCCTTTCCAAAAAACTGGCATTTCCACCTTTAGACATGGCATCTACATAGTTAAACATGTTTATCTTTCGTTCAAACTTTACATTGCCTCTATGCACTAAGCTAGGCGCTTTTTGCGCTTGCGCAAGACTACTTAAACAAATAAGTACTATTAAGAATAAGTTTTTCATTTCAATTTATTTTAAAGTTTATCTTCTATTTCTTCTTTTAGGGCCATGGTTGAATTTATTACTGGTGGCTTTTGACTCAGCCAATGGTCCAGAAAAGAAATTCCAAACGGCACTTACCATCCAGTATTGCTGGAGGGTATTGTAGAAGTTTTCGGTATTATAATTATTAGACGACGTTCTGTTATATCCTATATTTTGATTTAAGATATCCCAAACCTGAAAACGTAGTTCAAGGTTCTTTTTAGGTAAAACGCGTTTGCTTATATAAGCATCCCATATAAATCGATCAAAATGTTCTGGGTAAGGATCAACTGCTGGAGTGAATGTGTAATCCATATCTGTACCAATTTCAAACTCCTTGGGCAAATAATAACTAAGCCCTAAAGTTGGAGAGTAGCTGAAATAAGAAATTGTACGTGCAACACCCACATTATTTTTTGTGTAATTATAGTTTACGTTTGGCTCTATAGTTAAGAATATTTTATTCTCTTTATTATACGTAAAGGTTGGTTTTAAGTTAGCACTCCATGATTGATTGCGGCTTTCAATACTATTAATAATAGCCGGCATATCACTAAAACTACCAGAAGCTGTTAAGCGTCCCTCCCAGCCTTTCTTACCTAGTTTCATCATACCACCTATCCAAGACGAAACAACTAAGTTGTTACTCAGATTTACGTATCGATTGATGGTAACACCGGATAAATCAAACGTTCTATTTACACCTACCGGATTAAATGCATTTTGGATAGAGGCGCCAGCCCACATTCCTTTGCCTTCCAATGCCTGAAACGTAAAGTAATTAATCCGTACATTTTGCTGAAAACCAATTTTCAAATCAGGGTTTCCAATTGTAAGTTCTAATGGATTTGTATTATTTAAAATTGGCTGCAATTGCTGTGCAGTAGGATTTGTTGTACTTCCCGAATAACGAATATCAATTCTTTTAAACTGAGAAAACTTATAACGCAATCTCATGTTGGGAAAAAGATTAATTCGGCTGTAATCATAATTTTGATTTCGTATCAAATCATTTTGAATAAAACGAGTATTTGCAACTGCTGTACCTAGTGTTAGATTTAATTTTTTACGCTTGTACATAAACTCTAACAAGCCACTATTGCGCAATATATCCATATCAAATTCATTACTCAAGCTATCAATTCTGCGATTATAAGTACCCGCTGAAAAACCAAGGGTATCTTGGGTTATCGTGGACAAGTCTGCTTTATCCTTACTTATACCATAACCTAAACGCATTAATACATTTTTATGTATCGGCTCAGTATAGCTCACCGTTCCTACTACTGAGTTAGCGGTGCTATTATCAAGTTTTCGCTGATCAATATTTTGAGAAGTGCTTCCAAAAAAATTAGAGCTCTCTAAAAAGCCTTCTCCTTTCTTTTTATTAAAAGTATGGCTTCCCATTAATGAAAGCGTTCTACCTTTTTTACCTAATTTTCGATTGAGCGTCACACTATTCGAAACTCGCGTTGTGTTCGTTGATTTATTAAAACTACTTGCATTTTCACTAATAGGCACATCAGCATCTGTAGTATTTAGCGTATTTGCATTTTGCAAATAGTCTTTGAATTGCAATCGAGCATTCATGTTATAAATAATCGTTGTTAAGCTATCAATTTTCCACTCGTATCGTCCTTTTAAATTATGTACATTCTTCACGCTTCTGGTATCGGTAGAATCATCTCTGAAGGTTGTAAAGTCTGGTGTAATATTTTCAGTAAATGATCTTTGATTTAAATCTTGTGTAAGTCTACCCTGTGAATAATTAGCTGTTATTCTATGCTTATCATCATCTAGCTTATTAGCATAGCGTGCACCACCAGTCCATGTTTTATTTATACCGGGCTTATCGGCGCCTCTTCCAAAATTTCCAAAGTTATTTTCTTCTTCATCTTCAAAAAAACTGCTTATAATTTTAGTATCGCGGTTACCACCAAACATTCTGCCGCCTCCGCCAGAACCAAAGGTCATATTATCCTCCCATCCCAGACCTGTTTTACCATTACTATTCATAAGACCATAAGCACTAATTTGTCGTTTGCCTTCAAACCAGTTTATCATGGCTTGATTATCCCACCGATCTTCCCAACCAGCGCCAAGCTCTGCCTTTCCAAAAAAGCCTTGACTCTTTTTCTTTTTTAATTTTAAATTAACCGTCTTTACCTCTTCACCATCATCAAATCCTGTAAAAGCGGCTTGCTCACTTTTTTGATCAAACACTTCTACTGATTCTACAACATCTGCCTGTAAATTTCTTGTAGCAACTGTAGGATCAGAACCAAAAAACTCCTCGCCGTTTACCAATACTTTTTGAACGGTTTCACCCATCACAGTTATCTTACCATCTTTATCTACTGACATGCCGGGTAATACTTTTAATAAGTCTTCTACGTTGGCACCTTTGCGCACATTAAAACTATCTGCCAAGTAGGAAAGGGTGTCCCCTTTCATACGCACCATTTTATAATCTTTAATCACTACACTTTTTAGTAACTGAGCTCGTTGTGTAAATGGTATCTGACCAAAGTTTTTAGTTCCTCCATCGCTCAATGTAAAATTATCTATATAATCAACGTATTTGCTGTATGCTGTAAGAAGAATAAATGCTCCTCCTGGTACATTCTTAAACTCAAATTTACCCTGACCATCGGTTCGAGTAAATTGAACCAAAGTTGAATCATCCTGCGTAAGTAATGATACAGATACAAAAGGCAAATTGCGAAAAGAAGACGTATCACGTATAGTTCCTTTAACAGAGCCTTGAGCATAAGCCGAGCTAGAGATAGCGGCAAAAACGAAGAAGAGTATAATTTTTTTCATTTCGGAAACAAATGTAGAATTAGATGCGTTGAATTTGATGTAAAACTAGGACGAAAGGTAAAATACCATGATAAATAATGTTAAATGAACTTTTGTTCTTTTTTTACTTTTTGATTAGACGTTTTCAAGATTAATGTCCTTCGCAAATACGTACCTTTGTTGCCTATTGTGAGTAAGGTAAAAAACATAGGATTTCATACACTAGGTTGCAAGCTCAATTTTTCTGAAACTTCAGCACTTAGCCGTGAAATAGAGGGCAATGAGTACCAAAAGGTCAAGGGAGAAGAAAACCTAGATGTATTTGTACTAAATACCTGTAGTGTAACCAATAACGCAAACCGTGAAAGCCGACAAATTGTAAGAAAAATTAAACGAAAAAACCCCAATGCTAAAATTGTGGTTACGGGATGTTACGCACAGCTTAAGCCCGAAGAGATAGCCGCAATAGATGAGGTAGACCTTGTACTAGGCGCGCAGGACAAGTTTAAACTAAAAGAGCATTTAAAAAATTTAGAGAATAATCCACAGGGTAAAATTCATAGCTGTGATATTGAAGCAGTAGAAGGATTTTATTCCGCTTACTCGCATAATGATCGCACCCGCACCTTTTTAAAAGTGCAAGATGGCTGCGATTACAATTGTTCTTTTTGTACCATACCTATGGCTCGCGGCCATAGCCGCAGTGATAGTGTGCAAGGCGTACTGGGCAATATAGCTGAGCTTGCGCAAAATAATATTAAAGAAATAATCCTTACCGGTGTAAACCTTGGTGACTTTGGCAAAGGATTTAATGGAAATAAAAAAACAGAAGAAAGTTTTTTGCAACTTGCAAAAGCAATCGATGCCCAAGGCCTTATTCCAAGGGTAAGGATATCTTCTATTGAGCCCAACTTACTCGCAGACGAGATTATTGAATTTGTTGCGCAGTCAAAATCTTTTATGCCACATTTTCATATTCCCCTTCAAAGTGGAAGTAATCACATATTAGGTGAGATGAGACGCAGGTATAAAAGAGAACTTTACGAAGAGAGAGTGGCAAAAATCAAAAAACTAATGCCGCATTGCTGTATAGGTGTAGATGTAATAGTAGGGTTTCCCGGCGAATCTGATAAACACTTTGAAGAAACCTATACTTTTTTACATGGGTTGGATGTTTCCTATTTTCATGTATTTACCTATAGCGAGCGTGAAAACACGCTAGCAGATACAATGAAGCCTATTGTACCTAATAATATTAGGCAAGAGAGAAATCAACGGCTTAGAATGCTTTCTGAGAAAAAAATGGCCTACTTTACTGAGAAGTATAAAGGCTCAAAGCGACCTATACTTTTTGAGCAACAAAATAAAGCAGGTAAAATGGAAGGTTATAGCGATAACTACATAAAACAGAGTAGAAATTTTGACCCCGAAAAAGTAAATCAAATAATCACAGAAGAGATTCATTAAATTATTTGGTAAAGAAAAGAATGATTTTATATTTGCACTTCTTTTGAGGGAGCTTAGCTCAGTTGGTTCAGAGCACCACGTTTACACCGTGGGGGTCACAGGTTCGAATCCTGTAGCTCCCACTCTCAAAAACTAAAAGTCGCTTTTAAGCGACTTTTTTTTATTAAATTGCAATTAAATTAACCGTCATACAAATTCTTAATCAGAGATAGTATGCCTTGTAATTAAAAGGGTTATTAGCTCAGTTGGTTTAGAGCGCTACCTTGACAGGGTAGAAGTCACTGGTTCGAATCCAGTATGACCCACTTATAAACTGTAACCCCTTATGAAAAAAATAAGCACTCTTTTAGTATTTCTTTTTATTGCCGTTTTGGCAAATGCCCAAGTAGACACTACTATTGGAACAGTAGCTCCTAAAAAAGTTACTAAAAACGTAAAAGAGCTAACTCATTTTTTATGTGATAGCCTTGAAACTGATTATCAAAAAGCCAATGCTATCTATAATTGGGTAACTAATAATATTGAATATGATGTAAAGTCAATTCATAGATCAAAACTTAGAACTGATAAACCAAATGCTGTTTTAAAAAGAGGTAAAACAATTTGTGGTGGCTATGCTGATTTAATTACTGCCATGTGCAAAGAAAGCGGCATACGCGCACAAACAATTATTGGATATTATAAAGATTGGAAGTTTGATGAAGGTGACAAGTTTTTTATACCAAACCACGCGTGGAATGCCGTACTGCTTGATAAAAAATGGCATTATATTGATGCTACAGCTGGCGCAGGCTATACTTCCCTCGAGCCCAATTGGTTTCAAAAACTAATGTCTAAGGTGAATAACAAAAAACTTTATAGTGCTAAAAAACCTAAGTTCATAAAAAAATATAACAGCAAGGCATTCTTACCAAGCATTGCCACTTTTAGAACTGAGCATTTATCGGCTGATCCTATGTGGCAATTGAGCGAACCCGCTTTGCCTCTTAGAATTTTTGAGGCCGGCGAAGACAAGATTGAAAAATTCAATAAAAAAAATATTAATGATGAACAACAACTTACAGAGCTAAGTAAGATTAATGATCTTGATTGGGACGAGCAGGTGTTAGAAAGTGCCGAAAGAACCTATGAATTTAACCCAAGATATACCACTATGCTAGCACGCAAAAAGTATGTTAAGAGTATTTATCAAATTGGGCAATCACTTGAAATATATAATAAGAGTAAAGGACGTCTTGTTTTAAATGAAGCAAAAAAAGAATTAGATGACACGAAGAACATTCAAGTAAAACAACGCAAAATGATAATGAGTGAAATAAATTTACTCAAGCAAAAAAATAAGAATAAAACTGCTTCGTTTAAAAAGTACAAACAAGAACTAGACAAAGACAATAAATCAAAGAAAAGCATTTTTAAAACAAGAAAAAGACAAGCCGTTGCCGCCATAGCTTTATTAGATAAAAAACAGGACAAATTAAAAAAAGCGAAAGTGCCTAACTCAGTACAAACCATTAATGGCATTGAAACCATGAAGAATCCATTAACCGCTACAAACTCTGGTTTAAAAAGGATTGAAGACTCCGTACTGAGTAGAAATAGTCAAATAAATGTCTTAAAAAATAGATTAAACAAAAACGCAGAAAAGATAAAAAAGCTAAGATCAGAAAACAGCGAATTAATGAAACTTGCAGCTACCTACTATGACCAAGCGGATTCATTTATGTACGTTGAAACAAGTGCTCGATATGAAATGCATGATGACTATGACAAAGAAGTAAAAACACCGCAAGCAATTATAAAAGACGTAAGAATTAATAAATTGAATAAAGAGATGGCACGCTTCATCTCGTCCTACGACACCTTAGTATCTGCTTATAAGCAACGAATAAAACTCCTTAAAAAACAACAGCTATGTTATAAAACAAATTTGAAAAATATAGAACAATATAAAAGGCAGAACGATAAAAATAGAGACCTACTTAAGTTTTACGGCGCGCAAATAAAAGAATCTCAAGAGGCAAGAAAAATACAATTAAGTTCCATTAGCGATTACAGAAGAAGCATGAAAGAACATGTAAAACTATTCAATGTTTTACAAGAGGCTCATGGGCGCGAATTGAAATATACCGAACTAATGGAACTAGCAGAAAATAAACGAAATGAGCTAGAAGCAAAAAAAATAAAAAAGGATTCAGAATGGCTCAAAGCATCCAACAAGAAAACAAAGCAAGCTCTAACTCAAACAAAAAAAGACGCCGACAGACTATTTAAATTAAGACATAATAGCAATAGTAAAAAGTGGGAAAAAGAAATGAAGAAGTTAGAGGAGCGCACCAAGTCAGATGAATAAGAAGGAATTAAACTCGTTCCTTTACATCAAAGGCATCGCGTAATCCATTTCCTAATAGGTTAAACGCTAATACAATAATCATAATAGCTATGCCCGGCACAATGGCTAACATAGGCCGATTGGTAATAATAAAATTGTAATTCTCCTTAATCATTAAGCCCCAGCTTGCCGCAGGCGGTTGCACACCAATACCCAAGAAACTAAGGCCGGCTTCTATAAGGATAGCCGTTGCAAAATTACTTGCTGCCAATACAATGGTGGGCCCTATCACATTAGGCAAAATATGTTTTAGAATAATACGCGCATCAGAAAAACCCATAGTTTTAGCAGCTTGCACATAATCCAACTCCTTAAGGCCCATAACTTGCCCTCTTATTAAACGGGCAGTGCCAACCCACATAGTCAAACCTACCGCAATAAAAATTTGCCAAAATCCTTTGCCCAGTATAAACGTGATAGCAAATACTAAAAGCAAGGTTGGTATACTCCATACCACATTAATAAGCCACACAATAAAAGCATCTACCCTACCTCCAAAGTAACCCGCACTAGCGCCTAATAATAAGCCAATACTTATGGAAAGGAGAACAGCAATAAACCCAACCGCTAAACTAACCCTAGTACCCAATAAAAGACGAGACCATACATCTCTACCATAACGATCTGTTCCAAACTTATAAGTTTTTTCAACAAGAAGAGGTTGACCTTCTTTAGTTGTAATTAATGAATTTAGGGCAACTGATTTTTTCTCCGTTAACTCATCATCAATGTAATAGTCATAGGTAAGCATTCCTTGATCTAAAGCAAACTTTTTTATTGGTATATGAGTCAACGCATTTTTATCCCCGAGTAATAATTTAGATAAAAAATTCTGATCACTTTTTTGACTCCCTTTCTCAACAAAAAACTTGGCACGGTAGCCCGGCGGCTTAGTAGCAAGCTCTAACATTACACGATTGGCATCAGGATAATTATCACCTGCTAAAGGATAAGCAAATATGGCAGCCAGAATAAATAGAATAATGATTACCATGGATAACATGGCAATTTTTTTCTTTCGCAAGCGCCTCCAAACACGTTGTGATTCCGACGTATTACTAGCTGCTATTTTACTTTCCGTTGTTTCCAAGTGTACGTATTAAACATTCCCAATATGCCCACAAACGTCATATAAAAAATGTGAAGTGGTTGCAAGATAAATAAAAATGATAACCTTTTCTTTCTATTAAAAAATCGAGCCACATCTCCGCTAAAAAAATACTCTGCAAAACCTTTGATAAGCAACAGCAATAGTACATACAGGAGGTTATTCGTATCTTGTATCAAAGAAACAATTGATAAAAGCAAGGCAGCATTCATGAGCCAGGATAACAATAAAACTACTTTAATACGAACATCAGAAAGGGATTTATTTTTACTTGCCCAGCGAATGCGTTGATTCAAAAAGCTTTTGAGTGTATACATTGGATCAGTAAGTACAATAGCTTCTTTATTTTTTAGATAGGTTACTTTATCAGGAAAGCTTGTAAAAAACTTATGCATGAGCATCATATCATCGCCACTAGCCAAATGATCAATGCCATCGTAGCCATTTACTTCTTCAAAAGCTTTTTTGCTATACGCAAAATTTGCACCATTACACATACTTCCTTTTTGAGAAGAAAGTACAGCAGATGTAATTCCTTGCATTGTAATAAAATCTAACTCCTGAAAAACATTAAGAATGGAATTTGCTTCAAAAAATAATACGGGACCTGCTATCGCTTTTACATTTTCTTTTTCATAGTGCTGCACCAAGGCTTGTAACCAATTTTCACCTACCTCACAATCGGCATCTGTTGTTACAATTAATTCTCCGTTGGCTCTTTTAATTGCTTCCGAAATTGCCTTCTTTTTAAATGAATTTTTAAAATCAGCATCAATCCAATCCTTTAAATGAAAATAGCGAACCGACTTATACGTTTGTGCAATAGCGGCTGTTTGATCATCACTATAATCATCTATTACAATTACTTCAAACAGTTTAGAAGGATAATTTTGTCTGGAAATTGAATCTAATAGCCTCCCAATGCTATCTTCCTCATTTCGTGCAGGTATCAAAATGCTAACTTTTGTTTTGGGCTTGTAATTAGATATTTTATCTACATCTGGGCTTACGTCCCATTGAATCTTATAATAAAGTAACAATATGCAATAAGCAAATAATAATATCGACGCTATGGTAATAATGGTCATGCTAATTCTTTTGCGAGTAAGGCAAATAATTCTTCATTTAAAATATTATGATCCATATCCAGCAAATAATGCTTTTGATTTGGAAAAAATCGGACACACCTTTTTTGAATTGATAGTGGTATTACGGGATCTTGCTTACCAAAGTAAGAACGCAGCTGAATAGAATTACGTTCAATTTGATTATTCACTTCATTTAAGTCGGGTCTTATAAAACGCATATTCATCCAAGCATTGTATACTCTTTTTCTACTGCGATCATCACGCATATGCCATTTGCTAAAAGCGTAATGCGATTTATTTACAACCCCAATTTTATGAAAAAATAAAAGTGTACTCATATAAACAGATCCATTCTCAACAAAAAACTTAAAAATCCTCCTGCCCCAAGGCGTACTTATGGCAACTCGATTCCAAAAATTAAACTTAATACCATCAGGTGCTATTATAAAAATATTTTTTAATTGATTAGGGAATAACAATGGCAAACATAAATTGAACCTACTACCCATACTGTAACTAACCGAATCAAAAATTTCTATATTGTACTGCACAAACAAATCAGCAATATACTTCTTCAAATTATCAGGATGAATCTCTGCTTCAACATCCTGCATCGGGTTATCAATAATAATAATATTATGAGAATCTTTTAGTTCAACGTACAATTTTTCATATGCTTTATATGACTGACCGTAGCCGTAAAAAGCTACAAGCCAATTATCTTTTTTACCCCCTAAAATCGTATGAGAAAACACCTTGGCAAAGATGCGTAATAATCCTAAACCGAATGTAAAATATTATTTAACTCTTGTAACCTTAATAAGGTTGGTTGGTAATTGATCAGCTACCGGTGTACTACCTGTACTTACTACCACATCGCCTTCTTTTACAATGTTTCTTTTCTTAAGCTCCTCTATTTGATCTGATATAATATCATCTAAATCTTTAGGTTCTTCAAAAAAGATAGCTCGCACGCCCCAACTCAAACTTAATTGGTGCACTAAGCTTTTAGTTTTGGTAAAAACAAATAAAGGCGCCTTGGGCCTAAAACTACTCAACATAAAACCAGTATAACCGCTTTGCGTAGTACCAATTAAGGCATCGGCTTTTACATCTACTGACATTTTAGAAGCTCTATAACAAACTGCATCTGACAAAAAAGAAGGTGAATGTTCTTGAGGCGTCAAATCCTCTCTATGATATAGATCTTCTTCTTTTTCTACTTCATAAATAATATTACTCATAGTACGTATTACTTTTTCCGGATGTTTTCCTACAGCGGTTTCACCACTTAACATTACAGCATCTGCTCCATCAAGTACGGCATTGGCAACATCAGTAATTTCACTACGATTGGGTTTTGTACGCTCAATCATACTTTCCATCATTTGTGTAGCAATTATTACGGGCTTAGCACGATGGATACACATACGTACTATATTTTTTTGAATCAAAGGCACCTGAGCAATCGGAAGTTCAACACCTAAATCACCACGTGCAATCATAATACCATCACTTTCTACAATTACATCGCGCAAGCAATCAAGCACTTCTGGTTTTTCAATCTTAGCAATGACTTTGGCTTCGCTACCCAATTTACGTAACATTTTTCTCAACTTGCAAACGTCATCTGGGTGACGAACAAAAGAAAGTGCAACCCAATCTAATCTTTGCACAGCTGCAAATTTTATATCCTCTATATCCTTATCTGTAATGGCAGGGATAGATATATTAGTTTCAGGTAAGTTCAACCCTTTACGCGAACTTAAAACACCTCCTTGTAGTACTTCCATAAGTACCGTGCGGTCAGCATTCAATTTTTTTACCTTCATCTCTATTTTCCCATCATCAAAGAAAATAGTTTCGCCTATTTCTACATCATCATAAAAAGCAGGGTATGATATATATACCTTCTCCTTTGTGCCAATAACTTCTTCATTGGTTAGTAGTATTTCATCTCCTTCGCTTAAAGCAACTCCATCTCCCTCTATTTGCCCTACACGAAGCTTAGGACCTTGTAAATCTCCAAGTATGGCTATCTTAAAGGTGTAATCCTCGTTTATTTTATTGATATGATTAATCACTTCCTGGTGATCCCTATGTGTACCATGAGAAAAATTCAATCTAAAAACATCTACCCCTTCTTCGGCTAATTGCAATAGCTTTTCATATGTATTGCATGCTGGTCCAACGGTTGCTATAATTTTGGTCTTTTGAAAAATTTTATCCATAGTAGTTAGTAAAAATAAGAAAGCTCGGCCGAAGCCGAGCTTTAAGTAGATTATATTATGTTTAAATTATTTTGCTGTTACTACACAAGCAATTCTTCTGTTTTGTGCACGACCAGCATCAGTGCTGTTATCTCCAATTGGGTGCTCAATTCCGTAACCTTCGAAAGGCTTTTCATCAAACGAACTAGCTGCAGCTCCTTTATTCATGATTGCATTGTAAACAGTTTTAGCTCTGTTTTCAGAAAGTGTCATGTTTGCATCAGCGTTTCCAGTATTATCAGTGTAACCACCAATTTTAATTTTTACATTAGGAAAAGCTTGTAAAATTTTAGCTGCGTTTTCGATTTGAGGCATAGCAGTTGCTTTTAAATTAGCACTACCAGTTTCAAATTGACAATCTTCAAAGTTGAACCAATTTTCAGCTTTTGTTTTATCAGCAATTGCGTCTGGATCTTTTGCAAAGTTGTATAACTTATCAATTACTGAACCTTTAGTTGTAGCAATTTCAGAACCATCTTCCATTTTTAATGAAACAGCTTCTCCTTTAGTTACAACCCAGTTACCATCAACAAGCTCACCAGCAGCAGCAGCTACACTTCCTGCAGCGTCTCCTACAGCACCTGCAGCATCGCCAGCTACATCACCTACAGCTCCTGCAGCATCTCCTACCGTTTCTGTTACACCACCTACAACATCACCAGGTGTTGAACTCATACAACCTGCTTGGTTTAACAACCAAATACCTCCTAAAGCCAAAGCTCCTAATATCAATAATGGCCATAACCATTTCATTCCTTTTTTAGCACCGTCTACTGCACCACCAGCTAAATCACTAGCACCGCCTACAACAGAACCAGCTGCTCCAGTTACTGCTCCTGCAGCTCCTTTTACAACATTACCAGCACCACCTACAACTTTTCCTGCTCCATCTACAACAGATCCAGCTGCTCCGGTTACTGCTCCCGCAGCTCCTTTTACAACACCTCCTGCTCCATCTACTACTTTACCAGCTGTACCAGTAACTGCACCCGTTACATTACCTACTATATCTTTTACTGATTCCCAAGGACCAGCTTTTACTCCAATTGCATCCATCATTCCTGCTGGAGCAGCTTTCATAATAGCCTCTTTTTCACCTCCGATCATATTTAAAATACTTCCGAATCCTAAACCATCTTTCATCATTTTTTTACCAAAGTGAGAAGCAGCCATTGTTCCAACCATTCCAAGAATAGATTTAGAAGTACCACCATTTTTGAATCCACCAAGGTTAGAAAGGATATTTACAATACCTCCTACTTTATCACCAAAAATTCCTCCAATAAGAGAACTCATAATACCACCACCAGCATTGTTACCGCCACCAGCAAGACCACCAAGAATGTCACCCATAAGGTTATCATTATTTGCTGCTTGACCAAATAAACCAGCTAAGTCACCGTGGTTTTTTGAATCAGAGCCCATAAGACCTCCCAATACTGAAGGAATTGCGCTTTGCATTACTTTTGAAATAGCTCCGCTGTCCTCACCAAGTGCTCCAGCTGCTTTTGATACAAGTTCGTCTGTTACCAGACCTTTTAAAGAATCTAAAATGTTCATATTAGTATGTTTTTTAATTAAGAATGCGGCAAAAATAATCAATTTGTATTATTAATTGATTATCATATGGTTAAGAGTTTATTTTTAACAAACGGCTTACCTTTGGTGCATGGTTCGTATTGGAAATATCGAGTTGCCTGACTTTCCCTTATTATTAGCCCCCATGGAAGATGTTAGTGATCCTCCTTTTAGGGCTTTATGCAAAGAATTTGGCGCAGATGTAGTATATACTGAGTTTATAAGCTCAGAGGGCTTGATCCGAGATGCCATAAAAAGCAGAGAAAAGCTAGATATTTTCCCTGAAGAACGCCCTGTAGGCATCCAAATTTTTGGTGGAGATGAGGAGGCTATGATACTATCAGCACAGATTTGTGAGGCTACTGGCCCCGATTTAGTTGATATTAATTTCGGCTGCCCCGTAAAAAAGGTGGTTTGTAAAGGTGCAGGAGCTGGTATTTTAAAGGATATTCCTAAAATGATCTCATTGACCAAGGCCATAGTAGATTCGGTAGATATTCCAGTTACTGTAAAAACGCGCTTAGGTTGGGATAATTCTTCGTTAAATATCGAAGAAGTGGCTGAGCGTTTACAGGATGTAGGAATCAAAGCCCTATCTATACACGGTAGAACAAGGGTTCAAATGTATAAAGGAGAGGCAGATTGGACCTTGATAGGAAAAATTAAAAACAATCCTCGTATCAAAATACCCATTTTTGGTAATGGAGATATAGATTCTCCTGAAAAAGCGGTGGAATACAAAAATAGATATGGAGTGGATGGCGTAATGATAGGACGAGCCACAATAGGCAACCCATGGTTTTTTAGAGAAATAAAGCATTTTATAAAAACAGGAGAACATTTACCAAAACCAACCATTGATGAACGTGTACGTGTTTGTAAAAAACACCTTGACACTTCTATTGAATGGAAAGGTGAACGATTAGGTATTGTAGAAATGAGAAGACATTACGCAAACTATCTTAAAGGACTATCTCATGCCAAGCAATTTAGAAATCGATTAGTTGATACACTAGATGTAAATGAACTGCATGGTATCCTTAAGGAGGTCATTGAATATTATCAAAATGAAGAACACAGCCTGCAAAGCTAAAATGTCCAAGCATTCAGTACGTTTCTTCTACTATATGCAATATTTACTTTTGACATTTGTAATATGAAAATAAACAAACTCATTTACGGCATTACAATTTTATTATTAGCAGCAAGCTTCGGTAGCTGTTCAAAAAAAAATTATCCGCAAACTAAAAAATCTAATTATTTATTAGCTGTAGGTAATACTTGGATCTATGAGGAAACTTATTATTACAATAATATATGGGATAGCCTTCGCAGCAAACGCTTAGTAACCATTACGATTGTAAAAGACACTGTACTTCCCGAAGATCAAGCGGCCTTTGTTGTTGAGCAAAAACAAGGAAACAATATTTATAAATTCTTTTGGTATGAAAAAGATCAAGAACTATTGGAGAGAGATTTTAGAAGTGATCACCCAAGCATATTGTATAAAACAGATATGAAAAAAGGGATGAGCTGGGATATGTGGCCAAGCCTTAATGATGCGCAACGTGATGATGAAAGAAGAGTATCAGAGGAATTTACTTCTTACCCTTTTCAGGGAAAACAAATTAGAGCATTTAGACTAAAAAATGGCTTAGACGATTTGCTTCAAAGCGGTGAGACCGGATCATTAACCGAGCAATTATACGCTCCAGGTATTGGTTTAATTGAACAAACTAACTATTCAAACTTTTATGGACCAACGAGAACACGCCGAGTTTTAACGGATTATTTCATTAAATAATACACCAAATAACATTCTTTCCTTAAAGTCATTCTTACTTTCGCGTCCTTGAATTGTCAAATTGGACGTGCTATGTGTGGTTTGACAGCAGTAAAATAGAAATTATGAGTAAAGTAAAAAGCGGAGATAAAATCAAAGTACACTACAAAGGAACTTTAACTACCGAAGGTGAAGTATTTGACAGCAGTGAAGGACGCGACCCATTAGAGTTTACAGTAGGATCTGGAATGGTAATTCCTGGTTTTGACAATGGTGTATTGGATATGGAAGTAGGTGAAAAGAAAACCGTAAACATTCCATGTGCTGAAGCCTATGGCGAAAAAAATGAGCAAAATGTAATTGCAGTAGATCGTGCTCAACTTCCTGAAGAAATGAAAGAAGTAGAAATAGGTATGATGCTTCAAATGGTAACGCCCGATGGTCAACCAATACCAGTTACTATCGTAGAAGTTGCAGAAGAAAAAATTAAAGTAGACGCAAATCATCAGTTAGCTGGTAAAGATTTGACATTTGACTTAGAGTTGGTTTCTATCAATTAAGAAATAGTATTTATATATTAAAAAAGACAATCCGTCCTCACTAATGTTGGGGACGGATTTTTTTATACCTTTATTTCTTTTTTAAACCTGCGTCGTCTTGCTTTGCGAGAAGGAGCAGGTTTTTCTATTTTTTAGCATTCCCTTATTTGTATTTTAACGGTGGCTAATCTCATAAGCATTTACCTGCCAATAAATTTGTGTAATGAAGAAGCTTCTTAAACGCTTAAGCTTTACAGCATTAATTATTCTTTGTCTTGGCATTGCAATACCTCAAAACTTAAAAATGCCTGTTCAAGGTGCTACTGACAAAGACTATAATACAAAGTCATTTTGGTTTTATCCATGGGGAAAATCAGGTACGCACAAAGGGGTCGATATTTTTGCCAAAAGTGGCACTCCCATTCATTCGGGAACTGCAGGAATTGTAATAAGAACAGGACATAATAGCATGGGCGGCAATTATGTTTTGATTTTAGGCCCGAAATGGAGAATGCATTATTACGCTCATTTAAAATCAATAAATACGAAACAATATTCTTTTGTAAATAAAAAAACTAAAATTGGTGCGGTAGGTGCTAGTGGCAATGCCAAAGGAAAAGCTCCTCACCTGCATTATACCATTGCTACTCTTATTCCTTACCCTTGGCGTATTGATCAATCTGTGCAAGGCGAACGAAAAATATTTTATTTAAATCCGATTGATTATTTATAAGCATTTGCAAAGAAATACATTTACGAAATAGAGCCATCTCTTGCATTAAGAATTACAAATGGCCTACTCAAAACCCAAAATCAATCAATCTCGATATTTTCGCCGCCTCTAACTCTACCTCTATCATCTTTTATCAACTTACAACAAGCATTATTTACATCATGCTCAAAAAAGAACCACCAATTATTTTCAAAAGCTTCAGGTATAATTGCTTGTTTTTCTTTTAAGGTTTCTAAAGGTTGCATATCATAGCCCATAACCCAGGGCATAGAAATGTGGCTTTTGGCAGGAATCAAATCAGCGGTATATAATATCCATTGTCCGTTATAATTAATTAAGGGCAACATCATAGAGGCTGTATGTCCATGTACAAATCGCACTTTAAAATTTTCAGTAAAAAAAATATCTTGTTTCTCTTCTATGAATTTCAATTTGCCACTTTCTTCTACTGGTAGAATATTCTCTTTTAGGAAGGAGGCTTTTTCTCTAGCATTAGGATTCATTGCTAAGTCCCAATGTTTCTTTGTGCTCCAATGTGTAGCATTGGGGAATAATAAACTCCCATCCTTTTTTACGGCACCACCACAATGATCAAAATGTAAATGCGTAAAAAATACATCCGTTATATCCTCAGCGGAAAATCCTTTTTCCGTTAAAGATTCCATGAGCGTTGGACCCGAAGGATAATAGTATCCAAAGAATTTATCACTTTGCTTGTCACCCATACCCGTATCAATCAAAATCTTACGATCACCATCTTCTATTAATAAAGAACGCATAGTCCAGGTAACCATATTATTATCATCCGCCGGGTTATATTTATTCCACATGCTTTTAGGAATTACGCCATGCATAGCTCCACCGTCTAGTTTAAATTGTCCTGCGTCTATTGTATGTAATTTCATAATTCTAATTTGATGATTTCGGGATTTGATGATTTGATAATGTATTTTCTTTATTTAGCAAAGTAAACAAAACGATACAGCCTAAAATAAAGTAAACAGCCAAGGCTAAAGTAGATTGTCGCATGCCACCCATTAATTGGCTTACCAATCCAAAGGTTAGGGTGCCTATTACAATACCGACTTTTTCGCACACATCATAAAAACTAAAATAAGAAGCGGTGTCTTTAGTATCAAGCGGCAGCATTTTAGAATAAGTACTGCGAGATAAACTTTGAATGCCTCCCATTACTAATCCAACCACAAATGCTAGTATATAAAACTCAACTACCGTTTTGGTCAAATAAGCACCAGCACAAATTCCTATCCAAATAAACAACATGCCTAAAAGGGTTTTTATATTGCCAATTTTATTAGATATAAATGCAGCCAAATAGGCTCCACCAATTGCAACGAGTTGAATAATTAGAATAGTAATAATGAGTTGGCCAGCTTCCATTTTGAGCTCGTCTGTTCCAAAATAAGTAGCCATATACATTACCGTTTGTACACCCATATTATAAAAGAAAAAGGAAATCAGGAAACGGCTTAGCTTCGGTAGTTCCTTAAGCTGATGCCATACTTTTTTTAATTCTCTAAAACCATCACTTAATGAGATCTTCTTGCCCGTGTCTGGCACATCAGGCAATCCTCGAAACGTTATTTGTGCAAAACCAAACCACCACAAACCTACTGCTACAAAAGACCATTGCATAGGCACAAGACTTGGTTCATATTTAAGTACAAATACTAGGCATACCAACATTAGTATTACACTACCTATATATCCCATAGCAAAACCGCGTGCACTTACATTATCCTGCTTATCCTTGCTAGCAATTTCAGGCAGGTAGGCATTATAAAAAACTAGACTCCCGCAAAAACCTATGGATGCTAATATGGAAAATCCAAGACCATAATAAAGCCCTGTTTCTTTAGTAAAATAGTATAGCGCAATACAACTTAAAGACCCTAGGTAACAAAAGAATTTAAGAAAGGATTTTTTATTCCCTCTACTATCCGCAATACCGGAAAGTACGGGTGAAAGAATAGCAATAATTAAAAAAGAAAGCGAAATAGAATAAGCCGCAACATCTCCTCTTTTCATTAGAGTACCAAAAATATTTACCTCCTCTGGCAATACAGCAGCATAGTAAATAGGAAAAATAGCAGACGTAATAACTAAGGAGTAAGCACTATTAGCCCAATCGTAAAAGGTCCATGCTCTTATTTGTTTTTTGTTGTTCACGCGGGTGCTAAAATAAGTTATTTTATAAAGCTATACCCCTATCTCCTTTTTTCATATTAAAAAGAAACACTAATCTCATTTTCCCAAAACAACACTTAATTTTGAACTTCCCAAATGAATCAAATTTTAAAAGAAATATTTAAAGACATTTCATTCTCAGAAAATGAAGAGACGCTTATACTAAACAAGCTGAAAAAGCAATCCCTCCGAAAAGGTGAGTTCCTTTTAAAGGCAGGTGAAAGCGTAAAAGATTTCTTTTATATCCGCTCCGGTTGTTTACGCACCTTTTTTGTGGAGGATAATGGCAAAGAACATACGCTTCAATTTGCCGTAAGCAGTTGGTGGATTAGCGATTACATTGCTCTATTTGGCAAAGGCGACCAGCTTGCTTTGTCTAATATTGAGTGCATTAAAGATGCTACGATTTATGGTGTTTCAAAAAAAGACTTTGACGCCTTGCTCATTGAAGTACCGATCCTAAGCCAAATTCATATCCGCAATATGGAATACTCCTATGCCAATGCTCAAAAACGCAAATTGGAAAGCTTAACCCTAAGT
Organism: uncultured Chitinophagaceae bacterium; assembly: GCA_937981995.1. Classification (GTDB taxonomy): domain Bacteria; phylum Bacteroidota; class Bacteroidia; order Chitinophagales; family Chitinophagaceae; genus JAGNRR01. The sequence continues at coordinate 28,190 of CALJNC010000010.1, forward strand.
GCCAAAGAGCGCTATAAAATATTTGTGCAATCATACCCCAGTATAGAACAAAGCGTAAAAAATTATCACATTGCCTCTTTCCTGGGTATCACTACCGAGAGCTTGAGCCGCATTCGAAAAGAAATAGCCAGCGAATAGTTTCTTACCATACATCAATTTTTAGCACGCGGTCGCTCACTAATTTTGTGTTTCAATAAAAAAAGAAAGACACGATTATGATAAAGAAAATATTCATCGGATTAGCCAGCGTAATACTCATAGCCGCCATTGCGATATACATAACCACCAGACCCAAGCTTGAAGCAGATGGCTCTTACAGCCCGTCAAAACTAGCGCTTATGCTAGGCACAGTTGATGTAAGTGATTTTGAAAATGTTACGTATGAAAAATACCAAGGCGCTAAGAAAAAGATACTAGTCGTTTTTACCGAACAGAAAAACCTTAAAATGCAGAATGATAAATTGTTCTCTACCGGTAACCACCCCATAGAAGCCTTATTACCTATGTTGCATTTAAAGAATGCAGGTTTTGAATTTGAAATAGTTACCCCAACAGGAAAACCCGTTGTATTTGAAATGTGGGCCTTTCCTAAAAAGGATGAAAACGTACAAGCCCTATACGATGAATTGAAAAACAGCTTTGAAAACCCAAGGAGCTTAACAGACTTTCTAGGATCTTCATTAACCGATACCGCATCTTATGCTGCCGTATTTGTACCGGGCGGACATGGTGCAATGATAGGCATTCCTGAAGATGAGAACGTAGGTACCGTATTGCATTGGGCACATCAAAATGATTTGTTTACTATTAGCCTTTGTCACGGACCAGGTTCGTTTTTATCTACGACCTTAAACGGTCAAGAGTTTATTTATAAAGGATATAAAATGGCTGTATTCCCAGACGCCATTGATAAACAAACGCCAATGATTGGTTATTTACCGGGCGATATGACTTCGGGCGTAAGTGAAAGACTAAAAGACTTAGGCGCTACTATTGTGAATACCGAATCGGATAAAACAGTTGTTGCAGACCGCAAACTAATCACAGGAGCAAGTCCTTTAGCCTCTAATGAATTAGGAAAGTTAGCAGCCAATACTTTGCTGGAAGCTTTGAAATAAATTTCACTTCGCCGGTGTTGGTCTCATCGCCGAAACACTTACAAAAAACCTTCCATGTTTATTACCCGCTTTAACCATAAACATGGAAGGTTACGGCAAAGCATAAAAACATTTTTCCTGGCAACGTCTCCTCTAATATATTCTTAGCCATCGTCTCCGCAGCATTTATGCGGTTGGACGTTGCGTTTTCCAAAGCAATTCTTTACACAAAAAAAGTGCGACGTCAACTTTGCAAAAAAAGTGAGACGTTGCTCGCCCTCTAACAAAAAACACCCCGTGCGCATAGCCATAGAAAACCTACAACCCAAAAACGGCATTGAAATACCGCGCAAAGATTTTACCTGGAAAAGCTCCACACCCCAGCGCCTTTGTAACGAGATACAAAAGAAAACCAACAAACGGTTTAAAGTAAGTACGCTCATAGATAATAGTGGGTGGATTGTGGAGCGCTTGGAGTAGGATGTTTTTATTATATTTGAACTAAACTTGCGCATATACCTGATATAGGACGTATATAAACAATAGGATATATGCGTAATGGGTATATACGGATGTTAGCTTCCATTAAAAATAAAAAAAAACAGGAATCCTACATTTCGACGAAATCAGTAATTAATAAAATCTAATTTCGGCTAATAAGAAAAAATAGCAATGACAAAACAAATCGCTTTAATATTATCAATTATGCTTTTCAATTTATTTGGATGCAGCCAATCAAAAGAAGAAAAGGCTTTTAAAACTTTCAATGAAGGTGTAACATTTTCTTTAGATGCTGGAAAGTTTATGGAAGAGGGAAATGAAGAAGAAGGCATAAAAAGATATGAAATGTCAATTGAGAAATTTAAAGAAACTCTACAAATTGATTCAAATCACAAAGGAGTTGCAAGTGCATTGGGACATAATTACTATGAAATAAGAAATTACGATGAAGCAATAAATTGGTTTACAGAAGCGATAAAGGTTCAACCTGAATTTGCAGTTAATTATCAATTCTTAGGTTTAAGTCAAATCAATAAAAGCAAAGTAGAAGAAGGTGAAAAGAATATAGAAAAGGCATTCGAAATAGATAAATCAGAAAACATGAAAAATAATACTATTTCAAATTTAGTTCATATTGGAAACCTTGCCTATTCTTATGGAGATGCTTACGAAAAAGAAGGTAAAAAAGAACAAGGAAATGATTATCGTAAATTTGGAATTAGAGTGTTAATGTCGGCACTAAAATATAGTAATAACGATAAAGAAATTGGAAAGATGATTGAAGAGTATTCAGTTAAGATGAATGACGAAATTCTTTCAAATTGGATTAAACAACAAATGAATTAAAAAAGAAAACGGAAGCTAACAATGTATATACGGTAATCAGCCCTATGCGGGCTGACTACGCATATACCGGGACGTTAGCCACAATTCAAAAAATGAAAAATATATTACTAATAATATTTACAATTTTAAGTTTGAGTTGCACTTCAAATAATAAAACAGAAAAAATGGGAATCTTCGATAATCTATTTGGAAAAAAATCACAAAAATCAGAACCAACACCTGACGAAAAAAAAACAGGTGAGAACTCCGTAAAATTAATGAATGCTGAAAAATTCTGGGAGATTATTTCAACTACAAAAAGAAATAGTTCTGGCGACTACGAAAAACAACAAGCCGGACTTGAAAAAGAGTTATTAAAACTGACAGCAATAGAAGTTTTAGAGTTCGACAATAAATTTAGAACTTTAAGAGGTGAAGTTTATAATTGGGATTTTTGGGCTGCGGCATATATAATAAATGGAGGTTGCTCAGACGACAGCTTTTCAGATTTTAGAGGTTGGCTAATTGGTCAAGGAAAGACAATTTTCGAAAAGGCAGTTGACAATGTTGAGTCTCTATCTGAACTTATTGAAACGAACGATGGAGATTGGGAAGGATTGAGTTACGTACCAACTGATGTTTACGAAAAGATGAGTGGCAATGAAATGCCAACAGGCATTCAAGAGAATTTCGAAATTACTGGTGACGAATGGGATGAGGAAGGAGATGACCTGAAAAATAAATTTCCAAAACTGTGGGCGAAATTTGGAACCAACTAGCGCAAGAACCTCTAATCAACTTACCTACCAGCAAGCAGGAATAAAAGCGTAAATTTGATTTGCAGAGCAATTAAATACAAGGCCATGCATGGACACAGAAAGCAATAGCGAGAACAAACCCACCGACCAACCCAAAACAAAAGACGATCCGCATGGTCAACCACCTGCTAAAAAAATCAGGAGACAAGCCACCCAAGAAGAACTCGCTCATCCCTTGCATGGCGTAAAACTTGTAGAAATATTAGAAAGCCTTGTAGCATATTATGGTTGGGAATACCTATTCAATGAAGTGAACATTCTTTGTTTCAAGCACAACCCTACTATGAAACATAGCCTAAAATTTTTAAGAAAATTTAAATGGGCGCGTGAGCATGTTGAGGATATTTATATGGATATGGTAGAAGATGAAGCCTATCAAAAAAAGTATAGAAAATAAAAATACTTCACCAGTGTTTGTATAATTACCAACACACTCCACTCCTGCTTGTTGGCCATAAAACTAACATAGGCGCTGAAAGCATATCTACTTAAAATTTTCTAAACGAATTTGCTTATTACAAGCTGCGTATTCTTTGGAATCATTGCTAGCAATAATTACAATACGACCTTCACAATAGTTTTGTAATAAAGTATTGTATAAGGTAAAACCTTTATCGTCCAAATTAGAGCAAGGCTCATCTAATAAAAGCAATTTAGTATCGGCAAAAAAAGCTTGTGCTAAACTTACGCGCTGTTTCATACCGCTACTAAAATTTTCAATGTATTCATTTTCTTTTCCGCTTAAACCAATAATGGAAATCATCTCTTGAATAGGCACTAAACTTTTCTTAAAAGAAAAGTGAAATTCTAAAAACTCTTGCAAAGTCATCTCTTCAATTAACTCAATATAAGGAGCGCATAAGGATATATGCGAAGCTAAATTCTCAATTACAACTTTATCTTTTAAGAAAGAAAATTCACCTTCGTCTGGCGAAAGGAAACCACTACACACTTTGAGCAAGGTAGATTTTCCGCTACCGTTTTCTCCTAGGAGTACTACCTTATCATTTAATTTAAAGCTTTGTGTAACGCCTCGAAACACCCAACGGTTCTCAAAATGAACGCCTATATTATCGAGCGTAATTTGCATTTAAGCTTCTTCTTTACGAGGAACAATTTGTGCCATTAAATCAGCTTCACAAACTAGTTTATTGCCTACATAAGCTGAGCCGCGCATCTCGCAAATCCCTCTGCGTATTGGACCTTTTAACTCTAACTTCATAATAAGTGTATCGCCCGGCACCACCATGCGTTTAAACTTGGCGTTATCAATTTTTAAAAAATAGGTGTCAAACTTTTTTTCAGGACCGCCTTGTGAATTTAATACCATTACACCTCCACACTGTGCCATAGCCTCAAGCTGCAGCACACCAGGAAAAATAGGATTATCAGGAAAATGGCCTGTAAACTCGGGCTCATTAAACGTAATATTTTTTACCCCTACAATATGAGTATCACTTAGCTCAATAATTTTATCTACTAGCAAAAACGGATAACGATGTGGCAATAACTTAGCAATATATTTTACATCATAAATAGCAGGTTTAGAAGGATCATAAGCAGGAACGCCTAACATTTTATTGTTCTTGCGTACGTAGGCTTTTATTTTTTTAGCAAAATCTACATTGGTTTTATGTCCCGGACGATATGCAAAAATATTCATCTTAAGAGGATAACCAGCCAATGAAATATCACCTAATACATCCAATAGTTTATGACGTGCAGGCTCATTAGGAAAGTGAAGTTTGATATTATTTAAAATACCTGTATCCTCTACTTTAATATCCTTTTTATTAAACAATTTAGACAATCGTTCTACCTCTCCATCTTCTAACGGACGATCAATTACGACAATTGCATTATCTAAATCTCCTCCTTTAATAAGTCCAGTAGCTTGCAATGCTTCTAGCTCGTGCAAAAAACAAAACGTTCTACAAGGAGCAATTTCTTTTTTAAAATCCTTAATATTTTTTAAAGTTGCATTCTGAGTACCTAATACATTACTATTAAAATCAATCATTGTAGTAATGCGCAAATCAGCCGAAGGTGTAGCAACAATTTCTACATCTTTTTCATCGTCGGTAATTTCAATATTTTCTTCTATCGAAATATAAATGCGCTTAGCGTCTAATTCTTCAAGACCTACCTTTTCTATTGCCTCAATAAACTGGAATGCGCTACCATCTAAAATAGGAACTTCATTTCCATCCAATTCTACAATCGCATTATCAATACCTAAACCATAAAAGCTAGCTAACAAATGCTCAATGGTAGAAGCACGGGCACCATTGTGCTCAATGGTTGTACCACGGGATGTATCGGTTACATAACTTACATCGGCTTTAACCTCAGGCTTTCCCTCAATATCTACTCTTCTAAATTTAATCCCAGCTCCTGCGGGTGCAGGTTTCAAGGTCATGTTTACCTGCTCGCCTGTATGAAGTCCTACGCCGCTAATTGCAACCTCTCCCTTCAGTGTATGCTGATTCTCTTGATACATTCTTTGCTTTTCAGTCGTGAATTTAAGATGGTTTCTTTAATTCATCCAATTTCTTTTCTAAAGCTTCTATTTTTTTTGCCATTTCAGGCAATTTTCTAAAAATTACTTGACTTTTCAAGGTATTTCTGTACTCATCAGCAGGTGTGCCGCTAATACTTTTATTTTCTTGCAAAACTGTTTTTCCTACACCACTTTGCGCTTGAATTTTTACGCCCGCAGCCGTACTAATATGACCAACAATTCCGGCTTGACCACCTATCATATTGTTTTTACCAATTTTTGTTGTTCCGCTAATACCTGCTTGTGCTGCAATCACAGTATTTTCTCCAATAATTGCGTTGTGACCCACTTGGATAAGATTGTCTAATTTTGCTCCGGCTTTAATCACCGTACTTCCCATAGTGGCCCTATCAATAGCACAATTTGCCCCAATCTCTACTTTATCTTCCAATATCACAATTCCCAATTGAGGGATTTTTTCAAATGAGCCATCTGCTTGGGGTGCATGACCAAAACCATCGGAACCAATTACCGATCCAGAGTGGATAATACAATCATTCCCTATTTGACAGCGAGAATAAACATTTACATTAGAGTACAAAATGGAATTTGATTTAACTCTTGCATGTTGTCCTACATAGGTATTAGGATAAATTTGCGAGCCACCATCAATACGAGCATGCTCATCAATTACTACAAAATCTCCTATATACACATCTTCGCCTATACGAGCTGTTTCGGCAATGGAGGCTTTTTCACTTATACCAGACTTTACCACTTTCGTCATAGCCTCATACGTTTTTAGCAAGCTTGCAAAAGCGGAGTAAGGATCAGCCACTCGAATCAGTGTTGCATTTACCTTTTCTTTCAGTTCTAAATCTTCTGCCACCACTACAATTGCCGCCTTGGTAGTGTACAAATAATGCTCGTATTTCAAGTTAGATAAAAAGCACAATGCCCCGGCATGCGCTTCTTCAATCTTTGAAAAATCATTGATAACGGCATTTTCATCTCCTTCAACTTTGCCTTGAATGACTGCGGCTACTTGTTTGGCACTAAACTTCATTTTTTATTTTTCTATTGGGCAAAACAAATGTAATATTTTTTTACCTGCTCTGTTATACTTGAATTAATAAGCGGATGTTCTACCTCTGATATATCAATAAGCTTGCCACTTTTCTGTTGCACTTTGATGCTTTCGGTGTTTTGCGAGTATAGCATATTGCTAGTTTCATCTTGCTTAAAATAATAAGGCATCTCCTCATCGCTTAAGCCAAATTTTGATTGTACCTCAGCTCGCATAGCATCAATGTCTAGATCATCCTTTGGGTTATAATATTTTACCTTAAATAACTTCCTGTCTAATAATCGCAGCGAAAGTTCTTTTAATATTTTATCCTCGCTACGCGACCATACTTTTATTGAAGCTGCTATATCATTATCATCTAATAATATAAAAGAGTCTATAAAGTTATCAGGGATTTGGTCCTCTGTAATTTCATTTTCTAAAAATGTTTTTAAGGCTGGAGTTGAAAAGAGCTCACTACCTCCTCTTGTAAGCTCTTTTGCACGGCGCAAAATATTTACCAACAACAACTCACTACTCAAAACCGTTTTGTGCAAGTACACTTGCCAATACATTAACCTACGTGCAATCAAAAACTTCTCTACGGAGTGTATTCCTTTTTCTTCAACTACCAACTCATTATTATGAACGCCAAACATTTTAATTATCCGATCATAACCAATCACACCTTCGCTCACTCCTGTAAAAAAACTATCCCGAGCTAAATAATCTAAGCGATCTACATCCAACTGACTAGAGATTAATTGATGCAAAAACTTTTTATGATAAGTCCCTTTAAATATTTCCAAAGCCAAACTTAACTTTCCATCAAACTCTCCATTTAAATACTCTATTAGTTTTTCTGAGATAATCTCATGATGAATATTTACCAAGGTATTTTCTAGCGCATGCGAAAACGGACCATGACCAATATCGTGCAACAAAATAGCCAATTTAGCTGCCTGCTCTTCTTCGGGGGTAATTTCAACCTCTTTTAAGCGCAACTCGTCAATTGCGGTACACATTAAATGATAGGCGCCCAACGCATGATGCAAGCGAGTATGCACCGCACCTGGATAAACAAGATACGCCAAGGCCATTTGTTTGATGCGACGCAAACGCTGAAAAGCGGGATGCGATAATACACCATAAATTAAATCATCATTGATGGTAATAAAACCATGGACTGGGTCGTTTATAATTTTACGTATGGGCATGGGTACAATTGGCTAAAGCCGAAAATCTTGTTAAAACACAATGTTAATCATTAATCGCAGTTAAATAAAGGAACAGACTATTAAATTTACAATCAACTATGGCAGTAAAAATTCTTTGGGTAGACGACGAGATTGAAGTATTAAAAGCGCAGATAATTTTCCTGGAAGGAAAAGGGTATGAGGTAGAAAAAGTAACCAATGGATACGACGCCTTGGAGCATATTAAAGAGCACCCAACTGATGTAGTTTTATTAGATGAAAGCATGCCAGGCATGACGGGTTTAGAAACTCTATCTGCAATAAGAGAAATAAATCAAAACCTTCCGGTGGTGATGATTACCAAAAATGAGGAAGAGAATATTATGGAAGAAGCCATAGGTTCTCAGATTGCAGATTATTTAATCAAGCCTGTAAATCCCAATCAAGTTTTGCTTTCGCTTAAAAAAATCATAGATAAAAAAGATTTGGTAAGTGAGCAAACTACACGTGGCTATATGACCGATTTGCGCAATCTTATGATGACTATGCAATCCAACCCAAACTATGACGAGTGGGTTGAGTTGTACAAAAAATTTGTGTATTGGGAACTTGAAATACAAAACAGTGGCAATACTGAAATGATGGAGGTGTACCAAAGTCAAAAAGATGAAGCCAATAATGAATGGTGCAAATTCATAGAAAAAAATTACAGAGATTGGATTACCAATGGTGAAGACGCTCCTATTTTTTCGCATCAGATGTTTGAAAAATATTTGCAGCCTCACTTGGAAGATGACAAACCTGTTTTCTTTTTATTGATTGATAATTTACGCTATGATCAATGGAAAATTATCGAACCTGCCTTCTCTGAAAGTTTTAGATTAAAAGAAGAAAAAATGCTTTCTTCTATATTACCTACCACTACACAGTATAGCCGCAATAGTATTTTTTCAGGATTGCTACCCAAGGATATCAAAAGAGAATTTCCTAATGAATGGAAAGACGATGCCGAGCGTGGAGGCAAAAATATGTTTGAACATAAGTTCCTAAGCTATCAACTAAGCCAAATGGGTTATGGTGATATGAAGCATAGCTACACCAAAGTAACCAATCACGAGAAAGGCGAAGAACTTGTAAATAATATTCATAATTTATTACAAAACAAACTCAACGTAATCGTTTACAACTTTGTAGATATGCTAAGCCATGCGCGCACGGAGCTTGAAGTATTAAAAGAACTAGCAAATGATGAAGTGAGCTACCGTTCGCTTACCAAAAGTTGGTTTGAGCATTCTCCGCTTCACCAGGCAATTAAAAAAATTGCTGATAAAGACATTACGGTTATCGTAACAACAGACCATGGAACCATACGCGTAAAAAATGCGCACAAAGTAAAAGGCGATCGAGATGCAACAACCAATATCAGATATAAACACGGCAAAAATTTAGATTACGATCAAAAAGAAGTTTGCTATTTAGGCTCGCCTGAGAGCATTGGATTACCAAAACCTAACTTAAACTCGTCGTACATCTTTGCTAAGTATGATGGCTACCTCTGCTATCCTAATAATTATAATCATTACGTAAAATATTTTAAAAACACCTTCCAGCATGGTGGGGTAAGCTTAGAGGAAATGTTGATTCCTTTTGTTGTAATGGAGAGTAAGTTATAAAATGCTTCGGTTTACTTTAATTTTTATTTTAACAAGCTTCATATTTGGTTGCCAAAATGCTCCAAGAGACGAAATACAATTTCTAAAATCTCAGGATATTACTCAAGGTAAAGGACTTGAAAATGACTACCTTTTAATTGAGGCAGATAGCAACAAAGTAATTATGGATTCAATTACATCAATAATTAATTTTCAATTTAAACCTGAAACTAAAACAAACGACTTACACATTTCATTAAAAAGTGGATTTCATACTTTCACTTACAACTTAAGAAAAAATGGCCAACTTAGCACCGGGCATATTGATCCTGGACAATATTTAATAGAAATTAAAAATAATAAAAATGTTGTTCTGTTAAACGCAAGAATCGCCTTAGGCTCAGGGCATATCAGAAAAATTGCTGTCAAAATAAAATAATTTTTGTTCAACCAATAATACAATTTACTAAACGCTACATTTGCGTTTATGTTTAAACACCTACTTGCAATAATATTTATCTTATTCAGTACACTTACAATTTCGGCTCAATCAGTTGGTACTTTAACCGGTACTGTAAAAAGTAAAAAAACTGGCGAAACTGTAATTGGCGCTAGTGTAAGAATAGAAGGCACAAACTTAGTAGGTAAATCAAACGTAAAGGGTGTGTATACCATTACAGGTGTTCCACCTAAAACGTATAATATTAGTTGTACATCTATAGGTTTTAAAAGCGAAACTCGATTTGGAGTCATTGTACGTTCAGAAGGTAATATTGCATTAGACTTTGACTTAGATGAAAAAAATAAAAGCCTAGGCAAGGTTGTTATTCGCGCAAATCCTTTCCAAAAAACAGAAGCAACACCGCTATCGATACAAAAACTAAGTAAAGAAGAAATTACCTCCTACCCTGGTGGAAATAATGATGTAGCCAAAGTAGTACAAACCTTACCGGGCGTATCTGGTTCAGTAGGAGGATTTAGAAACGATATAATAATACGTGGCGGTGCACCCAATGAAAATGTTTATTATTTAGACGGCATTGAAATTCCGAATATCAATCACTTTTCTACACAAGGAAGTGCCGGCGGCCCTGTTGGCTTATTAAACGTTTCTTTTTTTAAAGGAGTAACTTTAACTGCTAGTGCTTTTGGGGCTCAATATGATAATGCACTAAGCGGTGTACTACAATTTGATCAACGCAAGGGAAACACTAAAAAATTCCAAGGAAACTTCAGATTAAGTTCAAGCGAAGCCGCTCTTACGGCAGAAGGTCCTTTATTTAGAAGCAAGGCAGACAAAGACTCAAACAAAGCAGCTAAAACAACTTTTATCGCTTCTGCTCGTCGTTCTTATTTACAGCTATTATTCAAAGCGATTGGCCTTCCTTTCCTACCAGATTATTATGATTATCAGTTTAAGGTAAATCATAAATTAGATGACTACAATGATATTTATATTACCGGTGTAGGAGCAATTGATGATTTTTCTATTAATGAATTAGAAGAATATGATCCAGAACAAAAATCATTACAGGAGCGTGTGCCTGTGATTAATCAATATTCTAATACAACGGGAATAGGTTGGAAAAGAAGATTAAAAGATAACTCAGGTTTTATGACTATGACTTTGAGCAATAATTTACTCCTTAATAAATTCAATCAGTACTCCGACAATATAAATCAAACCGGACTTTACTTTAAAAATGATGCTCGCGAACGCGAAAGTCGCCTTCGGTGGAGCCTTAAAAAATATTATAAAGATTGGTCTGTGCAATATGGAGCTTTAGCGCTTAACGCTAATTATAAAAACACAACAAGTGATGTAGTAAACAATCGCGAATTTTCTTCCGCACTTAATTTTTTCCGTTACGGATTATTTGCACAGGCATCCCGTAGATTTTTAAAAGATCGTTTAGGACTTTCAGTAGGTTTGCGCGCCGATGGAAATACCTTTACTGACAACGGAAATGAAATATATAAGACATTGAGCCCTCGTGCTTCTGCATCTTATAAATTAACTGAGAATGGCAAGTGGACTGCAACAGCTTCCGTTGGACGTTACTTTAAAATATTGCCTTATACTGTTTTAGGTTTCCAAAATAATCAAGGTGATTTTATTAATAAAAATACTGACTACATCCGCAGTGATCATTTAGTTGCGGGATTAGAATATTTAGTGAGTAAAAAAGCACGTTTCTCAGTAGAAGGATTCTGGAAACAATACGCTAATTACCCTGTTTCTATTTTAGATCAGATTTCACTAGCTAACAAAGGAGGCGGTTTTGAAGTATTAGGAAATGAACCAGTTACAAGTGACGGTAAAGGCCGCGCTTATGGCTTGGAGCTTTTATTCCAGCAAAAATTTACGGGCAGATTGTATGCAATAGCAGCATTAACTCTTTATAAAAGTGAATTCACAGCAGCCAATAGTGATGTGTATCTACCTGCTGTTTGGGATAATGGTGTGCTAGTATCACTGGTAGGTGGGTATAAGTTTGGTCAAAAAAGAAATTGGGAAATCAGTAGTCGTCTTCGCTACTTAGGCGAGACACCCTATGCTCCTTTAGATTTAGATGCTACCTTGGCTAACTACCCTGCCAACATTAGAGATTACTCTCAATTAGGAAGTGTTCGTTTAAATCCATTTAGTCAATTAGACTTGCGTTTGGATAAAAAATGGAGCTTCAAGAAATGGAGTTTGGATTTATTCTTAGACATTCAAAATATTTTGGCTACGGCCAATCCTAGTGAACCTTCTTATGGATTGGATAGAGATGCGCAAGGAAATATCATTCTTCCACGCAGCCTGACACAAGTAAATACAGCACCTGATGGAAGTCCATTACCATCTCTTGGTGTGGTTATTAATTTTTAATTGTAAAAGCTTTTCGTAATTTGCAATCGTGAACTTCTCAATAATTGGATCAGGTAATATTGCAACCTTCATAGGCACTCGCTGCCTGGAGGCAGGCCGTGTAATTGATGAAGTAATATCTACCAATGAAGAAACAGGAAAAGCATTAGCAAAAAAACTAAAGGCCAGCTTTACATCTGATTATAAAAAAAGCGAAGCCTCTACTTTTTTATTAGCGGTACCCGATGATGCAATTCGAGATTTATCTAAAACTGATTTTTTTAAAGAGAAAAAAGTCATTCATACTTCTGGAAGCATAGGCCTAAAAGAAATTGAAAACATTAGCGAACACATTGCTTGCATTTGGCCAATTTATTCTATTCAAAAAGAAAAGCTACCCACTCGAAAAGACATTCCATTTGTTTTGCAATCAAGCAACTTGCCTAGCCGTAAAAAAGCTGTGAGTTTTTTAAAATGCCTTACCAATAATGTAACAGAAGCAAGCGACGAACAAAAAAGGGTCTTACACTTATCGGCCGTGCTAGTGAACAATTTTACGAATCACCTTTTTGCGCAAAGCGAAAAGCTATTAAAATCAAACGATTTAAATTTTGAACTAATGTTACCTATTATTCAAAACACAATAGAAAAGCTAGCGACAGCATCGCCCAGTCAATTACAAACTGGCCCTGCCATACGAGGCGATGAAAGCACCTTAGCCAAACACATGGAATTATTACAACATACGCCCGCATTAAAAGAAATTTACAGGCAATTGAGCAGTACAATCGCTGATTTGGAGGATTAAGTTAAAAATTCCATTGAGCTGCTAATTATCAAATCCACAAATCACCAATTTATCAAATTACAGCTTAACTTCGCGCACCTATGGCAGTTTTAGTAACAAAAGATAGTAAAATTATAGTGCAAGGATTTACAGGTACCGAGGGTACGTTCCATGCAGGACAAATGATAGAATACGGAACCAATGTAGTTGGTGGTGTAACACCAGGTAAAGGTGGACAAACTCATTTAGACAAACCAGTTTTTAATACGGTAGATCAAGCCGTAAAAGAAACAGGAGCAAATGTGACAATCATTTTTGTACCTCCGGCTTTTGCCGCCGATGCAATTATGGAAGCAGCTGATGCGGGTATTGAAACTATTATTTGTATTACAGAAGGCATTCCTGTAAAAGATATGGTTATTGCTAAGGACTTTGTTGATAGTAAAGGGGTACGCTTAGTAGGGCCAAACTGCCCAGGAGTTATAACGAGCGATGTAGCTAAAGTAGGTATTATGCCAGGCTTTATTTTTAAGAAAGGAAACATTGGTATCGTTTCAAAATCTGGAACACTTACTTATGAAGCGGCTGACCAAGTGGTAAAAGCTGGTTTAGGAATCACAACAGCCATAGGAATTGGCGGCGATCCAATTATTGGAACAACAACAAAAGAAGCGGTTGAATTATTTATGAATGATGATGAAACAGCTGGTATTGTAATGATAGGAGAAATTGGCGGAAGCATGGAAGCTGACGCAGCGCGTTGGTTAAAAGATAATATGCGCAAACCGGTAGTTGGCTTTATTGCTGGCGAAACAGCTCCTCCTGGACGTCGTATGGGTCATGCTGGTGCAATTATTGGTGGTGCGGAAGATACAGCCGAAGCTAAGAAGAAAATCATGGGTGACTGTGGTATCCACGTGGTAGATAGCCCAGCTGATATTGGTAAAAAAATGGCTGAGGTACTTAATTAGAATTAAGACCTACCTAAAAAACTCTTGTCCCGTTTCTTCGAAATGTTGAAACGGGATTTTTATGTAATTTTGGTAAGTGTATAAATTATTAATTATTTTCTTATTTATTCTATCCGCTTCCTGCGGAATAATTCAAATAAATAGCACTGGTGCAAAATATTTATCGAGCGCGGAACAGGACTTTGTAAAGTCTTTTGAAGATCGGGGGAATATTTCAAGTTTTAAGCAAAGGGCTCCAGCTAATATCTATAAAATTTCCACTAAAAATGTGGCGGCAATTATTAATGAAAAAGAATTAGTTTGGATTCATAAATGGAGACCATTCTGCAGTGCTGAAGGTTGTCAAATAATCTCACCTTTCCAGAAAAAGGCTAGAGATAACAACGTTCAATTAGCCTTCATTTCAGAAACTGCAGATCTTGATGACATTCAAAAAATAGTAAGCGTATCAAAATTTGAATCTCCTATATATTTTGGCGATTATCGAGTGTATGGCAATGGTATAGGCAAGAATAGAAAGAACCTACAAATAGGTTTACTAAAAAATCAAAATGTTAGCCCTTTAAAACTTGCAGATGACTATTTGTATAATAATGGTAACCTAATTTATCAAGGCAACGATCTGCTAGATAGTTTAGAAATTATACTTAGTTTAAAATAAGTAACTTTGAGCCTATCAAGATCTACTTAAATTTCATCATTGCTTCTTTATTGCTGACGAATAATTTATCAGCTCAAACACTTACGCTAAAAAGAAATATTTCAACCGCCCTGCAGGAAACCTCTGGTTTACTATACTTAAACGGCAAGCTAATTACACATACCGACTCCGGTGGCGAACCCGCCTTGTATGAAATGGATACAACAACGGGGATTCAAACAAGAAAAGTTCTTATTCAAAACGCTACTAATATTGATTGGGAAGACATTACCATGGATAGTGACTTTATTTATATTGGAGACTTTGGAAACAACCAAGGAAACAGAACCAATCTTAGAATTTACAAAATAGCACTCCAAGATTATTTGAACATGGATACGGTATTGGCAGATACAATTAAATTCAACTATAGCGATCAAACAAACTTTAGCTCAAGCTCTTTTTCTACAAATTATGACGCAGAAGCTTTAATAAGTCTAGGCGATAGCCTATATATTTTTACTAAAAATTGGGGCGATGGCAAATCAAATATTTATCCCGTATCTAAAACTCCGGGACAATACGCCCTCATACGTACAGATAGCTTAAACCCGCAGGGGTATATAACTGGAGCGGTTTGCGATAGCGCCAATAAACAAATCTTGCTTATAGGCTATACAATCAATTCTGCCTTTTTTATGAAAATTAATAATTGGTCTTCAAGCTTTTCAGGCGGACAAATCTTGAGACAAGTAATTCAACCAAATTCTTCCATTCAAATTGAAGGAATTGCACAGATTGATAGCTTTCATTATTTTATAAGTTCAGAACGATTTCAAACTACTGTTTCGCAATTACATGTTTTAGACTGTCGCTTTCCAACCAAAGTAACTACTTTAAAAAATAACCCAATAAGCATTTACCCTAATCCATGTCGTGATTACATAAATATTGATACCAAAGAAAAAACAACATCAACTATTTTTTCGCTTGGCGGGGTCCGTATAAAATCTTCGTGCGATAAAAAAATAGTAGTATCAGATGTAAGCCCCGGCATTTATTTTATTGAAATCAAAAAAGACAACGAAATATTTACTCAAATGCTGAACATTGAAGCGCGCTAAAATCAAAAAATAAGTCAATAATTTTAGCAAAGAATTTGTATCTAAAAAAGACTCATCCTCGTGATTCTTGTCTAACTTCGAGTCTTAATCAATGAGATTTTTACAATCGGCCTAAATCAATCAACGACAGAATCCCTTTTTAAACCTCTCGCAAATTTTATTATTTTATATGAATATTTTCGTAGCAAAGCTCAATTATGACACGAGCGAAACAAAGCTTAAGCAAGCTTTTGAAGCATTTGGTGAAGTATCAAGTGCAAAAATTATCTTTGACAAGTATGAAAACCGATCTAAAGGATTTGGTTTCGTAGAAATGGACAACGATGGAGAAGCGCAAGCTGCCATTGAAGCACTTAACGAAACAGAATTAGACGGTCGTCAGATTGT
>CALJNC010000011.1 GCA_937981995.1 uncultured Chitinophagaceae bacterium
AACTCCAAGGAGTATCAAGAAGTGATCAGACGTGGATTCAATATTGCCAACTATGGCGATGTATTTGAGCTGTAAAATCTTTTCTGAAAAAACGTGGAGGGTTTATGGCACTCGAGTACTATAAACCCTCCACGTTTAGACTACTCCAAAATGATTTTTTGCGCAAAGCGTTTACCTTCCATTTCAAAAGTCAAAAAGTATAATCCTGCTTGCAGCTTACTTAAATTTATTTGCCCGTAACTTACATCTTCGGTTCTTACTATGCGTCCTTGTAAATCTTTGACCAAAATTGTCGTTGGAATTTTTTCACCTTCAAAATGAAGGATGCCATTACTCGGATTCGGAAATATTTTTAAACCTATGCTTTCAATATTTTCAATACTATTTGGGAATTTAATAATTGCCGATACTGGTATGCGCTCACTTTGACAATCGCCCTGCGGGTTAAATCCATAATGATAAAACACCTCACCACTCCAATTTCGTGGACTATAAATTGCTCCAAATGTATGCGAAACTCCTCGCCCATTTAAAACAGCAATATCACTATTGCTATACACAGCCGCTGGACTATTCAAATAAGACAAACGGGCATTATTACTTTGAATATGAAGGTAAACGCCTAAAGTATCATTGGCTTGTAAGCTAATATCTGGTAAGTCTACTATTTCAAAATCACCTGTAGCTGCGGCATTTACACTATCGGTTCCCCAAGTATTCCATACACTTGGTATCATTTCATTGCCTACTGCAGTACCCATACGATTGTAAGCAACCACTTCTTGCGGACCATTGGCATTCATTTTTACTTTAAGACTATCAATAATTATATCGCCCAGCGCTACTATATCAAACATCACCCCATTCCAATCTGTAGTTGTATTGCTTACAGTAAAAAGGGAATTATAAAAATGTAAAGGACCTCTTACAGCCTCAGGATATATGGTTTGGTTAGCTGTTACATTATTAATTGGATATTGATTTCCATAGCCCAAAATATTTCCTCCCGTAAGTGCATCATACCAAACGATAGTATCAGCAATCGCCGTACTGGCATTTAATAATGCATTCGCTCCAATAAAAACGGTGTCGTTCAATCCGCTAATTGTAGGATGCCCAAATGTGTTGAGTCGGAAAAAAGTTGAGGTGTCATTACTTTGATCGATATCCGTGCTATTCATCAAATGAGCTTGATAATTATAATCCACACCATTATAATTATTGACAGTAGTAGATAAAGTATCAGAAATACAAGAGCTCAACCCACCGATACTCGATAAGGCCGTACTAAAGACAATAGCGTTGGTAGTATAGTCATAAGTTTCTAACATAACAAACTGATTGCTTGTGCTAGCTGCACCTAAATTAGTCAACACAACATTTAGTTGCATATTACTATCTCCACAAAGACTGGGACTTGAGACAAAAATACTGTGAACTTTGTGATCAGTATAACTCAATGTATCGCCAATAAAATTGGGTATTCCTTCGGCAATTACTTTCTGATTTAAAACAGCGTGAGCAGTATCATTTAAATGAACGCCATCTCCCGAATCCCATTGTGTAAGAACTGTATTGCCCGCTGAGGCAAAAGGATTCCAAAAGTCAATGGCACGTGCACCAAAGGCAACATTGATAGAATCACGAACAGCAGTTTGGACATTCATTTGCCCAGCACTTAAGCCATTACGCGGCTGTGTAGTACAAACCCAAACAGGAATACCTGCACTATCCGCAACATTTACAATAGTATGAAAATTAAACATTTGCTCATTTACACTATAGCCACTTGCGCCATCATTTGATGGCATATTTACAATAACCGCATCAGCACCTAAAGTAATCGCTTGCGAAATATTATTCAATGGATTAGGCAAAGGTCGATTAGTTGGTGGTACAAACCAATCTGGCATTATATGATAGGTGCGGGTTCCTCCAATAGCTAAATTGGTCACCAAATTGTTAGGGTTGATACTTTGCATATAGCTGCGATAGCGATTTACCCAAGCATTAGCTGAGCTCGTCGGACCCGTACCCGCCGCTGTTGAAGAGCCAATAACCACTACATGAATATCTGTAGATTTGGCGCATGGGTTAATTATTGTTTGAGCATTTACCTTAGTAATAAATAGTAGACCTAAAATAAAGAGGATGTAGTTTTTCATTTCAGGAATAAATATAAACATTTAACAATCCTTCTTTATATATCCTTCCGTCAAAAAATTACCTTCGCTCAATGAAAGGCAAACTTTTACTACTTCTTTCGGCTATTCTATTTGCTTTGTTTGGATGGTTTGTGTTGACCAAATTATTTACGAGCAATGAACAACTCATCATTCCAGAAGGTGGTTTGGAAATAAACATGCCCGAAAAAACCTTTAAGGTAATAGAAAGTGATGGTGAGCCTATTCGTTTATCCCTAGGCCAAGTGAACCATAAACGCGCGGTAGTTGACATTTTATTAGGTGCAAGCAACCTAAAAAAAGAGGATATCAAAATAGGCGAATCAGTGCAGTTTACATACGAAAACAATGTCTATAATTTGAAGCTAACCGACATTGTCGCAAAAGTGATTGGAGAGGAAAACGCAACTTTTATTTTAACTAAAAAAGGTGCTTCTAAAGATGTTGCCATTGAAAAATCAGTTTCTGAAATTATTAAAGAAATAAATGAAAGCGAGATTGAAGTATTTAGAAGAAAAGCTAAAATACCCAAAAGACGTTTTTTAAGAAGACTAAAAAATAAATCAAAAAGAGCAGTAACCTTTGATGAGTTGCTTGCTATTGCCGAAGATCATTTTCCTAAACATCAAATTAGAGAAAACGGTACCTATTACAATAACGTGAGTGAATGGCTGAAGACAAAAAAATAAATCCTTTTTCGCATGAACATTTTATGCGGCAAGCACTCATTGAAGCACAGAAAGCCAATGAGCAAGACGAAGTGCCTATTGGTGCCGTAGTGGTATTAAATAATCAAATAATAGGACGAGGACATAACCAAACCGAACGCTTGCGCGATGCAACTGCCCATGCTGAAATGATTGCCTTAACGGCAGCATTTGAGTATGTAGGCAATAAAATAATACCTGAAGCTAAGCTTTACGTAACCATTGAGCCATGTATGATGTGTAGTGGCGCCTTATACTGGGGCCGTGTACAAACTATTATATATGGCGCCGCAGACGAAAAAAGCGGGTTTCTGAGCCAAGGGAAACATCATTTTTTCAAAAAAAAAGAAATAATAAGCGATATACTTCGAGATGATTGCCTTGATTTAATGCAACAGTTTTTTAAATCTAAAAGGGAATCTAAAGGCTAAATACTCCTTTCTATAAACTTCAAAAACATTATTTTTGCGATTATGAATTCTACGGTAAAAACAATCTTACTTACACTATTAACTCTTTCAGCACTTACAATAGCTATGATAGAAGTAAGCGGTGTAAGTACTGTTAAGTTG
The DNA here is from genome assembly GCA_937981995.1 of uncultured Chitinophagaceae bacterium. Lineage (GTDB taxonomy): Bacteria > Bacteroidota > Bacteroidia > Chitinophagales > Chitinophagaceae > JAGNRR01. The sequence goes on from CALJNC010000011.1 coordinate 3,463, forward strand.
ACAAAACTATTTGACTTCTCCTCAGACAAAAAAGAAACAGCGAATGTTCCTATTGACCCTAATGCTGAGAAAAAAAAGCGTGAAGCCGAAGTACGTGCAATGGACAAAACAGTAATTAATGTTGAAAATCCTATCCATCAATTTGAACGCATAATAGAAGGCGACAAAGCAAGACATACGTATACTGTAGAAAACGTAGGTGACAAACCACTTATGATAGCTAACGTACAGGTTAGTTGTGGTTGTACAGCGCCTGAGTTTCCAAAAGAACCAATTGCACCAGGACAAAAGGCTGACATTACACTTGAGTTTAACAGCTCAGGCAAGCCAGGTCATCAAAAAAAGAGTGCTTTGATTGTATGTAATGCATCAAATGCTCCCTACTCCATAGGTTTTGAAATTGATGTAGATAAGAAGTAACCAAAGTGTTTGGAAGAGGCCAAGATAAAAAAGACCAAACCTTCATTGGTCATTTAGACGCATTTCGTTCGCATCTTCTTAGAATGTCTATTGCCCTAATTGGCGGTGCGATACTAGCTTTTATTTTTATTGAGACCATTTTTGATGTCATCATTCTAGCGCCTACTCATTCTGATTTTCCACCTTATGTATGGCTCTGTAGTATAGCTACAAAATTTGGCAAGCCTAACCTTTGCATGGATGATGTGGCTATCAGTTTTCAAAACGTAAAACTGAGCGGACAGTTTATGATGAGTATTACCTCATCACTAGTCTTTGGGTTTATGGCAGCCTTCCCGTACATTATTTATGAGCTATGGCAGTTTTTAAAACCAGCCTTAACCCCTCGTGAATTAAAGCTAAGTAGAGGAATGATTTTCTGGGTGTCTCTTTTATTTTTCTCGGGCGTATTGTTTGGGTATTATATTATAACGCCTTACACCGTTAACTTTTTTGCTAATTATACCATTAGCCCTCAGTTTGAAAATATTATTAAAATTGATGATTATCTAAGTACAGTCATCAGTTTAGCCTTAGGCACAGGCCTAATTTTTGAGCTGCCTATTCTTGTATTTTTCCTTTCTAAAATTGGATTAGTTACTCCACGCTATATGCGCGAGTATCGCAAGTATGCCATTGTTATTGTACTTGTATTAGCCGCAATTATTACACCGCCTGATATGGTTTCACAAGTAATTGTAGCCATCCCTATTATGATTTTATATGAAATAAGTATTCGTATTTCTGCACGAATTGAAAGGAAGCAAATCGATAGTGAGAAAGAATTGCTAAAAAACTATAAATCGTAGTTTTTTTCATCTCATTACCAAAAAGAAGCAGAAAGCTTTTTTAACTTTAAACTATATGAAAAAGATTTTCTTACTCTTGAGCTTAACACTTGTTGCCATGCCGCAATTAAAGGCACAAGATAATGTGGCCGAAATTGCACATGCATTTATCAAAGCATTAAAATCAAATAATATCAAACTCATAGAAAATCGCTTCATAGATATAAACGCAGCTTATGCTATACTGCCAAAAGAAAGTGCTGGTTTAAATGCAAGAGATAAAAACAATAAATACCTTAAGCCAATACATCAAAAGTTTAAAACTGATTTTGATAAAATTCAACAAGAAATAAAAGACAAAGAGATTAATATTAGAAGAATTGACCTTCGATCGTATAAATTAGAAAATAGAAAAAGCGGCGACCCCATCAAGCCATTAGGCATGAGCTTATTTATTAATTATAATAATAAGGAACAACTCATACCCGTATCTGTAGTAGAAATTGACGAGCGATGGTACGTAATAGAAATACTTAATACCACGGATTTATTCAAGTAAATTATTTCCTTTTTATAATCTTGAGTTTGGTACTTGCCTTTTGCTTCATGGCATTTTCAATCTCAATATAATAATCTCCTACGGGTAAGTAATACTTACCATCATCAGAAGGTTCAATATCAGCCGTTACGTTTTTCTTATAATTTTCATCAAAGCTCATATTGTATGGTATAGTATTCCAACCCTTCCCAGCAATCATCGTGCGTTTATAAATTAATTTTTTTCTTGCATTTAATACACGCAATACGCCTTGACCACTTGATTGTGTAAAAAAAGTAACCGGTATATTATAGGAAGTTGCTTTTGCAAAACTTGCCCATTTTTTTCCTAACTGACGACTGTGTTTTTTTTCTACAATAGGAAGTACTTCAATTTGCTTATTGGTATAGTCGTTTAATTTTTGCACCAAACTTAATGAAGAAATATAAACGGATCTTCCGTGTGTGCCTACTACTATTTCATTATCTCTTTTTTGAATTGCTATATCGTGTACTGCTACCCGTGGTAATCCTCCATGCCATGGACTGTAGCTCTTTCCATTATTGTGCGATACATATAAACCATTATCTGTACCTACATAAAGTATTCCTGCTTTTTTAGGATCTTCCTTTATTACATTAATAGGCTCGAATGGTAAATTGTTACTTATCGAAGTCCAACTTGTACCATAATCATCAGAGCGATATAAATAAGGCGCAAAATCATCGTCGCGGTATCCATTTAAACTTGCATACACTCGACCTTCAATATGTTCGCTAGCAGTTACTCTTGAAACCCATTTACCTACAGGCAAACCAGTAGAAACTATATGCCAATTATAACCTACATCATCACTCCGCCAAATGGAACCATCATCTGTACCTACATATAACAAACCAAACTTTTTAGGACTTTCAGTAATCATAGTTAAAGTACCAAAAGGAACATTCCCTTTTTTAGTTGTAAGCGTTAGGTCTTCACTTAGAGTTGTAAGTTTTGAGCCTTTATTCATTGAGCGATGAAATTTATTACTCCCATAATAAAAAATATCTTGGTTGTGTTTGCTTAAATGAATTGGCGTTTGCCAATTAAACCGAAACGCTTTTTGCCCTATGTCATGTACCGGTTTTATGCTTATACGCTTGCCGCCACCTTTGCGCATATAATTACCAAACTGATATCCTAAATAAACCGTATTATTATTACGGCTATCTACTTGCACTTGCATACCATCTCCGCCGCCAAGGCGTTTATAAGCATACTGCCCTTGCTGCTGCCAACGGGTATTTTCTTTTGTTTGGCTACTGCCAACCCAAGTGCCATTGTCCTGCAAACCGCCATATACATTATAAGGTTTAGCATTATCAACTGCTACCGTATAAAATTGACCCACTGCTGGTGTATTGCATAAGGACCACTTTGCTCCCTCGTCATAAGTAATATTTATACCTCCATCATTACAAGCAATTACATGCTTTGGGTTTTTAGGATTAATCCAAACTCTATGATAATCAGGATGGCAATTATCTCCATCTTTTTGCTCAAAAGTCTTACCACCATTGTTGCTCATTAATAAAGGATACCCCCCTATCCATACTTTATTTTCATCTTGCGGAGAAACAGATATTGTACCAAAGTAATAACCGTAGGTAAAATAAACACCGTCCATTAATTTCTTGTTTACTTTCTTCCAACTGGCTCCGCCATTATCACTTTTATAAAGCTCCGCACCATAAACAGGTGTTTCAAATAAACTGGCATCTGCATCAGCTAAACGCCATTTACCAATATCAGCAATCGTATAGTCACCGTTTTTTACATCTGTGCGTATGCTTTGTACATCATACTTTTTAGGATATCCATTTTGGATTAGATAGTCTTTAAATTTATTAGTTGATAAATTATCAAACTCCGTTTCGGTCATTTTTAAAAAATCACTCGACTTTAATTTCTTACTTTTTTTATCATCTTGCTGATGAAAATTATTATCCAATAAGGCGTAAATGGCATTTGGATTAGAAGAGCTAAGAGCAATCCCAATTCGACCAACACCTTCCCCTTGTGGGAATCCATTGCTGCCTAAGGTTATTTTTTTCCATGTCAAACCTGCATCTGTACTTTTCCATATAGCAGAACCTTGTCCGCTTCCTACAAAGTTCCATGCTTTTCTTGTGCGTGTCCAACTAGCTGCATACAACTCATTAGAATTTGTTGGACTTAGAAGCAAATCAACACAGCCCGTACTATCGTTTACATACAAGGTCTTATCCCATGTGCGACCACCATTGCTTGTTTTAAAAATACCTCGCTGCTTGTTTTTAGAATACAAATGTCCTAGTGCGGCAACCCATGCAATATTTTTATCATTTGGATGCAAAATTATTTTACCAATATGGTGCGTTTCTTCCAAGCCGTAATGCTCCCATGATTTACCTCTATCGTACGTTTTAAAAATTCCAAGCCCTGCATAAGATGATCTTGAAGAGTTTACCTCTCCCGTTCCAACCCATAAAATATTGTCTTGCCAATTCATAGCAATATCACCTATGGTATGTGTTGCTTCATTATCAAAAATAGGCTCAAAGGACAATCCATTATTATTAGTATACCAAACGCCTCCACTTGCATAGCCTACAAAAAATTCATTCGTATTCTGAGGGTTTACATCAATATCTACTACCCGACCACTCATTATGGTTGGTCCTACTGAGCGAAATTTTACACTGTCCAAATAACTCTCGGCCGCATAAATATTTTCAAACGTTTGTAAACGCTTTACCGAAGAGGCAATATTTTGTGCAAACAGCACGTTATTGGATAACAGGATAACAATAATTGTGAAAAACTTATACATAATAATTAAAATGCTTCACTAATTTAGCGAAGGAACAGACAGCATTGAGAAATTTTATCACATATTTTATTTTAGTTTGCCTAAGCTTACCTGCTTTAGCTCAAAACACCGCAAAGCAATTACCCAATCAATTTGAAATTGCGGTAAATGGAGATACTATTAATCGAACGAATGCGCAGGGCAAACGCTCAGGTATTTGGAGCATATATAATGAAAGCCGCTTTGGCGACGACTCTTTTTATGACATTGGTGAATATACCGAAGATAAAAAACATGGTGTATGGAAAATGTACAGCAAAAGTGGCTTACTTATAAAAGCGGTAAACTATTATAATAATTATAAGCATGGGGAGGCAAAGTTTTATGACCAAGGCCGATTAGTATGTGTAGGACAAAATAAAGCATTACGTACCGATGTGGCCTATGACACCATATTAGTTGAGGACGCTATAACCAATGAATTAAAAGAACGAATTATTCCTACCTCTTTAGGTTCTGTACGTCATGGATTATGGGTATACTACAAACCGCCCTTTAAGGAAATTACTCGTATTGAAGAGTATCAGTTAGATGAGCTAATTTATGAGAAAGATTATACCACCAAGACGGATAGTATGGCCATTCAAAAAAAGCTAGCCACCTATCCTCATGCATCGGGTAAATTACCTCCTGGTATTTGGAGACGAAAAAAAGGAAAAGCACCTGTACGATTTACAGATTTTCCTGAAAATGCAAAATTTATCAAACCCAATCCGGGCAAGAAAAAGAAACATTAAGTAGTGAACGAAGAGTTTTTTACTTTACTTCTGAAGCCTTTTGAGAAAGTGCCTTATCTAGTTTAACACCTATTTCTTCAATTGTTTTTTGAAACTGTTTGGTATCAATATTCTGCTCAAGTTCTGAGCCTACTTTTATAATAATAGAAGCTAACTTACTAAAATCTAAATCCTCTACAATTTCAAGAACCTGATCAGCGTTTTTATTTAAATCCTTTGTAGTACGATCCACTACTTTTTGAATTTTTTTCCAATCTGCTTTTTCTACCGTTTTCTCTAATTGATCTATACTCTTATTAATTTCTTGGGTTACTTTCTTTGCTTCCTTGTTGCTCATTACTTGAGCTTGTAAGCTAATGCCGAAACCAATAAATGCAATTAATAATAAAATTCCTTTTTTCATAACTCAGTAAAGTTCGTTTGAATTATTGGGTCTTTGACCTTAGGGTTTGTTAAAAAAAACGTCTACTCATTAGGCTTAGAAAAGATTGGCTTCATTTTTAACCAACGCTTAGTCAAGCTACTAACCTTCCATTCGGTTGTAGTTGTATCTATCCAATTTTTATAGCTCAAACGTATCGTTGAATCAGAGGTTAGTTCCCAGCTACCTTCAAAATTTCTATACGTAATGGGTGGTGTGCCGCACCAACCAGCATTTTGTCTCACAATCAACTTACCTCCCTTTTTAAATATGAAACATCGTCCTTTGGGTATAGATCGTTGTTTAGCGTAGGCAGCCTTTTCGCCATGGTAAACCCAAGTACCTATTAAGTTATTCGTGTCAATTTTAAAAGAAGCACATACAGTGAATACGATTAATAAAAGGATACTGTTTTTAAACTTCATATAATACAGATGCATAAATATCGAATTTTCCATAAAGATTAGATACGTACTAAAATAGATAAACCCAGTTATTCATAATCTCCGGCATAGTGCGAAAGCTTAAATCTAATTTTACCATTCTTCCCTCGGCTTACAACCCATACAGCAAAGGTCCTATCAATGCAAGTATTATATTCAACCGCAATGGTAGAGTCAGAGGTAACTTTCCAGTTTCCTTCTTTGCTAACCTCTTTTTCGTCTTGTAATCCACAAACGTCTTTACTCTGTTTAAAGTCCAGTTTGCCGTCTTTTGTAAATACAAAGTAGGATCTCTTTCTTGGTACAAACTCTACTTTTTCATAAAAACCTGTATACGGGCTAAACCACCATCGTCCTTCAAATTCATTCTTATTAATTTTAAAACTACTTAGCCCTAAAAGTAAAATAATAGATACTGCAACTAATTGGTAGGCACGCATTATCGCTGTCGTTTATAATCTCCTCGTTTCCAGGATTTAAAAAACTCAGCCCAATTCAGCGGATTAAAAATCGTCATAGGTGGCTGTCCGCCTGCCCAAGAACTACGTTTTACAGCTTGCGCTTGGTAATAATCTAAATGCTCATTTCCATCTCTTGGCAAAATTAATGCCAAGGCACGAATCGTATTTACCTCCGTATTACGCCGCGCCATTTCAATTTGATCTGGCGGGATATCCCACTTTACAAAAGCTCGCTCAAATTCCTCGCGGCTCATTACTGGTCGTATTATAGTAGTAGGCAGGTAAAATGTATCCTGCGACATTAATTGAATTACAGAATAACGCGGTTGTGTTAGCGAATCAGGAATGGTGTACTGTTTCTTTTTATACCCCATACAGCTAAACTCAAGATTTGATCCTTTGGGCGCTATAATAGAAAAAACCCCCTTTCTGTTACTCACTACGCCACGATCAGTTCCTGCCAATGTAATAGATACATAAGGCAAATAGCGTAAACTATCAGAACTCATAATGACACCTGTCAATTCAACCATATCGGTAAAACCAATTTGAGCATGAGCTTTAGGCAGTGCACAACAAGCAAGGACTATATAAAGTATAATTTTTTTCAAATCGTTAAAACTAAAATTATCTATTCTAATTGTTACTACAAAGAAATAACGGATAAACTAATACCTGCAACTAGGCATCATAAAATTTATGTAATTGATGACTTTCAATAAGAACAAGGCATAATTTATATAGCCTACCGGCTTAAGAACTTGAAGTTGATATAACTTTGCAGCCACCTAACATAAGTTTTAAGCAGCATGACAACGCAAAAGGTTCAAGAAGTATTGGGAAAAATCCCTGTTCCAGGCACAAACAAAGACCTGATTTACCTAAAAATGGTAGATAAGATACAAGTAGAAGATAATAAAATAAGCTTTGAGCTCACAATTGCACATGCTATGATGAAAACTCATTTACAAAAAGCATGTACCACAGCGCTACAGGAAAATTTTGGTAAGGATGTTGAAGTTGCCATTCAGTTTAATACTGAGATAGGAAGCAATCGCATGGATAAAAAAGATGTTTTACCCGGTGTAAAAAATATTATAGCCGTAGCCTCAGGCAAAGGAGGTGTAGGAAAATCTACCGTATCTACTAACTTGGCTTTAGCACTTGCTAAAACAGGTGCTAAAGTAGGCATTATGGATGCTGATATTTATGGTCCCTCCGTTCCCATCATGCTAGGTATACGTGGTGAACGCCCGATGATGGAAAACATAGATGGCAAAGGAAGAATTATACCTATTGAAGTAATGGGTTTAAAAGCCATGAGCATTGGATTGTTGGTTGATGATAAGCAAGCAATTGTATGGCGCGGCCCCATGGCAAGTAGCGCGTTAAAACAATTTGTAACCGATGTAAACTGGGGCGAATTAGATTACTTAGTAATTGATTTACCACCCGGAACAGGAGACATTCATTTAACCATGGTACAAACTATACCGGTTACAGGAGCGCTAATTGTAAGCACACCGCAAGAGGTGGCTATGGCAGATGCCAAAAAAGCTATTATGATGTTTGATGGTCCGCAAATCAAAGTTCCTATTTTGGGCTTGGTTGAAAATATGGCTTACTTCACACCGGCAGAATTGCCTGATAACAAATATTATATTTTTGGCAAAGACGGAGGTAAAACCTTGGCCGATCAATTTGAGATTTCATACCTAGGTCAAATACCACTAGTACAAAGCATACGAGAAGGTGGTGACGAGGGTAAACCTGCCGTACTAAACGACGAGGATAAAATTACCCAAGAAGCTTTTACTAAACTAGCAGAAAAAGTTGCTCAGTGTGTAAGCATTCGTAATGCAAACCTAGACCCTACTAAAATTGTAGAAATGACTACCTAATGGATAAAGTAAACCTAGCCATACAAGTACTCCCGTTTTCTGACAAAGAAGATAAATACACTATTATAGACAAAGCAATAGCGATTATAGCCAACAGTGGCTTAAAGCATATTGTGTGTCCTTTTGAAACAGTAGTAGAAGGTACCTATGATGAAGTAATGGAAGTAGTACAGGACATAAAACACTCTTGCCTTATGGCTGGTGCCGATGATCTAATCATTAATATGAAGCTACATGCTAAAAAAAATGGCGATGCTTTGATTGATGATAAACTTGAAAAATATTCTTAAATGAACAAGCAAACATTAGTAAAGACAATCAGACAAAAACAATCTTACCTCTGCGTAGGATTAGATAGTGATATTGAAAAATTACCACCTCACTTAAACGGAGATGTCCTTGTTTTTAATAAAGCGATTATTGAAGCAACAAAAGATTATTGTGTAAGTTATAAAGTGAATACTGCCTTTTACGAATCACAAGGTGCTGAAGGTTGGCATAACTTAATCGAGACGTTCAAAATGATTCCTGACTCGCATTTTATTATTGCAGACGCTAAGCGCGGTGATATTGGTAATACGTCTAATCAATACGCCAAAGCATTTTTTGAAAAAATGAATTGCCATGCAGTTACCGTTGCTCCTTATATGGGCAAAGACTCTTTGCAGTCATTTTTAGATTACAAAGACAAATGGACCATTGTACTAGGTCTTACATCAAACAAAGGCGCAGAAGATTTTGAACTACAAAAGCTTGCCAATGGCAAAAAATTATATGAAGAAGTAATTAGTAAAATAAGTACTTGGGGTACGGATGAAAACCTCATGTTTGTAACGGGTGCTACACAAGCATCGCATCTTGGTGATTTACGAAAAATTATTCCGAACCATTTTTTACTAATCCCAGGCGTAGGAAAACAAGGTGGTGATTTAAAAGCAATATCTGAAGTAGGAATGAATCATGATATAGGCATACTTGTAAACTCTTCGCGTGCGATCATTTTTGCTAGTTCCGGCGAAGACTTTGCAGAGGCTGCCGGAAAAGAAGCAAAAAAAGTAGCTAAAAAAATGAAAGCAATCATAAATTCAAGTAATTCGTAACCTGCCTACCGGCAGGCAGGTTGAAAAAAGTCGTAATTTAGAAACGTGTTTAGCGAAGACCTTTTACAGTTTATTTGGCAATTTAGTTTTCTTGAAAAAATAGAAGAATTAAAAACTGCAGAAGGTGAAAGATTACAAATTATTCACCCGGGTAGTATCAACACAAATGCAGGACCCGACTTTTTAAATGCCAAAATAAAAATTGGTGAAACATTATGGGCCGGCAATGTAGAACTCCATCTAAAATCAAGCGATTGGCTCAAACATAAACATGATGAAAATAAGGCCTACGAAAAACTCATATTGCATGTTGTTTATGAGAACGATACTGATCTCAGCCTAAATTTTCCTGTACTTGAAATAAAAAATCATATTCGCCCTACCCTATTGGAACGCTATGAGGAGCTTATGCGTTTAGATAAGCAAATCCCCTGCCAGGCGCACTTAAAGGATATTAGCCCCCTACGCAAAACGCATATGCTTGAGCGCGTATTGATTGAGCGTTTGGAGCGCAAAACCCAAGAGGTAGAACAACTACTACTTAAAACCAACAACCATTGGGAAGAAGTATTTTATATTTTAATAGCTAAAAATTTTGGCCTAAAAATTAATCAAGTTCCTTTTCAAAAAGTTGCTGAGAACACTCCCTTAAAACTATTTGCCAAACATAAAAATAGTTTAACTCAAATTGAAGCGCTCCTTTTTGGGCAAGCAGGATTTTTAGAACAAAATCATGAGGACGATTATTTTCAGGAGTTGAAAAAGGAATATAAATTCTATGGCAATTTATATAGCTTAAAAAATATACCGCCGCACCAAATAAATTTTTTACGCTTGCGCCCTGCTAATTTCCCAACAATCCGTTTAGCACAATTTGCAAAACTCCTTTTTCAATCATCCCATTTACTTTCTCAAATATTGGAAACAAAAGATTTAAAAAAATTATTTAAACTATTTGATGTAACAGCTAGCACTTATTGGAATACACACTACCGCTTTGGCACAGAAAGTGAATCAGACCAAGCAAAAACCTTAGGGAAGACGTTCATTGAACTGCTTGTTATTAATACGATTATCCCCTTAGTTTTTATCTACGGAAAATCAAAAGGTGAAAACCAATATTGCGTTCGTGCCATGACGTGGCTAGAAGAACTAAAGCCCGAAAAAAACAACTTAACCAAAGCAATGCAATTAGTAGGCTTTGACCTCAAAAATGCAAAAGACTCTCAAGCACTGTTAGAATTAAAAACAAACTATTGTGATAGTAAGCAATGTTTGAAGTGCCGCATTGGATATGCTATTATGAATTAATTAGAGTATACAAACTCAACATTCTTTTTTACATCAGGATGTAAAGAATAGTGTACAGGGCAAGTTAGGGCTGCCTTTTCAATAACCGCTTTCTGCTTATCAGTATAAGTCTCTGTTGAAGGCAAAATCATTTTTACATTGATCGCACTAATTCTTCTTGGATTAGATTCCATTACTTTTTCTACCTCACATATAGTTCCTTCGATATTTATATCGCGATCTCTTATCGCAATGCCCATAATAGTCATCATGCAACTAGCAAAGGCAGTAGCTACTAGGTCCGTTGGACTAAACCGCTTGCCGTTACCGTTATTATCTGTAGGTGCGTCTGTTTCAATCTGTGTGCCTGATTTAAGGTGTACACACTCTGTTCTTAGGTTTTCTTTATATTCTACTTTTGCTGTCATTGCTATAATTTCCTTAAATTTACAATACATATTTATTTTGCGTTACTTAGTCATCATATTATCTCTTATTTTTCTTTTGCCTGCTAGTAATTTAGTAGCGCAGGATATTGGTATTACCAAAATGAGCAAGCGCCCTAAAAAAAGAAAAAAAGCACCACCCATTACACAGGAAATGGCGGGTGGCATTCGAATGAATACAGATGGTTGGAGTGTATTTCTTGAACGTGGATTTATTAACTCTTATGAAAAAAAAACCAACTACTTATGGTTGGATATTTCAGAGAAAAAAAACCCTAGGGAGTACAAACAACTCAATGAACCTTTTTCGCTTTTCTTTCCAGATGAAGTAGCACCACTCACTTATAAGTTTGGTAAGATTAATAATTTTTATCAATTTAAAATCGGTGTTGGACAAAAACGGCAACTTAGCGGCAAGCTGGATAGAAAAAACGTAGTAATTCATTGGACGTATGGTGCAGGAATTTCATTAGGCTTACTAAAACCATATTACCTAGATGTATTAGTGGAAGAAAGCAATGGAGAGCTTACACGCAAAGATGGTAATTACTATGATGAAGACATAAAGAAATATTACGAGGAAGATTTATATGCAATATTTAGCACACAAAATCAACAGGTACAGGTAAACGCAATTGCTGGTGGCACATTTTTTACTAAAGGTTTTGGAGAGTTAAAAGTAAAACCTGGTTTAGCAGCACGCTCCGGATTTTATTTTGATTTTGCGCCAAGCAAAAAATCATTTTTAGGAATAGAAATAGGTGCTAGTGTCGAAATGTATCCTGGCAAAATTGATATCATGGCTAATCCCGATAACAATACCTCTACTTTTGTAAACTTGTATCTAGATGCTCGTTTTGGTAAACGTTGGAGCAAAGAGGACTAGTCTACAGAAAAACTAACTTCACCATCCTTACCGTCTTTTATTTGAATACCAGCTGCTTGCAATTCATCTCTTATTTTATCGCTCGTTGCCCAGTCTTTATTATCTCGTGCCTGCTTACGCAATGATATAATTACATTCATCACATCATCTAACTTATCATTACTACTAGCTTGCTGTGGCTCCTGCAAACCAAAAATATCAAGCAAGAAATTATTAAATGTAGTAGTCAACAATTCAATATCAGATACCTGCACTTGATCAAGTGTTGTTTGTCCTCCTTTTAAACTATTTATGATGCCGCTTAATTCAAATAAGTTAGCTAATGTTTTGGCTGAATTAAAATCATCATTCATGTTATCAGTACACCCTTTACATAAAGCACTAATTTTTCCCGATGTTTCAGTTGGTGTTTTTGCACTTCCTACAAGGGAGGCAAGATGTCCTTTTGATTCAAATAATTTTTTCCAAGCTTTTTCCGCATCTTGTAAGCCTTTTATATTTATATCTAACTCGGAGGAGTAATGCGTTTGTAAAAACAATAAACGAATTACACTTGGGTGATATCCTTTATCTAACAATTCATGTGTGCCCGTTACAAACTCCATGGGTAAAATTGCATTACCTAAACTCTTACTCATTTTTTGGCCATTGAAGTTGAGCATATTGGTATGCATCCAATAGCGCGCACCGCCTTCATTATAGGTTCCTTTGTTCTGTGCTATTTCACACTCATGATGCGGAAACTTTAAATCCATACCACCACCATGTATATCAAAAGATTGACCTAGGTATTTTGTACTCATTACACTACACTCCAAATGCCATCCTGGGAAACCCATACCCCAAGGAGAACGCCATTGCATGATGTGCTCCGGGCTTGCTTTTTTCCAAAGTGCAAAATCTATTGTGTTTCGCTTTTCGTCCTGACCATCTAAATCACGATAACCCGCTACTAAGTCTTCTATCTTTCTGCCAGATAATTCTCCGTAAGGATACTTCTTGTTATAAGATGTTACATCAAAATAAACAGATCCTTCTACCTCATACGCAAAACCATTTTCAATCAACTTTTCAATCATTTCAATTTGCTCAATGATATGACCAGTAGCTGTAGGCTCAATAGAAGGCGGCTTGGCATTAAACAAATTCATAATATCATGAAAATTAGTGGTGTACTTCTGCACTACCTCCATAGGTTCTAAGCTTTCAAGTTTCGCTGCACTTTCCATTCGGTTTACACCCTCACCTGCTGCATTAGTCAAGTGACCAGCATCAGTAATATTGCGTACATAACGTACTTTGTACCCCAGGTGCACTAGGTATCTATAAATTACATCAAAAGATGAAAACGTACGTACATTACCAATATGTGGCTCACTATATACTGTAGGACCACAAACGTATAAGCCTACGTGTGGAGCATTTAAAGGTTCAAACTTTTCTTTTTCGCGCTTATGCGTATTATAAATATGTAACTCTGAAGACATTGCTTGCGAAGATAAAGTGTAATGATTTAGATTATTGAAATGATATGATAAAGAAAAGCCCGCCTTTACAGACGAACTTTTATTGGATATAGAAAAATATTTATTTACATCTGTCGTTGGACTCTAAAGCTACAAGTCACTGTTCGGGAAGGAGTAGTAGCACTTGTAATAGTAGCCGTGAAACTACCTTCAATCCAACCTCCTACAGCTTGATAATTGGTTAAAGTTACTAGTGGAGTTCCCGTTACCATTTGAGAAGTTGACACATCTAGGTGATCTCCATAGGATACTAAATTATGCGTTCCAGCCAAAGTTTGCGGACCATCAAAACCAAAATTGATATACTGTATACCGGTTGGAAGAGAATCACTAGCACTTAAATAGGTATTCATTTGGAAAGACTGGGAAAAATAGGAGCCATTCGTTGCTTCCGTAATAGAACCGGTTGTAGTTGTAGTCCCATTATTAGAAGACCAGTTAATAAACCCGTTTAAAGTACCACATGCTTGCACTGTACCAGCATTAACGGTTGCATTAGGAGATACATTTAAACTGGTTGAACCATTTACTGCATTCGTCACATCATAAGCCGTTATAACTACTGGAGTAACACCAGATAAGCAATTTAAATTAAAACTAAATGCTCCAGAAGCATCCGAAGTAGTGTGTAATAAAATAGAACCTACCGTTAATTTTACAGGAGCATTGGGCAAAATAGCAGAACTACAATCATGCACAACGCCATTAATAGTTGCAGGTGCTGTACTAGTAGCTGGAACGGTAATTGCTCCAAGATTTATGTTTGTTGTAGTAGAGCTAAATGACTGAATGAATGTAGAAGGAGAATTTGATGCACAACCCGCTGGAATATACTCCAAATCAAAAGTTGCATTTACTGGAACTGCTCCCAATACCGTTCCCATGCTATTGGTCATAGCTGACCTTGCGGTTAACGTACTAGAAGTAGGAACTAATCTTACAATTGCTCCATTAATAGGATTATTATTAGCATCAACTAATTGACATGTAAAGTTTACAATTTCACCACCATAATCGCAATTCCAAAAACTGAAATGAGAAACAGAACCCACATAATCTGTTCCTGTTTTTGTAGCTACGCCATCTTCTTCCCACATACCGTTTGTTTCATTAAAGTGCCACAAAGGAACTGTTGCCGGAGCAACTCCTGATAAACTTGATGGTAAAGGAAATGTAACTTCAGCTTTTTGACCATTTCCTAATTGTAATTCCTGACCAGCAGAACCAACTAATTCAACAGCTTGCATTCCATAAGTAGTAAGTCCTTCTTCACCTCCTTGATCACTTATCCCACGCAATGCACCGGGTGTTAATAATGCTAAATCATCACTACTTGGATCAATCCATTTAGCATAAACATTTACCGCACCATTATAAGGCAAATTTGTAGTAGCATCAATAATAGCATTTGCAGGAAAATTTATTGATCCGCCATTATCAATAATAATAGTTGATGCAATACTTGCATTAAACGTTTTAGCTACAGGCAATTCCATTATCATTATTCTTGTCTGGTTATCTTCATTAGCAATTACACGCAAGGTTTTAAACGCTTTAAAATAACCTGCTTTTTCTACCTTAAGCACTGTTGCATTTAATGGTGTAGTAATGTTCGAAAAATAAAAGAACCCATCAACATCCGTTGTAATCATATGGGTCCCTGTACTTACCGTTGCACCATCTAAAGGTGTACCATCCTCTTTTACAATTTGACCAGTAAAAGAGGCATTGGTCATTTGGGAATTATCCCATTGCGCAGTAGATGTAGGACCTGGCAAATCGTTTTTGTCTTTCTTACATGAGTAAAATAAAATAGAACTTAGAACCAGTACAACTCCCATTATCCCTAGATTCATTAATTGTTTTTTCATTTTGTATAGTTTTAGTTACCTAGTTAGACGCTGTTTTATTAATAAACGTTAGTTACTTTAGATAAAAATATGGAAACCGAAAGAATCATACTACGAGAACGCACACCAGCGCGTATGCAAAAAGTGCTGACTATGAAAAAGGAGTTACAATATATTTTCTTTGGTTTAAAGAATGAAAGATTACTAGAGAAAGAAATAAACAGAATAAAAAACGGACAATACAACAATTATTATTCGGGCATATACTTTGACTTTATTCTTAAAGAAACTAAAGAGGTAATAGGCAGTGGTGGTTTTCATACTTGGTGGCGCGATCATGACCGTGCTGAGATTGGCTATGGATTGTATAATGATGAACATAAACGTAAAGGTTATATGAATGAGGTTGCTAATTTTTTAATAGCCTATGGTTTTGAAAAAATGAAGCTCAACAGAGTTGAAGCAAAAACAGCTCAAGAAAACATAGGCTCAATTATACTACTTGAAAAACTAGGATTTAAAAAAGAAGGAACCATTCATGGACATTATAAATTAGAGGATGGTAGCTATAGCGATGATTATATGTTTTATTTATTAAAAGACGAAAGCCCAACATTAAGTTGAGCTTTCAATAGTAGTTTATAATTAAATGCTATACTTTTTCGTGCTTCACATGATTTGGTTAGTAAAAATTTTTAGGCAACGATAAATTAAAATCCGCTTAAAGATGAATACCCAGCAGTTGAAAAACTTGATCTTGCCTTACCAAAACTAATGACTTCCATTTCTATTTTATCACCATTGCTCTGATCATCCCATTCGTAGGCTAGCAACATAGCTCCTGCACGCATCCTAGCTTTGATTAATTCATTATTATAAAATATAGCCATGCCGCGGTTTCCACCTCGGTTGCTATTCATAGCATTATAAAAATCAGGATATGGGTTTAAACCATTCGCTCGGCTTATCCATATAATACATTCATTATCCGTAGCCTTGCACAAATATGCATCTGCTTTATATCCAGCTACTGTTTTAGATTGGCCTGTTTTAGTCACACTTTCTACTCGGTACCTGCTGCCTCTTTTTTGTATTTCTTCAGCAGCATCTACCATATTAAATTTCATACCCATACGGGTTTTTCTATTTTCAATTCGCATAAAAGTATACATAGCACTTTGATCAACATCCATAATCATTCTGTCTAAATCACCCATCTCATTATTTCTTCCGCCATCTATTTTCATATCGCTTATGGATATAACATTAGGAGATGTACCATAATCTAATCGAGCAGTTGTAGTCATATTATTTCTTGCTCGGCGTCCTGTCATTTTTGTGCGCATTTTCATGTAGTGCGTAAAATTATAAGATGCCTGTGGAGGACCTACTCTGCTTAAAACTCCACCACCTCTCCTGCGTGGCGTGGAATTGCCGTTTCTTCTTAGGTTACGATTTTCGCCACTTCCACTTATTCTTTCTTCTGTTCTATCTAACGCTCGATCTATTTTTTCTTCGGCTTTGTTCTCTGCTCTATTAATTACTTCATCAGCTTTCTGCTCTAATTTGTCGTTTAATTTTTTCTTCCATTTACCTAATAGTTGTGCCTGACAATTATTTGATCCAACTATTGCAATTAAGGCTATAAGAAGTACGCTTATTTTCTTCATAATACTTTTTTGTTTTTGTTAGTACAAAGGACATTATTTTTTAACGCCTAGGCAATACGCCTTTTTACGTATTTTCTAAACATAAAAGAAGCGAATGATTTTAAATCACTCACTTCTCTTTTTAAGTTATTGCCAAATAAAATTTGATTAGGGTTTAAAAACAGTAAAATGAAAGCGGTTATCGGTTAGCGTTCCAGATGAATTACGAGTATATACTAAAAGTTTCCCTCCAACAGAAGAAGTTGTTATAAAACCACCACCAGAGCTTAGTATAGTAGCTTGGGTTACATAATTACTAAAAAAGTAGGACTCACCAGTAATAGTAATTTCATAACTTCCCGAACTTGTTCTTGTACAACTTACATTATCTGTTTTTGCTCCAGTCATTGCTCCGGAAGTATTTACATATCCATAAGCTATTGGCACCATATTAGCCGCTCCAGTTTGCTCTCTTCGTATTGCACCTTCTGCAGTTACATCACCTGATACATCGACTTTAAATTTAATATTACTTCCGTGTGAAGCTTCTATTAGTTGAGCATCATTAGGAGCCGATCCTGGAGCCTCAAGATTTAAGACATCACTTTGAGATGTCAATACAGTTGCTTTAAAGTCCACTAATTCAGAAAGGCCAGTAGATGATGTTACATGTAACTTATTTAAATTCTGACCTGTGGTTGAACCTATCGTAATTTTATCGGCAATGTCCTTTTGTACTACAAAATTCGAGCCTGACTTTTCAAATTCTACATTGGCTGCACTCAATGAATAAGGCACACTTAATAATTGCGTTCTCCCAACATCAGTATAACTGGCCCCTCCATTGGGATCGATGCGCACTTGCATATACTTATCTCCATTTTCCCAGTTGATTGATGCAAATGTATTTGTTACAGGAGTACCATCTCCAACATCTACATTATACAAGCCATATGCATTTGTCGTTGCCGCGTGATCCTCGGTATATAAAACAGTACCTGTAGAACTTCCTTGTCTTATAACCAATCGTAGGGAAATTGCTTGATTGGCTAATGCCTGGCCAGAAGCATCACGTGCTACGCCTTGATAGTTAAATAAATTGGGAGCCTGAGCAAATACTGCTCCGAAACTTAAAAAGAATCCCATTGCTATTAGTAAAATTTGTTTTTTCATAATTATATTTTTTGTCGTTGTTGAGTTATTGGTCTAATTTATTTTTTGGATTTTATAGGTATTGTTTGAATTGGTTTCGCTGTTTTTAAAATTTACAGTTAGTAAATAACTACCTGCAGAAAATGAACTCAAGTCTAGTTGTTGCTTTTCCTTTCCGGAAGAGAGTTCAAACTCTTTTTGCACTAATGTTTTACCTTGGACGTCTGTTAGGATAATTTTCAATTTCCCACCACGCTGGAAACCAGCTTGTAGATTAATAACAGCTACGGTTGGGTTTGGATAAATTTTTAATTGCTCTTGGGTAATTACAATGTTCTCAGTACCAGTTGCGAATCTGGCCTCTGGTTGCAATAAACCTTGAGTAACTACAACGCTAGCACCTGTTTCTGTAGATACTAAGGACATTTCTCCAATGGAATAATCGTAAGAATTACCTCCTATGGTGCCTCCGCCACCTGAGGCATTTAGTGTGCTTTGTGCATCACAATGTATTACAATAAAGGTTAATAATAATAAGATAAGTTGTTTCATAATTTTTATTTTTTGTTGATGATAGTTAGTTGATTTATTTTTTTTGTTGAGCCTCTCTTTCCAACACTGGCTTTTCATGTGTATTCCAATCGATACTTTTTTCTTTCTTCATGCCAAACTCTTCGGCATGTAAATACAAGCCTTTGTTCTTTTCTTCTTTTTCTACTTCTGGTATTACACGGTGCGCTTTTGCCCAATTATCATTTCGCACACCGGTTACTTGCCAGCTCACTTTTACATTAGGCTTATCTGTTTTAATAGAAAAAGTATTGCCACTTATTTCTGTGAGTACAATAGCTTGGGCAAACTGACCAATAGGCGTGAGTTGATAACGAAAATCAATATTTAAATCATCAAAGTATGCAGGGAGGGTAACCACTGCCTCACCATTTGCGTTGGTTGTAATATTGCCGTTGTAAATGTTCATCATATCTGGACTTTCTACAAAAGAGTGATAGAGGTATTTATTTTCAGGATCAGAAGGATGATCAATTTTAAACGTTCCACCTCCTTTGCTCAAGTTGCCTGTTACGTTTACGTTACCAGCAAAATAACCGGCCCAATTTGTAAGCCCACCAGAAGCAACACCATATACTCCAAATTTACTGCCAGCATCAGATCCAGATTTTTTACTTGCTACTCCTCGTAACCCATAATTCATACCATTAGTATTTGCTAAACCATATATACCATAGGCAGAACCGGCAGAGGCACGGTCTACAACCCCATAGACTCCGCGCCATCCTCCTTCTCCTTTTACTCCTACACCATAATCAGCGTTCGAACCAGCAACAGATCTACCAAGTACTCCAACGTGATCATGTTGAGTATTTCCAAGGTATTCTACACGTAAGATTCCGCTATCAATAAAACTAGAGGCATTAGAAGTAAAATAGCCTGCAGACCCTGCGTCAGGATTTGAGCTTAAAGCTCGAATACCTCGACCAACTGCGTTACCGTTAAAATAGCCTGCCGTTCCAGTTCCTCCCATTTGACCATGAACTGCATTACCAGTACCTGAGGCAACTGAATACAACCCATTCGCATTGTTCTGACCAAATGCATAAATTGCAGAAAAACCATTGGCATCAGTATTAGCCCATAAACCATGAGATACATCACTGTATGCATGTAAACCAATTCCTACTGATCCACCGTCTGCATATACAGCGCTAGGCGTAGTCGTATTACCTGTGCCTCCTGAACTAAGCGTTGCCTCAATAGCATGCCTAGCACTTCCCGTTGTTGAGGTATTCCTAATTTGCACTACACCATCATTATTAGCAGGGTTAAATATTTGAAGCCTCGTTCCATTATCAGATACTATGGAGTTACCTCCTGTATTCGCTCCAGTAAATTTTATTAATCTATTCGTAGTACCGCTAATATTAGCGCTACCCGCTGGACCTTGTGCACCTGCAGGACCTGCAGGTCCCGGTGCACCTTGCGGACCAACAGGACCGGCTGCGCCTTGTGGTCCAGGGTTGCCTTGTGGACCGGTCACACCCTGTGGACCAGCTGGTCCAGGGTTGCCACTAGCTGCATATAATGCATAGGGCACACTCAATAATTTCTGAGAACCAAGATTGGTATAGCTAGTGCCGCCATTGGGGTCTATTTGTACTTGAAGATATTTTGAACCCGTACCCCAAGTTACACCCGCCATGGAACCAGCTTCTTGAGTACCTGTACCAATGCCTACATTGTATAATCCATAGTCATTGGTAGTTACATTGTGTCTTTCACGATATTGGGTTGTACCCGTAGCTGAATTGTTTCTTATAATTAAACGCAGCGTAATAGATTTATTAGCCAAAGGTTGGCCAGATGCATCTCGGGCTACTCCCTGATAGTTAAGTTCTTCAGGAGCCTGCGCAAATGTTACAGCGCATAGACATAATAGAATGCTAAGGAGTTTAATAGTTTTCATAATAATTTAATTTTTAACTAATACAAAGAAGGGAATAATATCAAGTATAGGCAATACGCCTTTTTACGTATTTATTTATGAACTTATTTAAGGTGTTGTATAATCAATTGTGCATATAATAGGATCATCATTATCGGTTTGGTACTGAAACGATATTAAGTTTCCGTTATCATCTCGTGTATGATTTTTAAATTCAGTATTGGACGTAATGGTAGTATTTGATGTATAACTACTCAATTGATTTTTATGCAGAAATAAATAATTTAAACAATAAATATTAAAGCCATTCATAAATACACTTACACTTGGATCCAGTTTTACATTGGCAAAAACACCATCTGAATTATTGGCAGCTTCAAGTTCTAACTCAGAATTAAAAAACCACCCCTCTAACTTTTCTAAATTATCATTGGCGTCAAGAGTAATTCTTGTTTGACTTCCTGCAATAACGTAAGTATTAGAAGTTGATAGATAATTCACTACTGAAGTATTCGCTGTACCATTATCATTTTCAATAACTTTATTCAAACGATTGCTACTGCTATATTCAAAATTATATAACAGATTATTGGCACCTGATAATACAGAAACTGTATTTAAACTTCCCGCTTGGTTGTAATTCAAGGTATAGTTTTCTTGCACCGAACTGACAATAAGTTCCATACCTGCAATTCTTTTATTGGCATCGTAGGTAATAGTTACAGTGGCTAGCGTAGCTGCTGTTACGGAATTTTGCAATTGAATTTTTGTAGGCAAATCCTTGTTTTGCATTATCGGGGGTTCATCAATTTTTTCTTTTTTACAAGAAGATAAAACAAAGATTACCAAGAAAAGCAAACTGCATAAAACGCTATTTTTAACTATCATAATATTATTTTTAAGTCTAGTGCAAAAGAGGCATTAATTCACTTGCTAGCCTATACACCTTTTTACGTATTTTTTATTCCGAAGGGTTCTAATACCTTTGATGTTATAAATAACATCATGGCTGTATCCATACTTCTTGTTGACGATCATTCCTTATTCTTAGATGGGCTACAACTCATGCTAGGAGCAAATTCAAAAGTTGAAATAAAAGGAGTATGCAAAAACGGTAAGGAGGCGCTTCATTTTCTTGAAAATAATAATGAAATTGACATCGTACTCATGGATATAAATATGCCAGTAATGAATGGCTATGAAACAAGCATAGAACTTGAAAAAAAATTCCCTGATATAAAAATTATCGCCCTATCTATGTACGTAGAGCATACCAATATAAAAAAAATGCTTGAAGCTGGTGTACATGGTTATGTATATAAAAATGCTGACTCTGCAACGCTTTTAGCAGCTATCGATAGCGTTATGCAACATAATTTTTATGTAGAAGATGAAGCACAATATATCTTAAAAGAATACTTGGCCAACAAAAAAGATGAAAAGAATGGCTACCATAAGTTTAAAAAATTTGAACTTACAAAACGGGAAAAAGAAATTGTAATTTTAATAATCAAAGGATTAACGAATCAAGAAATTGCCAAATCATTATTTGTAAGCAACCGCACGGTGGATACACACAGAAAGAATGTATTGAGTAAATTAGGCCTAAAGAATACCGCTACATTAGTAAAATATGCTATAGATAACAAAGTATATTTGGGTATTGACTAATCCTATGGCCAACAGAAAAAAAATACACCTAAGCATAAGCCTTATTTTTTTTTCATTCATTGCTCTAGGTCAAAACAATTTTCGGTTTAAAAATATATCAATTAACCAAGGGCTTTCCCAGTCTACAGCATCCTCTATCGTTGAAGATTCAAAAGGAATTCTTTGGTTTGCCACTTTTGATGGACTTAACAAATACGACGGGAAAAATTTCAAAATTTTTAGAGCACAAGGTGCTTCAAAAATTAAACTAAAATCTTCTAAGATCAACGATTTATTCTTAGCACAGAATAATCAATTACTCATTTTTAGCGACGGAGGATTAGATATACTTGATTTAAAAACCGAGCAACTTATAAGCAACGAGCTCACTAAAAAGTATAAAGTAAACGCGCCTTGTATCTATGACAAACAACATATTATTTTTAGCGATGAGTCTTTGGACCTAAAGCTATACAACCCTTTTAATGGCAAAGTCAATCCGCTACTTTCCTATCCTAATAAAAGTGACTCCACCAATACAATAAGCGAAATCATTAAATACAAAAACAAGCTGATTCTGATTTCAGTAAAAAATATTATTCTAATACTAAATAAAAAAGGTGCTCTTTTACACCAATATGAAGTACAAGATATTTTACAAAAAGGTCAAGTATTTGGAAATAAACTCTTTGTATCTACTCGAAAAATTGGGTTAGTTGAAATCAATCTTGACTCTCATAAAGTTACTCCTTACAAGCATTCCTATGGCATACTCAATGTAGTAGAAACAATACTTGTAGAAAAGCAACTATATGCTTTAACATATGGCCAAGGCATACTAGTCATAGATACTGCTAATTACAAAATACAGAAAAATGTAAGCAACATTGTTGAAAATACTTACATAACAAGTAGCTATAAGGACCAACACAAAAATATTTGGATCGGAACAGATGGAAGCGGCTTAAACTTTTTCAATAAAAGCCAACTCATCTTTAATAACATTATACCTGAGCACCTAGGATCTGTAAGAGGGATTGCAGATGGCGGAGATAAAATTTATATAGCAACATTTTCTGATGGTTGTTTTTCTTATGATCTTAAAACAAAAGAAACTGAGAAAGTATATCACAACACTGATAAAATTTGCAATGCCATAGCATACAGTGATGGTAAACTATGGATAGGCTATGATCACAATGGCGTGGACGTTTTTGACCTTGGATCTAAAAAAATTATTCATAGTATACCCTATTTACAAAAAAACTTATTATCTCAATTTAAATCTAGGATATACCGTATAGATAATCTAGATGAAGAGCATATGGTTATTTCTACCAGATGGGAAGGAATGGCGGTAGTAAATAAAACGAGCTATGAAATAACCAAAAAGATTAATCATACCAACACCCTACTTGAAAAATCAGATATCCGATATGTTGCACTAAGCAAGGATAAGCAAAAAGTATTTGTGGGTACAGTATTTGAAGGACTTGCCGTTTTTTCATACCCAGACTTTCAGCTCATAAAAAATATTCAATTTACTACCAAAGAACAAACAAAAATTTCAGTTAAACATATACGAGAGGATAAAGATGGTAACATTTGGATTGGAACGAATGGTACAGGCCTACTCGTTTTTGATAAAAATTACAATCAAATAGCACATTGGAACACAGAAAATCATTTGAAAAACGACGTAGTATATTCCATACTCACTGAAAAAGAAAACGCAATTTGGCTAAGCAGTAACGAAGGCATAAGTCGTTTACAATACAAGAAAAAAGATAAAGAATTTGAAATTACAGACATCCAAAATTTTAATATCAACAACGGTTTACAATCTAATGAATTTAATACAGGTGCTTATTGTCAAACGCAGAGTGGATTCATTGCTTTTGGTGGATTAAATAACGTAAACGTATTCAATCCTAGCAGCTTAAAGTTTGACCGAAAAAACGGACAAGTTATTATCACAGATTTTTTTGTGAAAAACAAGATACTCAATACCAAAGAAGTTGTTCATTACATTGATCATGTTGAACTCAATCCAACTCAAAACGATATTGGACTTTCATTTATTGTACCAGGTTATAACCAAGGACTTGAAATTGAGTACCGATACAAACTGAAGGGTTACCAAGAAACATGGCAGTACATAGGCAGCAGAAATAATATTGATTTTACTAATTTACCCGCAGGCGATTACCAATTTCAAGTACAAGCGCGGTATGCTAATAATTTTTGGAGTAAGGACTTTACTGAACTTTGTTTTGAAATAGAAACGCCTTTTTATAAGTCCTGGTGGTTTTACTTACTTGTTATATTAGGCGGAATTCTGCTCGTAGGTAGCATCATAAGACTGCGATTTAATTATATAAAAGGGACTAACAAAAACAAACTTCGTTTAATGATTGAATCTCAAGAGATTGAGCGAAGTAGAATTTCACGTGAGCTACATGATGATTTTGGCGGCCGCCTATCAACCTTAAAACTTTTTATGGAAGCGATAAAAGTAAGGCCGGAGCAAGCACAAGAAATAGCACAGAATACAACTAAAATTATTGATCAATCTATCGTTGAGCTTCGTAATATCCTATTAAATCTTAGCCCAAAAACATTAAGCGACGACGGGCTAGAAATTGCTTTGCAGGAAATAAGTAATAGTATTAATAAAACAAAACTACTACAGCTAAGCACCTCATACTCCATAACCAAGGAATTAAAATCTAGTGCCGCCATATCGATTTACAGAGTTGTTTTTGAGCTGATAAATAATACAATAAAGCATGCGCAAGCAAGTCAAATAGACATTTCACTTACTCAACGAAAAGATGCACTTGTACTACATTATGAAGACAACGGCATTGGATTACAAAACCACAACAAGAGCAAAGGATATGGACTAGCTAATATACAAAACCACTTACAAGTGCATGATGCCGTTAGTTATGTTGATTCCAATCAAGGACAAGGCTATCACTTTACGGCAGAGTTTCCTTTGGATGTTCTTATTTAAAAGCTACAACTTCTTCTTCAAAGCCAACATTTGATCCCGCAGTTTTGCCGCTTCTATAAAATCTAAATCCTTAGAAGCTTTTAGCATTTGCTTTTTGAGAGTTGCAATTGCTTTTTCTAATTGTTTGGGTGTGTTATAGCCTCCAAAATCTTCAGCTGCTACAGAGCTATTTTCCTCCGGTTGCGCATAGTTCGCATACTCAGGGTTCTCTAATTTTATATCAAGTACCGCTGTTTGCTGCAGAACGTTTTCGATAGATTTTTTTACCGTCGTTGGTGTAATGCCATGCTGTTGATTATAGGCCATTTGCTTTATACGGCGCCTATCGGTTTCATCCATTGTACGCTGCATGCTGTCCGTTACCTTATCTGCATAAAAAATAACTAAACCGTCTACATTACGCGCAGCACGACCGGCAGTTTGTGTAAGCGATCGTTCATCTCTTAAAAAGCCTTCTTTATCTGCATCTAAAATCGCTACTAAACTTACCTCAGGTAAATCCAAACCTTCTCTGAGAAGATTAACGCCAATCAATACATCAATATCACCCAAACGCAATTCGCGTAAAATTTCAACACGTTCCAAAGCATCAATTTCACTGTGTAAATATTTACACTTAATATTTATATCTAAAAGGTACTTGGCTAATTCTTCACTTAGTTTTTTAGTAAGTGTTGTTACCAATACACGATCGCCTTTTCTTACTCTGTTATCTACTTCTTCTAATAAATCATCTATCTGATTTATACTTGGTCTTACTTCTATGGGTGGATCTAATAAACCAGTGGGTCTCACAACCTGATCAACATATTCTCCTTCGCAAATTTCTAACTCATATTTACCCGGTGTAGCACTTACAAATATGGATTGATTCACCAAGTCTTCAAACTCCGTAAAGTTCAATGGTCTATTATCTAATGCACTAGGTAAACGAAAACCATAGTTTACCAAATTCAATTTTCGGGATTTATCTCCACCAAACATACCACTTACTTGCGGTATCGTTACATGGCTCTCATCAATCACCATGAGATAGTCATCGGGCAAATAATCTAATAAACAGAAAGGCCTTGTTCCCTGCTCTCTTCCATCCAAGAAACGCGAATAATTTTCAATCCCACTACAGTAACCTAATTCACGCATCATTTCTACATCATGCTCCACGCGCTCTTTGATACGTTGGGCTTCTATATGTTTTCCCTGCTCTTTAAAATAAGCTTCTTGTGCAATCATTTCATCCTGTATATCATAAATGATTTGATGTAATTGATCCTTGGGAGCTACATACATGGTTGCAGGATAAACAGCCGCATTTTGAACCGAATCAATTTTTTTACCTGATTCTATTTCTATGCTATGAATTTCTTCAATCTCATCATCAAAAAATATAAAGCGATAACCATAATCAACATAAGGAAGATTAATATCTACAGTATCACCTTTTACTCTAAATTGACCTCGGCTAAACTCTTCAGTAGAACGTTCATATTGAGCTTCAACTAATCGATGTAAAAATTTATTGCGCCCATAATTTTCACCTTTTGATACTCTTACAATTCCACTACTAAATGCGGTAGGATTTCCCATACCATAAATACATGAAACAGACGCTACCACTATTATATCCCTTCGGCCTGATAATAAATTTGCTGCTGCCCTCAACCGTAATTTATCTAACTCCTCATTTATACTTAAGTCTTTTTCTATGTACGTATTACTTACTGGCATATAAGCCTCAGGTTGATAGTAATCATAATAACTTACAAAATACTCAACCGCATTATTAGGAAAAAACTGTTTAAACTCACCATACAACTGAGCCACCAGTGTTTTATTGTGCGTAAGAATCAATGTTGGACGCGACACTTCTTTTATCACATTAGCTATAGTAAAGGTTTTACCACTCCCCGTTACACCTAATAATGTTTGGTGCGTTTCCTGATCATTTAAGCCCTTAACTAATTGCCTAATTGCTTGTGGCTGATCACCGGCAGGGTTAAAAGGAGATTGTAAATCAAACATTGCTTGGTAAAAATAGTTTTAATTAGCTTAGATGAGGAGATTATCCATATTAGAAATGTACCACATCTCATTTCTACAATAATTGTTAAACTAAAGAAAGAATAAAAACAATGGAATTAATAAACCGAAAGGCCTATTCACTTACCTTCCAAACCATTTCACTCTCATAATTTGCTGCTACACCAAAGTCTCTTTCATCATTTAAAATCATAAAACAACAGTAACAAACAAAAAAAGCATACAGGCATGCCATTAATACTAAAAGATATGTCATCCCACTGTCTAATTTTTTGTTTTGTTTGCTTTTCATGGCTTTTCTTTGCTTACTTGTTTAAACTAAGTACTTATTCTTTGGTCAATACTAAGTTAACGATTGATTCATTAATATAGTGCACCTTTAAGAAAATTTTAAACTCCGATGACAATAAGACATAGCATATTTACTTTTCTAGTTTTACTAGTGCCTGTTATGTGTGTTGCCCAAAAAGATTCTACCAAAAAAAAGAATAAAACCTTTGAACCTATAGTAATCTCAGGCAGCAAATTTTCGGAGAAAAAGAAAAACGTTGCGCAAAAAATTGACATTATAAATGCCAAAGAATTAAAGAAACTAAACACACAAACCACTGCCGATGTACTTACGCTAAGTGGTAAAGTATTTGTTCAAAAAAGTCAACAAGGAGGCGGGAGCCCTGTAATTAGAGGTTTTGAAGCAAGCCGTGTGCTTTTAATGATTGATGGCGTACGATTAAACAATGCGATATACCGAAGCGGTCACCTACAAAATGTAATAACTGTAGATAACAATATGCTTAGCCGTGTAGAAATTCTTAGCGGACCAGCATCTACCTTATACGGAAGCGATGCATTGGGTGGTGTAGTTATGATGCAAACAAAAAACCCAAAGCTTTTACCTTTTTCGCCCACCTTAAAACTTAGTACCGCGAATGCGATGGCTCGTTTTACAACAGCTAATAAGGAAAAAACGGTTAGCGCAGGTTTCGGTTTTGGTAGTAGAAAATGGGGTACGCTTACAAACATTAGTGTATCAGATTATGATAATTTACGCCAAGGCAAATGGGACCCAAATAATCAATTGGCTACTTGGGGTAGAAATTTTTATGTAGATAGAATCAATGGAATAGATAGTATTATAAAAACAAATAATAATCTTGAACAGAAATTTTCGGGTTATAGACAAATTGATATCCTTCAAAAAGTATCTTATGTTCCTTCCTTGCACAGCAAGCATTCATTAAACTATCAGTTCTCCACTACAAATGATATACCACGCTATGACCGCTTAACTCAAACAGATAATAGCGGACTACCAAATCATGCACAATGGTACTACGGACCGCAGCGTAGAAATATGCTTGCGTACCAATACGACTATTTTGGCGAGAGAAAACTCTTCAATGATTTTAGAATCAATCTTAGCTACCAAGCTATACAAGAAAGTAGAAATACAAGAAGATTCCGAAATGATATAATTCAAAAACGTAAAGAAAAAATAAATATCCCAGCCATTAATATTGCCGCAAGAAAAAAAATTAAGAAACACGAAATTACTTATGGCGCCGATGCTCAATTTAATATTTTAAAATCATCAGCTATAGCTGAAAATATTTTTACCGGAAGCACATCTCCTACTGATACGCGCTACCCTGATGGTGACAATACTATGAATCTCATGGGAGTATATGCTCAGCATGTATACAAATTTGGCAAAGGCAAGTTTGTGCTTAACGATGGCATACGACTCAATGCAACCACACTGCGTTCTACTATTGAAAACAATATTCTCAATCTACCATTTACTGAGATAAACGAAAACAATCAGGCCCTTACCGGCAATATTGGTTTGATTTATTTCCCCTCAAAAAAATGGAGAGTAAATGCAAATGTTTCAAGAGGTTTTAGATCCCCTAATATTGATGACTTGGGCAAAGTATTTGACAGCTTTACTGGCGAGCTCATTGTAGTACCCAATCAAAATTTAAAACCCGAGTTTACTAACAGTGCTGACATAGGTATTGAATACCGAGATAAAAAATATTACTTCAGTATATATGGTTTTTATACTCAATTTCAAAACGCTATTGTATTAGATGAGTTTGAGTTTAACGGACAAGATTCCCTTTTATACAATGGTCAGCTAACCAAAGTATTTGCTAATCAGAATAAGGCAAAAGCCTACTTATACGGTGCCGGCTTTGAAACAAAAATTAAATTAAATAAGGCCTTTTCCTTTGCAGGAAATATTGCGTATACCTACGGAAGGTTTACAGAAAATGGAATAGAAGTTCCACTTGACCATGTGCCTCCTTTATACGGCAGAGCCTCAATAGCTTACGCTAAAGACAAACTAAGCCTAGATTTATTTTGCTTGTTTAATGGAGCAAAAACACTGGCTAATTACAACCCCAAAGGAGAGGACAATTTAAAATTTGCATTAGCTAATGGTACACCGTCTTGGTATAGTATCAACTTTCGTAGTAATTACGAAATCAATAGAAAATTCTCTGCGCAAGTAGGAATTGATAATCTAATGGATAGAAATTATCGTCATTTTGCATCTGGTATTTCAAGTTCGGGCAGAAGCTTGATAATGAGCTTGCGTTACAAATACTAGCTTTTTGTTCATAGTAGAATCGCTCTATTTTTAAGGTGAAGAATAATGATCAAAAATCAGCTTTGCTTTTGACTTGCCTAATTCCATTTCAAGTTCACACAATGTTGCGGCTTTCACCTTCTTTACAGACTTAAATTTCTTCAATAAGGTTTTAGCAGTCTCCTTACCTATTCCCTTAATGTCTTCTAATTCGTTTTTAATAATTCCCTTGCTTCTTTTATTCCTATGAAACGTAATACCAAAACGATGTACTTCATCACGTATCCTTCTTAGCAATTTTAGGCTTTCACTTTCATAGGGTAACTGCAACGAGTCTTTGTCTCCAGGAAAAAATATTTCTTCAATATTTTTAGCCAAGCCAATAATATTAATCTTACCCATAAGCTCAAGTTCCTGCAAAGCATCAATGGCAGAGTTTAATTGCCCTTTACCACCATCTATTACTACAAGCTGCGGCAAGTCTTGCTTCTCGTGCAACAAGCGACTATAACGCCTAAAAACAACCTCGCGCATAGATGCAAAATCATCCGCTCCTACTACAGTTTTTATATTGTAGCGTCTATAATCTTTTTTACTGGGCATACCTCCTTTAAAGCACACCATACCCGCTACTGGGTAACTCCCTTGAAAATTAGAATTATCAAAACACTCAATATGTGAAGGATAAAAAGGCAAACTCAAATCATCTTGTAATTGATCTAGCAATTCCTCTAAATCTTCAGTTGTTTTTTCCTTTATATGAAGAATTGATTTTCGCTTTTCCTCATTAAGTAAATGTTTAGCATTTTTGACAGACATGTCTAACAACTTTTTTCGATCACCTGCTTTGGGTATCCGCAACATGGCATCAATGGGTAAATGAATTTCGAATGGAAGTATAATTTCCTTGCAGGTACTATTAAATTTTTCACGCAATGAAAGTATAATTTGCGGCAGAACATCTGCATCCGGCTCACCTAATTCCTTGGTAAAGGCCTGCGAAAAACTATGTACTATATTTCCTTGCAAAATCATTAAGTAATTAACGTATACCCTATCGGCATTACTCTGCACACCTACAACCTCAGTATTATCCAATTTAGTATTTACTACAATTGAGCGTCTATTATAATTTTTTATTTCAAATATTTTTTTCTTGAGCAGTTCGGCTTTTTCAAATTGCAAATCATCGGCATAGGCCATCATTTGCTTCTTATATACTTTTTCAAGCTCCGTATTTTTACCTTTTAATACGTCTTTTATTTGTGACACATGCCAATCATAATCCTCCTCAGTTTGTAGTCCAATACAAGGCGCCTTACAATTACCTATATGATATTGCAGGCAAGCCTTATACTTTTTTTTAGCTATTTGAGCAGGAGCTAAATTTAAATTACACGTACGCAAGGGTAAGGAACGCCTTAAAAATTTAAGTATTTCCCTTACAGCAAAAGCAGAGGTAAATGGTCCAATATATTCTGAGCCATCTTTGATTTTTTTTCTGGTAAGAAAAACCCTGGGAAAATTTTCGTTCTTTATTACAATATGAGGATAAGACTTATCATCTTTCAATGCAATATTATACTTCGGCCTATACTTTTTAATAAGTGTATTTTCAAGAAGTAAGGCATCATACTCAGAGTTTACTATCGTAAACTTTATATCTACAAGCTCGTTTACTAATCGTTCGGTTTTAGTAAATCTATGATTCTGTGAAAAGTAAGAAGCAACTCGTTTACGTAAATTTTTTGCTTTGCCTACATAAATTACTTCTTTATTATCATTAAAATATTGATATACACCCGGCTCATGCGGGACCGAAGGGGCAATATTTGAAAACTCTTCTTTGGTCACAATAATTTAAAATAATCTCTCATCAAAAATAAACTTCTTTTGATCAACGATTTTAATTTTTTTAAAATCAGCATGCATAGGATTAAACAAAAAATTACTTTCTTCAGGTATCACAATAGAAGGAACTTCCATTCCAATGTATTTACCCGTATCAACAAATTTTTTTCCTATAAATTGAGTTTCAGCATCCATTCTTTTTTCATTCCAACTTGCCGGTAATTGACGGCTAGTTACTTTTTTTATCGCTAGCCTATCAGGGATATTTATGGCAATCAAATCATAATCCTGTTTAATATGAACTTTATCCAAATTTACCATCATCTCACAAAGCGCCAACGAACGATGCTGCGCCGTATATAACAAAGGAGTTCCCACAGGATTCCAACGGCCACCATACAAACCAGCACCCGTACCTTTTAAGTCCTTACTATATTGCTTCGAGACAATTCTGTAAACTAGCATTAGGCAAATATTCCATGGGCGTAACGCTTCAATTGAGTATAAACTAATTGAACACCATATGAGGTATCTAAAAAGTGCATTGGTACAGCATATTCAAATGCAAAAGCTGGCTTTTGAAGCCACTCGTATAAATCTTCTTTATCATTAAACACTTCCATACCGGCATCACATACTTCTGCGATTTCTAGTATTTTTTCTGAATGGATAGGCTTGAAAACATGATGCTTAGATAGCGCATACCGTTGTAAAGATTTTGTAGACATTCCTAAAAGTGAAGCCCATTCTTCTTCTGTAAAAGGACAACGATTTTTTATGTAAGAAAATAACTTATAAGAAACGCCTTGTTTAATAGATTGAATAATGGTCATTCTATTATCAAATACTTTGCCGTAAGCAACCGCTACCTCTTCAATTTCTTGCTGTATCTTTTTAGGACTCTTGTACATTTGTCTACAAATTTAAGACATTTGTCTCGATTTATGAAGTTATTCAGTAAAATAATAGGTTACCACAGAATGTTCCTCCCGCTCAATATTCTGCATTTGCAAAAATCTATAGGGTGCAAATAAAACCTTTTGCGTAACTCCTTTGTCCAAGGTTTCAAAGTACAAGCTACTCATCTCATTACTTTCAGTACTAGAAACTATGCTTATCGAACGTGTATAATCTTTAGGTGCAAGTGTTTTATAAAACAGTGTCATTGTATTTGACATAGAATCATTCATGATATCAATCGCATAGTGAAGATTTAACTCCTTACGCTGAATATTCGCCTTATTAAAAGCTTCCTTTATTTCGTCCCAAGGCATGGCATCTGCACTTAATTGAAGACTATCTGTAGTTGACTTATTTTTACTTACTTTCCAATAAACAACTGTGGAATCCATATCCCATTCGTTTTGTAAAATCTGATTTAAATCAGGGTAATTAATCAGCTTATCTCCATTATACGTTTCTTCTTTACAAGCAAAAAATAGTATTACCAAACTGAAACACAACGTATATTTAATCAACTTATTTAACATTATAACCTTCTTTAATTAAAGCTTCTTTGACTTTTTTTAATTCATTTCCTTGAACAAGCATCTCTCCTTCCTTATAACTACCACCCGTGCCGCATTTTTGTTTAAGCATTTTACATAAGGCCTTTCCATCTGCGTCATTTCCTTCAAAGCCTTCAATCAAAGTGACGGTTTTGCCACCGCGATGTTTGGTTTCTAAACGAACTTTTAAATACTGCTCCTCAGGTGGCAATGTTTCAATCTCTTCTTCCTCTTCATACCCAAAATCATCATTCGTAGAATAAACCATTCCACCTCCACCATTCTTAAAACGCTTTTTCTTGCTCATTATTATATTATTTTACCGCTTTTAAACTTAAGTCCATACTAGTTGCATGATGTATCAATGCACCAACTGATATATAATCAACCCCAGTAGCAGCATAGGCTTCAATTGTATCTAACTCAATACCACCACTTGCTTCAGTTTCATACTTGCCATCAATTAGTGTAAGGGCCTCCCTAATTTCATCGGGCGAAAAATTGTCTAACATAATGCGATGTACCCCACCATGCGCCATTACTTTTTTTACATCTTCCAAGCTACCTGTTTCTACTTCAATTTTTATATCAATACTCTTTTCTGTAAGATATGAATTTGCTGCGTCAATAGCTTTTTCTATTCCACCACAAAAATCAGTATGATTATCCTTAAGCATAATCATATCATACAAGCCCATTCTATGATTATGACCGCCGCCAATACGCACAGCTTCTTTTTGAAAACTTCTGAAGAGCGGCGTTGTTTTACGCGTATCCAGTAATTTAGTTGAGTAATCACTTACTTTTTTTACATACGTATTGGTAAGCGATGCGATACCACTCATGCGTTGCATAATATTAAGCACCAAACGCTCAGTAGAAAGTAAGGTTCTTGTTTTTGCTTTAATTCTAAATGCTTCTTCACCTTTTTTTACTTGATCGCCATCTTTCTTAGTAAATGTAATTTCACAATCCGTTTGCACGTACTTAAATATTTTTTCAGCAATTTCTAATCCTGCAATAATTCCATCTTCCTTAATTTTCAAAACGGCTTCATCCTCATTCTCAGCAGGAATACAGCATAGCGTGCTATGATCACCGTCTTTTATATCTTCTTCTAGGGAAAGTTTTATAAACTCATTCAAATCCATAAACTCAAAGGTAAGTTCGTTTATGCAAATCTTTTTACAATATATAAACTAGGGTTTCGATTACTGACTACCATTAAAACCCTAAGGTTTCGTAATATTGTAATAGTATGAAAAAAATAATCTTCGCCTTAGTGGCCATCAGTTTTATAACTTCTTGTTCGGTAATTAAAAAAAGCAAAGCCCCTGCAAAGGAAAGCTATAAGGTTCAGCTTGAAACTACAGCAGGTATCGTTAAAATTCAATTGTATGAAGATATTCCTTTACATGCCAAGAATTTTTTAAAACTTACAAAAGAAGGTTTTTATGATGGCTTACTTTTTCATAGAGTGATACCACAGTTTATGATACAAGGTGGTGACCCACAGAGTAAAGATGCCAAGCCTAATGTTGGATTGGGAAATGGGAGTAATGGTTATTTAATCCCTGCAGAATTTAAGGTAGAAAAATACATTCATAAGAGAGGTGCATTAGCAGCAGCTAGAACAGGAAATCCTGAAAAGAAAAGTAGTGGTTGTCAGTTTTATATAGTGGAAGGTAAAACCTATACAGATGCACAATTAGCAAATTTTGAGAAGCAAAAAGGATTTACCTATACGGCAAAACAAAAAGAAGCCTATAAAACCCTAGGAGGCACTCCACACTTAGATAATGATTATACCGTGTACGGCGAGGTGATTGAAGGATTGGATATTGTAACTAAAATATCAAAAGTAAAATGTGGTGGTAGCAATAGACCCGTTACAGACGTAAAAATTATTAAAGCAACGGTAATTAAGTAATTACCAATCCTTATCTAGCTGGTAGGACTTAGCTTTTTGTTTTTCTTTCTTATCCTTAATTTTTTTCTCCTCACGGTTGAGGGCGTCTAATATTTTTTTTGCTTGCTCTTTACTTAGCTTACTTGGCTGCGGTTTGGGCTTTGATTTATTCTGCTTGTCATCTTTGTTCTTATTCTCTTCTTTCTCTTTGTCCTGCTGCTCCTTGTCTTTATTCTTTTTATCCTGCGGTTTTTGCTTATCATCCTTCTCGTCCTTGTCCTTTTCGTCTTGCTTATCCTTGTCTTTGTCCTTTTTATTCTGCTGCTCTTTCAACTTTTTTTGAGCGTATGCTAGGTTATATTTCGTTTGTTGCGCTTTAGGATTTTTCTTAAGGGATGCTTTATAATAATTAATTGCTTCTTGCCATTTTTTCTCTTCAGCCCTCACATTGCCCGCATTGTGATAGGCATAGGAGCTCATCATTTTATCTTTAGTTTTAGCACCTACATACTCGTATTGCTTTATAGCTTGCTCAGGATCTTTAGCTCTCAAAAACGCATTGCCTAGATTAAATCGAGCTGGCTCCTTTGTTTTAGCTTTTTTATCATTTATTGTTTTTTCATATTCAGTTGCGGCTTTTTGAAATTCTTGTTTTTGATACAACTCATTACCATTATAAATATTCCTGTCCATAGTTTGCGATGAGGCAAATTGTGGTAACAACATGAATAATAAAAAATGAAAAGCAGTACGTAATCGTTTATTTGCTTTGCGCGAAGGCATTAAAAATTCAACCAATAAAAGCAAAAGCATAATGCCTAAAAAATATTGAAAATAGGAACTATAATTAGCCAATCTACTTTCACCTAAATTAGTTTTACTTATTTGATTCAACCTATTTGAAATTTGATTTACACTCCCACCAATGCGATTTAAGTTTACAAAAATACCTTGACCTGAACTAGCAATTTTTTTCAATTCATCCTCGTTCATTATAGAAATAACTTCCTTCCCTTCATTATCTTTTTTAGTTTCACCATTAGGTAAAAGAATACTACTCCCGTCTTTTGATCCGGCCCCTACTGTACAAAGCATGATGCCTTTTTTAGCTATTTTCTTAGCTTCGCTTATAGCTTTCTCCTCATGATCCTCACCATCAGAAATTAAAACGATGGCTTTATGCTTTGCATTTTTGCTATTAAAAGATTCATAAGCCATTTGTAAGGCATCTCCCATTACGGTGCCTTGTGTTTGTGCTAACTCAGGAATAGCAAGGCTTAAATTCATTTTTATG
The DNA here is from genome assembly GCA_937981995.1 of uncultured Chitinophagaceae bacterium. Lineage (GTDB taxonomy): Bacteria > Bacteroidota > Bacteroidia > Chitinophagales > Chitinophagaceae > JAGNRR01. The sequence goes on from CALJNC010000011.1 coordinate 40,331, forward strand.
GCTCCTACATCAGAAGTAAGCGGTACAGATAAATACGAACGCCCCGCAAAAAGGATTAGTCCCATGCGGTTGCCATTTAATTTTTCAATGAGTTTATTAGCAAAAAGTTTAGACTTTTCAAGGCGACTTGGTTTTAAATCTTGAGCGTACATACTGTTACTTATATCAAGCACAATCATTACATCAATTCCTTTTTGCGTCATACGCTCAACCTTGCCTCTTTTTTGCAAATTAGCCAGGCCAAATACACCAAAGAATAAAGCGGCTGCTAGCAGAATAAATTTAAACTTGGAAAGCGCAGAACTATAGGAAGGCATTAAATCAGCTACCAAGTCTTCCTTACCAAAGAGTTTAATCTTTTTATTACGCCATACGATGTATAGCACATAGCATAGAATAGCGGCTCCTACTAGGATTAAAAAAACAAAATATTCTTGATGTTGAAAACGAAACATTTAGAACGCAAATCTAAAGATTGAATACTTAAAGCAGTGCTAAAATGTGAGTCTACATTTTAGGAATTAACCCAACTGAATCAGCTGTTCACGGCCCACACCATTGGATACAAAACTTACTTTTACATCTAAATAGCTTTCAATACTTTTTTGGTATGCCACAAAGTTCTTAGGTAAATCAGCAATTGTTTTACACTCTGACAAGTTCCCTTCCCAGCCGGCATGCTCCTCATATACTGGCTCACACTCCTCTGGCTGATACTCAAATGGAAACTCTTGCGTTTCACCTCCATCTACAATATACGAGGTTGCCACCTTAATGGTTTCAAACTCATCCATAATATCAGTTTTAGTGATGATTAAATCAGTTACACCGTTAATCATACAAGAATAATTTAGAGCTACTAAATCCAACCAGCCACATCTGCGTGGACGACCAGTAGTTGCACCAAATTCACTACCTAGTTTACGAAGCTTTTCGCCTGTTTCATCAAATAACTCCGTAGGGAAAGGCCCTCCACCTACTCTTGTGCAATAAGCTTTTGTAATACCAAACACCTTGCCCACCTTAGTTGGGGGCACACCTAATCCATTACATAAACCTGCAGAAATTGTATTACTACTTGTTACAAAAGGGTAGGTTCCAAAATCAATATCTAGCATCATACCTTGTGCACCTTCTGCTAATACTTTTTTACCAGCATCAATTGCCTTGTTTAAATAGTATTCTGCCTTTATAACTTTAAGCGTTTTTAATACTTCAACTGCTTCAAAAAATCCTTCTTCGTATGTAGCCAAATCTTCATCAAAGCCCATTTGACTTAGTAACTTACTGTGCTTTTCTTTTAAGCGATTATAACGCTCAACAAAATCATCTTTATGTACATCACCTACTCGTATTCCGTTTCGCCCTGTCTTATCCATATAAGTTGGCCCAATTCCTTTTAGTGTACTTCCAATTTTATTTTTGCCTTTAGCAATTTCATTTGCTTTATCCAATGCTCGGTGCGTAGGCAAAATGATATGAGCACGATCGCTTACCAAAATTTTACTTACAGGATCCACACCATGAGAATTAATTGTTTCTAATTCCTTCTTTAGTGTAATTGGATCAATCACTACACCATTACCAATCACATTAATAATATCATCATGAAAAACACCAGAAGGTATTGTATGCAATACAACTTTCTTATCCTTTACATATAGCGTATGACCAGCATTGGGCCCACCCTGAAAACGAGCAATAATATCATAATCCTTAGCTAGGTAATCTACGATTTTACCTTTTCCTTCGTCGCCCCACTGTAGGCCTAATAGTACATCAATCATTGGCTGTGCTTAAGATTCAAATTTAAGGCAAAGGGTATTATCAGTTAAACTCACAGTCATTAATTATGCACGTTTCTGTGCTATTTAATCACAGTTGAGACTCGTATTTGTTCAGAACTAAATCTTCACCCAAGCGAGCATAGGTTTTATAGCTCAACCAATCACCCAGATTAACGTATGATGAGCGCTCATTCATAGGTAATACATTGGGTATATGCCTATGGCCAAATATGAAATAATCATAGTGGTTCTCTTTGAGCAGACCTTTGGCATACTGTATCTGAAACTCATTTTCATTCCCTAAGAATTGAATATTTTCATACTTATGCTTAGGACCACGCTTACTAAAATAGCTCGCAATGCGCAAGCCAACATCAGGGTGTAATTGCCTATAAATCCACTGACAAAAGGGATTGCGCAATACAGCTTTTAGTACCTTATAGGTTGCATCGCCAGGGCCTATGCCATCACCATGTCCAAGACGCACTATCTTATCATTAAACTGAAACGTTTGATGCTCATGGATTACCACAGCATTCAGCTCCTGCTGAAAATAATCACGCAACCAAAGGTCATGATTACCACTAAAAATAAACAGCTGTATACCTTGATCACTTAACTCCGCAAGTTTTCCAAGAAAACGAGTATTGCCCTTAGGCACCACTAATTTATACTCCATCCAAGCATCCCAGATGTCGCCCATTAAAAAAATAGCTTGTGCATCAGATTTTATACTATCTAACCAATTGCAAATAATCTTTTCGCGCGCATGACTATCCTCATTTCCATTAATACCAAAATGAAAATCAGAGGCAAAATAAACATACTTGCCTTGTGGGATATCTATCTTTCTATCTATTGAAAGCATGTGGTACAAAGATTATGCATTTAAACTATTTCTTATATGAATTGGCTTAGAAGTTTATAAATACAACAGAAGGCATTTAAGGCTTCTCAATATTTAATCCGGGATTCTTTCTTTTATAATCGTCCCAATTATATAAAACCCATTGACGTATTTCTAGCTCACCTGCTTCGCGTGCAAATTTTATTGCCATAGGATAAGCATTCATAAAATAAGCTAACTGGTCACCGGTAAGCTTGGTTACTTTACTTACCATTTCAGGTGTATAGCGGGTATCAATATATTTTTGCTCTTCCATATCAAGCACCTGCTGTTTAAACTTGCGTAGGTTTTTATGTTTTTTAGAAAACAATTGCTGCAAGGCAGATACCGGAGAGTTGATGGATTTTTCTTGTTTATATTTTAAAATGTCTTTATAAATTTCTGCGCGCTCCACAGAATCTCTTTGATAAGGGGTAAGCGGCTTGGTAATTTTTACCGCCTTTAATTCCGTTCGACCAATGCTTAGTTTAACTCTTAAAAAATCAATACTATCTACATCGCGTATGCGTATAATGCGAGATTTATAACCACTATAAGAAACTTTTAGATACTGGTCATTTTTAACCTCTATTGAAAACGTTCCTCGTCTGCTAGTTTTAGCACCATATTTTGTTTGTAGATTTTGAACCGTTACACTTGCCATGGGTTTTTCATTCACAGCATCAATTACAATACCTGTAATATACTTTTGCGCATTCGCTGAAAAGCTAAAAAATACTAGCAATAGCAATATGATAAAACCTCTGTTCACTTTACAAAAATAAGCACTTGGTTTCCCTAAGCTTTGTAATATTATCTTAATGTTCGTTAAATACTAAAAAACGATTAAATCGTAAAAATCCTCCTGTTGGTAATGCTTATTAGCAAGTTCCATTACCTGCTCCGCCGTAATATTCTTATAAGTGGCTATGCTATTATTAAACGTTGCTTTGTCTACACCATTTAATATGAGCGACTTCCAGCGGCCCATAATTTTAAACGGCCCGTCAATACTACCTAATATGCTTCCTAAAATGTAGTTCTTTACTAGTTGCAATTCTTCTTCAGGAACTAATTCAGTTCGTAAACGCTGCATTTCATTCCATATTTCAGTAACGGCCTTTTCTGCAACATCCTTACCTACATCTGTAGCAATTACGTAACTATTGCCTTTCATATTTTGCTGTACAAATGAGTAAATCCCATAAGTATATCCTTTTTCCTCACGGATATTACTCATTAAGCGCGACCCAAAATAACCCCCAAACAATGTATTTACATATTGCATAGGAATAAAATCAGCATCATTTCTATCAATAAATTTTTTGGCTACTCGTATAGCTCCTTGCAAAGCTTCCGAGTCATTTATGATGCGGTGCTTTTTTTCGGCTGTTGCCTTTATATCCACTTTAGCTTTTGCCAAAGAAGTATTGGCAAAACTCACCTTGCCTAACTCATCTTTAATTGTTTGGATTAAGTCTTCTTCAAACTTTCCTGACAAGAAAAAAGTAGCCTCATTCATTTGTACATACTCCTTATGAAAATCTACAACATGCTCCCGGCTAAGTGTATTATAATCTTCTAGTAAAGAATAAGAACCATACGGGTGATCAAAGCCATAAATCAACTCGTCAATGGTGCGATTGGCTACAAAATCAGACTTCTTTAAATTTACGGTCATTCCTTGTATTGCCTGCTGCCTGTAAATTTCAAGCTCATCATTAGGGTATTGTGCATCTTGTAGTATCTCAAATAAAAGCGGTAATAGTTTAGCAAAATGCTTTGAAAGCGATTGCAACTTAACAATCAAAAAATCATTATTCTGTGATATCGTAAGACTAGCACCCCACTTCTCTATTTGCTCGCTTATTTGTAAAGCGGTGTATTTTGAAGTGCCCGATTTTATCAAACCCGTCATAGCTTTTGATACCACAACTTCAAATTGAGTTTTAAGTAATTTGGGCAAGTAAATTTCAAAAGAAACTACAGGTTGTGTACCTGCATTTACGCTATACAATGTATTGCGATCAGTTATAGCATATGATGCACAATCAGGTAGTTCAAAAGTAAAACTTGTTGCTTGCTGTATCGTAGGAGAAAGTGTTCTATCTAAATTCATATATTATTGTAAAGGCGAATCCGCCTCTTTTTTAAAGTGATTATAAACCATTTTATCGGCAATTTTTGGAAAAAATTTATTGAGCCATACAAGCAGTTTGCCTTGTCGTGTCATTACCAATGAGCGTTTTCTGCGACTAATCGCTTTTATTATATTCTCGGCACATTCCTCCGCGCTCATAAGCTTTCCTTCATCTAAAGGTGTTTCTCCCTGCGAGCTTCCATCGGCAGCTAATGCTGTGTTACGAATATTTGAAGCCGTAAAGCCTGGGCTAACCCACAGTACATTTACGCCCGTATTTAATTGTTCAATTCTTAATGATTCTAAAAAACCTTGCATAGCAAACTTGCTACTGGAATAAGCACACCTAGCCGGTAATCCTTTGTAACCAGCAATGGAAGATATACCCGCAATGCTTCCTTTATTTTCTTTTATTTGAGGTAAGGCAGCTTTGGTACAATAAACCATACCCCAATAATTTACCGCCATAAGCTGTTCTAATACTTTTACATCAACATCCTCTACCATAGCACGCATACTTATGCCGGCATTATTGATAAGGATATCCAATTTGCCAAAATGCTCTATCGTTGAATATATAAAGTTTTCTGCTTGATCTTGTATACTCACATCAGCCTGTACACCAATAAAATCCTCTGAATTTATTTCCTGGTCCATATCATGCAGTGTTTTCATTGACCTTCCACACACCGCAACTTGTGCTCCCATGGCTAAATATTGCTTGGCAAGCGCCTTGCCTATGCCACTTGTGGCACCGGTTATAGCTACAACTAATTTGAATGGATTTTTTTTCAAAATAATTTATTTCAGATTGGTAAAGATGCTATTTTTTGTATTACTTTTGCGAACTCTTAGAAAGAAATAACGCGCAAGTGGGATGATTTCTGATGATTCGGTAGCTCAGTTGGTAGAGCACAACACTTTTAATGTTGGGGTCCTGGGTTCGAGCCCCAGCCGAATCACTTTAAAGACCGGATGTCAATAGACATTCGGTTTTTTTTATTAAAAATCAAACGAAAATATGATTGCTTTGCGGCATCTTTCCTAGGTTTCTTTTAGAAATAATTGACTTTTAAACGATTCAATAAAATCGTATCTTTACTACAGTGCGCTTGTTGATTATCATATTTAGTTTATTGCCTTACATAGCTTATGGGCAAAGCGATAGCGTGGTATTACAATTTGCTGAAGCTGACAAAACCATAAACAAAGCGCAAAAAATTACTCTTGAAAAATACTGCACTCAACAAACTGTTCAAGTACATATTAAAGCATATATAGGGAGCGACCAATCCATTTCTCAAAATAGAATCAATACTATTTTTAGAATCAATGCATTAAATGAATATTTCCAAGCGCAAGCGCTGCCCAATAATGCCATCACAACTGAGCGCATACTTACAAATGATATAAACCAGTTTAATAAAATTGTTCTTTCTTTTAAGCACTTAGATGCTCGGGCAAAAGATGTTCTTTATAAATCGTCAACTATTGAAATATTAGATAGAGGAACACCGGGAAAAAAGCATAAGCTTAAAAAAAAGAAACGGAAAAAGAACAAGAAACCAACCGTTGTGAAAACCTATGGTAAGTACAGAATTGATGAATTTAGAAAAGGGCAGAAAATCGTAATCCCCGAATTAATATTTTATGCCACCCGCCACATTATAGAAAGAGGATCCATGCGCTCATTGAATCATTTGGTAGCTATCATGAAAGATAGACCTACCTTAATAATACAATTACAAGGTCACATATGCTGTAAAACAAATGGTGAGGACGGGATGGACTTTGGAACAGACACGCCCAACCTATCAGAAAATAGAGCCTTGGCTGTTTGTAAATATTTAATCGAGCATGGCATTGATGCTCGCAGGCTTAGTTATGTGGGTTTTGGTAGTAAGTTTAAACGGGTGCCTGATGGTGGCGACTACGGAAGAGGAAGGTTAAACCGCCGCGTTGAAATCTTTGTTATTTCAGAATAAATAATGTTGCTCAAAACCTATTAAAATAGCCAATTAACCGCTTTCTATTTTATCTTAAGACTGCTGTATAAATATTCAAAAGAAAAGACGTTTTCTACTATTCGTGTGAATTATATTTGTCCCAAATACAGAACATATGAAGTTTATTGTATCATCTGGTACGCTTTTTAAGAATCTACAAAATATATCGGGCATCATTGGCGCAAATAATGTATTGCCTATTTTGGAAGATTTTAAATTTGACATTGCAAAAAACAAATTAACCATTTCAGCTACTGATCTTGAAACGTTTATGAAAGTTGAAGTAGAACCTTCTTCAGCCGAAGGGAATGGCAGTATATGTATACCAGCCAAAGTGCTTATGGAATACCTTAAAAATCTTCCTGAGCAGCCTTTAACCTTAGACATAAATGATGACTACGGTATTGAAATTACGAGTAGCAGTGGTAAATCTAAATTAGTTGGTGAGGATAGTAAAAACTTCCCTCCTGAACCTCAAATAGATGAGCTTACAAGTTTTAACATGCCTGCGGCAGAATTAAGTGATGCAATTGCCAAAACTCTAGTTGGTGTAAGTCATGAAGATACTAGACCAGCCATGAGCGGTGTGTACTTTGAATTAGGTAAGGATAGTATCACATTTGTATCTACAGATGCACATAGATTAATACGTTGTATCAAAACAGGAATTACAACTCCTGGTAAAGGAAACTTTATTGTACCACGTAAATCATTATCTCAACTTAAAAATACCTTACACTCAGCTTCGGAAGTTACCGTTTCTTACGACGATAGTATTTTAACTGTTGAAGGCGAAAAGCTTCTAATGATTTCGAGATTGATTGATGCTAAGTTTCCTGATTACAAAGCGGTAATACCGGCTAATAATCCGTTTGAACTAAGAGTATCTAAAGAAGAGTTTTTGAGCTCCTTGCGCAGAGTAAGTGTATTTGCCAATAAAACAACCAATCAAGTTGAACTTGAAATAAAAGGTAGCAGCTTGGAATTGAAGTCTAATGATATGGACTTCTCATATGAAGGTGATGAAAAAATGAATTGTACCTACCAAGGTGAAGATATTCGTATTGCCTTTAACTCTAAATTACTCGTTGAATTGTTACCTCTTATCGAGGATGAAGAAATACTTATGGAGTTAAGCCAACCTAATCGAGCTGGCATCATAAAGCCTTCTGAGAAGAAAGAAAACGAAGATTTATTAATGCTTGTAATGCCATTAATGCTAAATAACTAAACACACATTACCTACTACTACAAATAAAGGTGTCCCTAAAAGGACGCCTTTAAATTTTAAATCTAATACCTCCTATTTCGGCTGTAATAATTGAGTATACTCACTTTTGTTACCAAGCACACCTATTGCCTTTTGAATTGTTTTATCGGCGCTCATACTATTTTGTAAGGCACCTTCTCGGTAATAATAGCGCGATATAATTTCACCTTGTAAGTAACGTTTTACTTGCGCTTTATTTTTAAGTAAGTCTTGCTTTTTGTCGTGTGACAGTGCCGTCATTAATTTATTATAGTCATCTTCTATCCCATCAAAGTAGCTTTCCTTTTTAGCCGTTTTCTTTAGCACCTCTAATGCTTTTTCAGTTTTGGTTTGATAACCAAAATCTTTATCTCCTAGCCAGCTAGTAAAATCAGCAAAGTCATTATCCGTTAATTCAAATTTATCAGCACTTGCAACCGTAGGATGCTTCTTTGCGTATTGTGTAGCATAATCAAAAATATAAAACTTGCGTACTAATACAGGCAATAAAGAACTTGCTTTATTTTTAGCAAGTGCAACATCTGGCTCAATTCCACCACCGTCCCACACTACGCGACCTGCTTTTGTTTTAAACTTTGTTTTTAAACTATCCGGTATTTCACCAGCACTACCATCTTCATTACGGTTACTATAATCAATGGCTTGTATACACCTCCCGCTAGGAGTATAATACTTAGCAGTGGTTACTTTTAATTTAGATTTAAAACTTAATGACTTGGTAGACTGTACCAATCCTTTTCCAAAACTTTTTTGTCCTAGAACAATTCCTCTGTCTAAATCTTGTATTGTACCGGCTACAATTTCTGATGCCGAGGCACTTTGATTATTTATGAGCACAGCTACTGGAATTTCTTGATCCCAAGCTGAGCCTTTCGTTTTAAAATTTTTGTCCCATTGTGCTACCTTACCTTTAGTAGATACTACCAATTGATTACTAGGTAAGAAAATATTGCAAACCTTAATAGCTTCATCTAATAAGCCTCCTGGGTTTCCTCTTAAATCAAGTAGAACTGCACTAAGATTTGGCTGTACTCCTTTTAAACTATCCAAGGCGTGCAACAAATCATTACTGCAACGCATTGTAAACTGGGTTAGGCGCACGTAGGCAATATCATTATTAGAACCTATAAGCCCCGCGTAAGGCACACTACTAATTTTTATTTTACCTCTGGTAAGATTCTTTGTGCTTTCGGCACTCGTATAAGCATCTCTTACTTTAAGTTTTACCTCAGTACCCGGTGCTCCTTTTAAAAAATCACTTACGTCAGATACTGACTTGCCTTTGATGCTTTTACCATCAATTGCTAAAATCATATCGCCTGATTTTAAACCAGCCTTGAGTGTTGGACTATTTTTATACGGTTGGTCAATTACAATGTAATCATCCTTGGCAATTACGGTAGACCCTATACCACCATACTCACCGGTAGTTCTTATGCGATACTCCTGAATATCATCTTCACTTATAAAATTAGTGTATGGGTCTAATTCATACAACATGGCATCTATGCCCGTTTTCATAACTTTACCCGGTTCAATTTGATCAACATAGCTTTCGTTTAACTCCTTAAATAAGGAAGCAAATACATCTAAGTTTTTTGATATTTCAAAATAAGAATCATCTCCCGCTTGCGCTAAAGAGCCTAAGGGCGCGATACATAAAATGAAAAAGGTAACTTTTAATAAGTGTCTCATATAAAAAAATCTTGCTCTTGCAATTTACAAAATTGAGTTGTACTTCGTACGAATGAACTTAAAGAGTTGTGTTAAAATAAGATTATGGTAAAGGGTCATAACCATGACCACCCCAAGGCGCACATCGTACGATCCTTTTTATACTTAACCAAAATGCTTTGGCATTGCTATATTTTTGAAAAGCCTCTGCGGCATACTCACTGCAGCTAGGCGTGTAACGACACTTAGCAGGCCCCATCAAAGGAGATAAAGCAGCTTGATACACTTTGATTAAAAAAATAAACACTTTAGCCATGCTGTTTCTTTATTTCTTGCAAGCTATCACCCACCGCTTTATAAATTTCATCGTAGGTATGCACCTTAGTTTTTTGATACATAAATAAAATATTCAGGTGTTTATTTTTTGATTGTATCAATCCGTTCAGATTATTTTTTTGTAATCTAAAACATTCCCTACTCAATCTTTTTAGCTTATTGCGTTGTACCGCTTTACTAAATTTTTTTTTGGGTATAGCAAAAGCTACACGCGCTCGAGGTTTATATACAGTTTCGCTCCAAGAATAATATACCTTATAGGGCGCCAAAAAAAACGCTTGCCCTTTACGGATAAGCGTTGTTATTTCGTTGGAATTTTTAATTCGTTCGTTAGCAGAGAGCGTTAACCGCTCCATACTACTTCACAAACTTTTTATCAGAAACAGTCAACTTATGACGCCCTTTTTTACGGCGATTTGCAAGGACTCTTCTACCACCTACTGTTTCCATTCTCTTACGGAAACCATGCACGGATTTTCTTCTTCTTCTATGTGGTTGGTATGTGCGTTTCATATCAATTAATTTTTAAACGTCCTGAATTTTTTTCAGGAGTGCAAATGTATCATTTAGATATTAGATTGCCAAAGAATTTAGAAAGTCTCATATTTCTTCCCAACATAAGTGATCTGAGAGGAAGATGAGGTTAAATTATTCGTTTTGGTCAATGTAATGGTCAATTTGTCTCCATTTAGGCTTCCTTCGCCCCGGTAGGTGTTTCCTTGAACCGTTTGATTAGTAATCGTTAAGGCATTCTCACGTACTTGACCATCAATCACTGTGGCACTATCGCGTATAGAATACATATATACTACGTTTCTGTCTAATTTATCTGCCCAAATATGCAGGGTATCATCATCGTCAAATGCTGGAGGCGTAGAGTTTATAAGCTCAGTGCGCACCATTGCGTAGTTTGAAGCAAATTTATCATTTACCTTATCCTCACAAAATTCGCCTTCATAACCAAGCACACATTGGCACTCACCACGATCACACACCCCCTCGTTTTGACATTCTACCGCTCGAGCCTTACATGCATTATATTGGCAGCTTTGCCATGTAAATGCAAAAACACTCAATAACAGGATATTTAATACTATAAATTTCTTCTTCATATTTTTAAAATTAAGGATTCGTGTACAATTCTCCGTTAAACACACAAGAGAAAGTACCTAAATCATTTTTCTCAGTAATATAAAGTGTAATTATTTTACCAGAATCTACATAACCTAAGCCACTGTAGTCAGTTCCATTCACTGTTTTTGGTGTCAAAGTAATATCTTGATTCAAAATGGTTCCTTCCAAGGTAACATTTTGCGCAAATAAATTATAAACCACTACATCATCAGGACCTAAACCAGCATTTGGTGATATAATTATAGTTTCATTTGTAGGAATCCCTCCATTACATCTGTAGGTTCCATCCCAGGTTCCAATAAACTTTTCGTACATCTTAGATTCACACAAAGGCCCATCAAAACCATCAGCACAAACACACTCACCATCACGACATACACCTCCGTTTTTACAAATTCTATCATCACAAGGATCGCTACATGAACTTACCATTGTGGATAAAGCTCCAGCAAATAACAGAAAGACTGCGCTTATCACTATTTTCCAAGATTTCATATTGTTAATATATTGTAACAAACATAAGGAATTGTGGCTGAAATACAGCCGCTTCGGTCTATTTTTTTAGGGGGTTCCACCCTTGCGCTTCTAGCGGCATTTCATTGCCAGAATTGGAGATGAGCTTGCGCCCATCCTCAGCTTTGGTAATATGACCAATCACAGAAATCTCTTCAGACATTGTTATTTTTTCGTAATCTCCCTGCGGAATAGTAAAAAGTAACTCATAATCTTCACCACCATTTAATGCAGCTGTAACGCTAGCCATTTGCAAGTCCATGGCCATTTGTTTTGTATCCAAATGAATTGGAATTTTCTCTTCATAAATCGTACAACCCACATTTGACTTCGTCGTAATATGAAAAAGCTCAGAGCTCAAACCATCGCTTATGTCCATCATTGAAGTAGCTTGTATCTTTTGCTCATTAAGCCATGTAATAATATCCTTACGGGCCTCAGGTTTCATTAATCGTTTCATGATATATTCATTACCCTCAAGGTCTGGCTGAATGGCTGGGTTTTCATTAAATATTTTCTTTTCGCGTTCCATCAATAACAAGCCCATATAGGCACCTCCTAAATCACCACTAACACAAATCAAGTCATTCTCTTGTGCACCATCGCGCCCTACATAGCCACTTTCATGTACCTCGCCTATAGCCGTAATACTAATAATTAATCCCGATTGTGAACTTGTAGTATCACCACCAATTAAGTCTACACCATATTCCTGACAAGCAAGGTTTACACCATCGTATAACTCTTCTAAGGCCTCTACAGAAAAACGATTACTCAGCGCCATACTAAAAGTAATTTGTGTGGGCTCAGCATTCATTGCAAAAATGTCAGAAAGGTTAACAACTACACTTTTATAACCTAAGTGTTTCAATGGCAAATAAGTCAAATCAAAATGTACACCTTCCACTAGCATATCTGTACTTACTACCGTTTGACTACCCAAACTTTCAAGTACAGCAGCATCGTCTCCTATACCCAATAAGGTAGAAGCATTATGCGTTTCAAAATTTTTAGTCAAGTGATCAATTAAAGCAAACTCGCCTAATTCTCCTACATCGGTTCTTTGTTGCTGTTCTTCTGCCATAAAGGCAAAAGTAGGTTTAGATAGTGGAGAGTTGATAGAGGATAGAGGATAATTTTCAATCAACAAAGTACTACGTACTTACTACTAAGTACTTCGTACGATTTACCTTCGCACCTATGAAATCTTCTATCATCCTATTTGCAATGGCGTGTATTGTAATTATTACAGCGTCTTGTTCACGAGATAATATTAATGAAAAGAAAAACTGGGCTGAAATTTTCCAGAAAAGAAATATTGACTCAGCAAGTTTTGAAGTGTATGATAATACGCATGATCAAGTATTTTATTATAACAAGGAAAGAACGAGCCGACAGTTTTCACCTGCTTCAACTTTTAAAATAATGAACTCCTTAATAGCACTAGAAACGAACCTCGCTCCAGATATTGAATACATAATACAATGGGATGGCGTAAAACGTTGGAATGAAAAGTGGAATCAAGATTTAACCATGGAGCAAGCATTTGAGTACAGCTCGGAGCCCTACTATCAAGCGCTTGCTAGAAAAGTAGGCAGACCAACTATTCAAAAATACCTAGATTCTGTAAAGTATGGCAATATGAAAATTGGTGATTCAATAGATCGTTTTTGGGTTGATGGAAGCTTAAAAATTACACCCGATGAGCAAGTCCGACTTTTAAAACTTATGTATTTTGATAAGCTTCCTTTCTCAAACAGAAGCCAACGATTAGTGCGCTCCATGATGCTACGCGAGAAAAACGAAGAGTACAAACTATCCTATAAAACTGGCACAAACTCAACAGGGAATGGTTACGTATGTCAACTAGTGGGTTATCTTGAAAAAATAGAAGTTCAAAAAGGAATTGAAACTAAAGAGGAAGAAACTAACTATCGTCCGTACTTTTTTGCTATGAATTTTGAAACTAAAACTAAGGATGTAGATTTTTCAGAATTGGCTAAAATGAGAGTAGATATTACCAAAGAAATTTTTAGAGAATTAGAATTAATAAAATAATCCCATGATTAGTGTAAGCCAGGCAAGAGAATTACTAAAACAACATTGCAACAATTTCGGGTCCGAGAGCGTTTCACTTTATAAAGCACTAGGCCGTTATAGCGCTGAAGATATTACGGCACCTATGGATATGCCTGCTTTTGCTCAAAGCGCTATGGATGGCTTTGCACTTCGATTTGAGGATGTTCAAAAAAATATTCCTTTATACAATGAAGGTGAAATACAAGCAGGCGACACCTTGTTAAGTGAAGTAGATGCTGAGCATTGTATTCAAATTTTTACGGGTGCCTTAATCCCACCTGGAGTAGACACGGTGGTAATGCAAGAACGCATTGAAATTGATGGTAAAAGTATCCTAGTAAAAGATGAAAACTTAAAGCTAGGTTCTAATATTAGACCAAAAGGTTCACAGAGTAAACAAGGTGATATAATACTAAAAAAGGGTGACGAGTTAAATCCTTCGGCTTGTGGCATGCTTGCAAGTTTTGGAATTGATAAGGTAAACGTTTTTAAAAAACCTAGTATTGATATTTTAGTTACGGGTAACGAGTTAAAAGGAGCGCAAGAAAGTGTCAAAGATGGTCAAATTTATGAGAGCAATTCCTTCGCATTAAAAACAGCCTTGAACGCCTTGCAATTAGATGATATTAGAATTAGTAAAGCGATAGACTTAGAAGCAGACACCAACCAAAAAATTGCTGATGGCTTAAAATCGGATGTGCTTTTAATTACCGGAGGGATATCAGTTGGCAAGTACGATTTAGTTCAAGCGGCCTTAGAAAAAAATGGCGTTGAACAAATTTTTCATAAAGTGAATCAAAAACCTGGAAAGCCTTTATACTTTGGTAAAAAAGGAAATACAATCATATTTGGTTTGCCAGGAAACCCAGGCTCTGTAATGAATTGTTTTTACATTTATGTACAGCACGCCTTGGCTTGGGCTATGGGGTCTACTCATACTAGTGAGCCTAGTCTGCGCTTAAAAATACAAGAAGACTTAAATAAGAAAAACAACAAAACCTTTTTTGTAAAAGGTAAAATCCATGGTGATGCTGTAGAAATTTTAGATGGTCAGGAGTCTTATAAAATGAATGCTTTTGCAAAAGCAACTTGCCTAGTAGAAATCCCAGAAGAAAAGCAATTACTTTACAAAGGCGAAATGGTAGACGTGCACCTTATCTAATAAAATGCATGTGTATCTATTCTATATCTGCTTGCCTCTTATTGCATTTTTATACTCATCCGTAGGGCACGGTGGCGCAAGTGGTTATTTAGCCCTTCTAGCCCTTTTTTCATTCACGGCTACAGATATAAAAGCAGTTGCACTCACACTCAATTTATTTGTAGCGGGCATTGCTTTCATTCAATATTATAAGGCAGGTTTTTTTGATAAAAAACTTTTTATGCAATTGGCAAGCACATCTATACCTATGGCATACTTAGGTGGCCGTATTGAACTTGATACACAAATTTATTTCTATGCCCTAGCTATGTTTTTACTATTCGCTAGTTTTAAACTTTTCTTTTCCAAGAAAAAAAATACCTCTACAAATAGTAGGCCTCGATCCCTACCGGTGGTTCTAATTATTGGTGCGGGTATTGGTTTTTTATCAGGCTTATTGGGGATTGGCGGCGGAATTATTTTATCGCCACTGATCCTTTTACTTGCTTGGAGTACAACCAAGGTTACGGCGGGCATCAGTGCACTTTTTATTTTTGTAAATTCAGCAGCAGCTTTGCTAGGGCAATTTACCCTTGGTTTTGACTATCCTAATTCTATGCTACTTATAATTGCCTTGGTGATAGTTGGAGGATTAGCGGGGTCCTATGTTGGTGCCAAAAAATGGTCTCCCATTCGAGTGAAACAATTATTGGCTGCGGTATTTTTCTTAGCTTCGCTCAAGATATTTTTTAGCTAATGGATTATACCATTTACATATTAGCAGAAGGCAAAAGCTCTCGCATGGGCCAGGATAAAGGATTAGTAAAAATCAAGGATAAAGAAATGATTGCTCATTGCATTGATCATCTTTTAGCATTGCAAAAAGAAATCGTCATTATTAGTTCAAATCTGGCCTATAAAAAGTTTGGCTTTAGAATGATAGCAGATAAAGAAAAGGATCAAGGTCCTGCACAAGGAATCATTACTGCCTTAGAAGATAGCCAAACGGAAAAGAATTTGATAGTAAGTTGTGACATGCCTCTTGTAAATAATTTGTTGATTCGTCAATTGGAAGAATTTATGATTGACTCAGATATTGTTTGTTATAAAAAGGATTACTTATTCCCTTTCCCAGGCGTTTATACTAAAAGTATACTTCCTTCATGGAAAAAAGAAGTAGCCCAAGGAAATAAAAAAATGCAACACCTTATAAAGCAATTCAAAACTAAAAGCTTGCCAATTGAGCGGACTGAATTATTTTTAAATGTGAATACTCCTGCTGACATTAAAAAAGCAGAACAACTTATTAAATAATGACAATCTTATACTTTGGTCAAATACAATCCATTACTTCCTTAGCAAAGGAGGAACTTAATGGAGCTACTAATTTAAAAGAATTGAAGGAACTCTTGATTAAAAAATATCCGACATTGTCAGATGCAAACTTTGTATTTTCTGTAAATCAAAAAATTGTAGAAGCTTGTGAACTTAAAGAAAATGATGAAGTGGCTTTATTACCGCCATTCTCGGGAGGATAATTATGGACGCAGCATTTTTTAATAGATATCAGCGTCAGCTACAATTGCAATCTGTAGGATTGGAAGGACAGCAAAAGCTCAACGCAGCCAAAGTGCTTCTCGTTGGTATGGGTGGGCTCGGTTGCCCAGCAGCTCAATATCTAGCGGGTGCAGGTGTCGGAAAAATCGGATTGGTGGACGGCGACACTATCGAACTGCACAATTTGCACCGACAAGTTTTATACAGCACTTCAGAAGTAGGCGAAAGCAAAGTCGCTGTTGCGAAAGCAAAATTGGAAGCTATGAACCCAATCATTTCGATTGAAACTTTTGATGAGTTCATTACACCTCAAAACGTAATTAAAATTGCCGAAACTTACGACATCATATTAGACGGTAGTGATCGTTTTGCCACGCGTTACCTCCTAGATGCCTATTGCACTTTAAAAAATAAAATCTACGTTTATGGCTCAGTATTTGAATTTGAAGGACAAGTAGCTTTATTTAATTATAGCAAGAATCAAATCTCTTATAATTCAATTTTCCCAAATCCGCCTAAGCAAAGCGATGTGCCTACTTGTAGCGAAAACGGAATATTAGGATTCTTGCCCAGCATCATAGGCAGTATGCAAGCCTTAGAAGCAGTGAAGCATATTTGTAATTTAAAGCCTACTACGGAATTTGAACTGATACACTATAACGGTCTCACCCAAGAGATTTACAAAACTTCAGCAACTCCTTCAATAGACTTTTCCGCTCCTAAATCAGAGCAAGACATCCTATCATTCGATTATGATGTATTTTGCAGCTAATGGCAAAATCAATTTTTGTAGAGGGCGCAATTTCTGCTGAGTTTATAGGCAATGGTATTGCCAAACATCAAAGCAAAACAAGCATTGGGGCGCACCAAATATTTCTTGGTCAAGTACGCGCTGATCAAATTGAAGGTACTCCCGTAACGGCTATTGAATACACTTGCTATAAAGATATGGCCAATGAAAAAATGCATGAAATAAGAGAAGATATTTTTGCAAAGCATGATATCACTTGCATGCATGTGTATCATAGCTTAGGAAAGGTAAAAACAGGTGAGATTTGTTTATTTGTATTTGTATCCTCAGCACACCGCAAGGAGAGTCAAATTGTGTGTAACGAACTAGTAGAACGAGTAAAAAACGAATTGCCTATCTGGGGTAAAGAGTTGACAAATGAGCATGAACAATGGAAAGTAAATAGTTAGACTATGGTAGATATAACTCACAAATCAAATACAAAACGAACCGCCGTAGCGCAAGCAGTAGTACATGCAAGTAATACCGAAACCATACTTGCCATAAAAGAAAATAAAGTCCCTAAAGGAAATGTGTTAGACTTTGCAAGAGCCGCTGCTTTATTAGCTGTAAAAAATACAAGCAACAGCATACCTGATTGTCATCCACTACCAGTGGAGCATTGCAAAGTAGATTATGAATTGACCGAAACGGATATTATTATAAAACTAACCGTAGAAACAATTTACAAAACAGGCGTAGAAGTAGAAGCTATGCATGGTGCTATGATTGCAGCGTTAACTATTTATGATATGCTCAAACCAATTGATAAAGAACTTGTAATTGGAGATATAAAATTACTAGAAAAGAAAGGCGGGAAGTCTTCTTTTAAAGATCAAGTTGGTGAAAATATCAAAACACAAATTATCGTTTGCAGCGACTCCGTAGCAGCAGGCAAAAAAGAAGATCGTGCAGGACAAGCCATTGCTAAAAAATTGGAACAGTATGAAATTAAAGCAAGTAGTGAAATAATAGCAGATGAAGCAGATCAAATAAAAAGGAAAATTGAAGAGGCTGCGGCTGCACAAATCGACTTACTACTTTTTACCGGAGGCACAGGACTATCGCCAAGAGATGTTACCCCTGAAACCATTAAACCATTATTAGACCGAGAAATACCCGGCATGATGGAAGCTGCGAGAAGCTATGGTCAGGACCGTACGCATTATGCTATGCTATCGCGCGGAGTAGCGGGAATGATAGGCGACATGCTTGTCATTACCTTACCAGGATCAACCAAAGGTGCTGCCGAAAGTATGGACGCTTTGTTTCCTTATGTGCTGCATATTTTTAAGGTAGCGCAAGGTTTTAGACACGGTAAGTAAAGTGCTACTTCATCCTTTTTTTCTTACTATTCTTGCTCCACTCAATTTTATTTTCCCAGTTGGGTTTTAATCTTATTGTCTTTGCAAGCTCTAACGTAATTTCGGGCTGTTGCCTTAATTTTAAATTGCCACTATCCCATTTGCCATTTTTATTTTCATCGTAAAGCAAGCGCAATTTATAGGAGGTTGGTTTCAATAAGTCAAAAGTTATATCCTTGCTTAAGTTTGTAGAACGACCTACTTCAACATTCTTTGAAAAAAGCATAAGTACCGCATTCTCTTTGTACAAAGCAGAATCTAAGCTTATTACAATCGTACCATAATCTTCCTTTGCCATGGAGCTAAAACTAATTGTATCAGCCTTTGAACCGCCTCCAATGGTATCTTTTCTAAATGCTTTTTGCAAAACTAACTTATACTCCGATCCATATTCCCAATGCGGATACAGCTCAATAATACCCAAGGAGTCATCATACCTACTAGTCATACTTAAATCCAAAATATCATTTTCATAAAAACGGATTTTATCGGTATTTATTCGTCCTGGCTCATCACCTAACTTAATACGCAAGGTATCTTTTATATCCATTTTTTCTTTTGAGCGTATGTTCGGTTCAAATGAATAAGATGTTGTTCCGCTACTCGCAGCTGACGTTCGGCGCTTTTTAGATTGTTTACTGCTTGTATCAATCATTTTATCTTCTATAAAAGAATAAAGAGTCAAAACAGAATCTGGTTTGGTAATGTCAACCACTTTTTCTCTAAAGGCAATTTTCTCTCCTATTGCATCATAAATGTAGTTGCTGTTTTTATCTTGTAAAAAGGCAATTTTAAAACTTGCATTGGGTAAACCTTCAAACATAAATCCTCCTCTACTCGCTTTGGTTACGTATAGCGGACGCTGTTTGAGCACCATGCTATCTTCTATATCAGCAGGAAATAATAGTACTAGACCAGAATCTCGCTGACCCGTTTGTGCATCTAATAAATTGCCTTGTAAGTTTAAGGAATCAAAATAAGAACCTGTACTAAACGTAATTTTTAAATCTTTGTACTGATTACTTTCTCTTATATCTCGTACAGAACCTCCAAAGTTTAAATGATATGTTGTGTTTTTTTCTAATAATGAATCTGGTAATTCTACAATTAGGTTTTTCTTTTTTACTTTAATTCTTGGACGTTGTTGAGTTAAAGGGCTTATCTGAAAATTCTTTTGCAAATTATCTAACTTGATATATTCATCAAATTCAACTACTAATTTGCCTCCTTTAAAATTTAGAAGTGAATCAACAGCGCTTTGATTCAACATTTTAGGTGCCTGTGTATCTTTAGGTCCACCTTGAGGTGTTCCAATATTAGCGCAAGCCGCAAATAACAGCACCGCAATAAAGGTTCCAAAAAATAAAAGTTTTTTCAACACAACAAAGATGAACGAAAACTAGATAAGTATTGCTAAGGAATGATTAAAATCGATGGAGCTCTTAACTCTTCTCAAGGGTCCTTAGCTCACATCAAAGTCAACAACCACTTTTTTAGACTTAGGATGGGCTTGACAACTTAATACATAACCATCAGCAACTTCCTCATCCTCCAAAGCATAATTCACTTCCATTTCTACTTCGCCTTCAACAATCTTACATTTACAGGTACAGCATACACCGCCTTTACAGGCATAAGGTAAATCTGCTCCTTTTGATAAAGCCGCATCCAGGATGGTCATGCCTTCATAAGCTAGTTTGAGATCAAAGGTTCTATCATCCACTTTTACTGTTACATCACAAAGGTCTGAATCATCAATATCCTGAGCCTTTACTGTTGTTTTTTTACTTAAAGGTGCTGAGGAGGTAAACAACTCAAATTTGACATTGGATTTGTCCATTCCTTTGTCCATCAAGTAATCTTTTACTGCATGTATCATCGCCTCCGGACCACAAATAAATGCTTTGTCTATTGTATCAATCGATAAAAGGGTGCTGCACAATGCATCACATTTCTTGGCATCAATTCTACCACAGTTAATTTCACTTTCCAATCGTTCACGACTCAAAACATGCACTACTTGCAATCGGTTCAAGTGTTTATTTTTTAAGGCCTCTATTTCTTCTCTAAATACAATAGATTGAAATTCTTTGTTACCATAAATCAAGGTAAACGAACTTTTTGGTTCTTCTTCTAAAACCGTTTTTATAATACTAATGACCGGAGTAATCCCACTCCCTGCGGCAAAAGCTACATAGTTTTTATCGTTAGCGGCATCTATCTCTGTAATAAAATTACCCATGGGTGGCATGGTTTCTAGCACATCGCCTGCAGCTAATTTTTCATTGGCAAAGGTTGAGAATATGCCCCCTTCAACTTTTTTTATGGCTACACGTAATTCACCTTCATGAGGTGCTGAGCATATTGAATATGAGCGGCGGAGTTCTTCACTTTCGTGTGTATGCTTAAAGGTTAAATATTGCCCAGGAATAAAATCAAAATGCTCCTGCGCATCTGTTGGTATTTCAAAAGCTACTGAAACACAATCATTGGTTTCTTTGCGAATATCACTTACTGTAAGAGGATAAAAATCCGTTTTTGCCATTTGGCAAATATAGGATTGGGGAATTAGTAATTAGGGATTAGTACATTTTATCACAGCGGTTGCAATACCAATGATACTTCATTGGAGAGCATCCTCCCAGATAATGGGGTAAAACCAACGGATTGTTATAAGGATTATAAAAATCCGTAATAAAGAATTCAATTTCACCTGTTATGGGACTTTCCATTGGCATGCCATACTGAATCCAGGAAACCTTATCATTTCGATTACACTTGGAACAAGTATTATCTATTAAGTACTTATCCGTACTGATATCTATTGGAATCGAAATTTTTATTATTCCCTCGTCATTATATTTTATAATTTTGGTTTCAATTGGTAGTCCCGTTCTGTGATCAAATTTAGCTACCCGATACCCATTTTTATTAAATGCATAAAATGCCCCAGTTAGTATATCCAACGAATGCCCGAATCGTAATGATAAATAATTATAAGTAGAATCTTTAGGCATTGGAATTTTAAAAACTCTTGCCTTACTAATCTTGTAATTATAATCTTCGGAGCCTACACTAACATTTAAACTACCCAAGCTGTCCAAAAAAGGCCGATACAAGGAATCACAGTCAATAACCACCAACACACTATCCCCTTGTGCATTAGCACATAACGATAAACAAAGAATAACAAGAATTAGAATCCCCTTTTTCATTAGATCCTTTAAAGTTAGGATTTTTTGGGAATTTGGGCGAAATTAAACCTTCCCTGTTTATGGTAATTGAATACTATAAACAGGGAAGGTTTTCATAAGCACTTTGAAATTAGACATTTATTATAAACTTGTGAGGCTTATTACTCATGCCTATAATAAACGTCAAAGGTTTTGTAGAAGTGTGAATTACTGTGGAAAGGAGTCGATAAGTAGGAGATGTTTAGAGCCTTCGACCAGATACTGGAGTTTACATTTGCGCTCTTCATGCCTGACATTATAAACCTATTGCCCAATACACTTGCTAATCAAATAGCGGCTGGTGAAGTAATTCAACGCCCTGCAAGCGCCGTAAAGGAAATGCTTGAAAATGCAATAGATGCGGGTGCAACCAATATTCATTTAATACTAAAAGATGCCGGCAAGCAACTCATTCAAGTAATAGATAATGGCAAAGGCATGAGCGATACTGATGCGCGAATGTGCTTTGAGCGACATGCTACTTCTAAAATTAAAAACATTGATGATTTATTTAATGTGCGTACCATGGGTTTCCGTGGAGAGGCCTTAGCATCCATTGCAGCAGTTGCACGCGTAGAGTTAAAAAGCAGGCAAGAAAAAGATGAGGCTGGTACAAGCATTACGATTGAAAACGGACAAGTACAATCTCAAGAAGTTTGTCAAACGCCGGTAGGCACTTCGCTTTCAGTCAAAAATTTATTTTATAATGTGCCCGCTCGTAGAAATTTTCTTAAAACCAATAGTACGGAAATGCGACACATTGTAGATGAGTTTACGCGTGTAGCTATGGCAAATCCTGAGACTGGTTTTAGGTTAACGCATAATGAAAGTGATCTTTTTCATTTAGAAGAAAGTAGTAATACCGTTTCACGTAAAAAATTGAAACAACGCATTATTGCTTTACTGGGCAATAGTTTAAATGATAAATTAGTAGCTGTATCTGAAGAAACTGATTTTATACAAATCAATGGTTTTTGCGGTACGCCAGATGCTGCAACTAAAACCCGCGGACAGCAATTCTTTTTTGTAAATAATCGTTTTATAAAAAGTGCCTATTTAAATCATGCAGTTAAAGGCGCCTACAGTCAAATTTTATCAAAGGATGCCTACCCAATGTTTGTACTTTTTATAGATACAGATCCTTCTCGTATTGATATTAATGTGCACCCTACTAAACAGGAAATAAAATTTGAAGAAGATAAAATTATTTATGCTTTTGTAAATAGTGCTACAAAACATGCGCTAAGCAAGTTTAGTATTACACCATCAATTGATTTTAATGTAGATGCTAGCATAGAAAATTTACAAGCTCTTAATCAACCGTTTAGTGCCGAAAAGCAAAAAGCTACGAAAGATGATTTCTTATATCAGTCTTTTACCCAAAAAGGACAAGCACATTTTTTACCCAAAACAAACGAACGCCAAGAATGGAAAGAGCGCTACGCAATTCAAGATCAATTAGATGTTGTAACTGATGAAGAAGAGGTTTCCTTTATAGAGAAAAAACCTAACTATTTTCAAGTAAATAATGTGTATGTGGGTTTTGCCCAAAGCGAAAAAGTATACCTCATTCATCAACAAAACGCACATGAACGTGTATTATACGAGCGTTATGAGCAGGCACAAGAACATAATATTGCTATTCAAAAATGCCTGGTACCACAAACTTGGGAACTCAATGCAGGAGATGCGATAATCATAAATGAACTGATGGAGGAAATGCTAAGTCTGGGTTTTGAGCTAGAAGCATTTGGCGGCAATACATTTATTATACAAGGAGTTCCTGCTGATGTACCATCAGGGCAGGAAATTACAGCACTAGAGGAAATTATTGATCATTACAAATTTGCTACCGCAAAAGGTAAGCATGGCAAACGAGAACGTTTACTGCGTACACTTGCTCGTCAAAAAGCAATCCGTGCAGGAAAAAAATTAAATGAAGATGAAATGCATGAGTTAGTTCAGCAACTTTTTGCTTGTCAATTTCCAACCGAAAACTTTGATGGTGAAAAAACTATGATTGTCTTATCTTCAAGTGAAATTGATGGCCTATTCCACAAAAAATAAAAGCGTTGCTTTCTTTATTCTGATTGCCTTGTTTTGCTCCTGTAAGAAGGACAAAATGGATGTTGTTTTTACTGAAATTTCTTCTCCTACCATTTGTCAATTAGAGCATGTACAATTTATAGACAGCATTGGCTTCGCCTGCGGCGGACGCGTATTTGACAAAAGTGAATTAATACGCACCAAAGATGGTGGTGCTACCTGGCATAAAATTCAACTCCCACTGCAAGGCGTTGATAACAAAAGACTGTTTTCATTAGATATGCTAGCAGATGGTACAATGCACATAGTTGGTTTTGGTGGCGTTACGTATAAGAGCACCAATTTTGCTGATTCACTTACTTACTTGCAAGAACCACGATTTGCTCATTGGACAAGTATTTGTTTTCGCACACCTAATGATGCTATTGCTTGCGGGCAAGATGATATAGCCGAAGGATTTATCGTACCTATAAAAAGAGCTGATAATTGGTTGTACCCTTTTGTATCCAAAACACATTCATTTGGTATGAATCATATTGCATTCCCCGATTCTATGACGGGTTATATAAGCGGTTTTGGTGCTATTTATAAATCAACTGATGGCGGTGTAACTTGGAACTTTACTGAGGCAAAAAATGATAATTTTACGGCAAGTGAATGGTTTAGTACGCAAGAAGGTGTGGCTGTGGGCTGGGAAGGCAGCATTCTTAAAACAATAGACGGTGGTACCCAATGGGATAAAATTCGAAGTGCAAATCGTGTAGGACAAAAAAGAATCAAACTTAAATGTGTGGAGCAGAACAGCAAAAATGAATTAATAGCCGCCGGTGAAAATGGCTGCATTTTATACTCTAATGACAAAGGAGTCAGCTGGACCGAACTAGAAAACTTTACCGATGTAAACTTTGAGAGTATCGCCTTTCAAAGTGATAATACTTTTTTTGCTGTGGGCAATGATGGACGTATTTTTAAGGTTCAATTATAATGCAACCTATACAAGATTCATTTGGCCGCCATCACAATTACCTGCGCATCTCGCTTACAGATGCATGTAATTTTAGATGTTTCTATTGCATGCCCAATGAGGATGTAAGTTGCACACCTAATGCGCAACTAATGCAACCCGATGAAATCTTGATGATTGCCAAGCAATTTGTAAGCATGGGCGTTGATAAAATTAGATTAACCGGTGGTGAGCCTCTAGTACGCAAAGAAGCTAGAGAAATTATCGATGAGCTTTCCAAACTACCGGTGGAGCTTTGCCTTACGTCAAATGGTGCTTTGATTCATTTGTTTCAAGATTGCCTTTTGCAGTCTTCTATACGTTCTATAAATATTAGCTTGGATACCTTGGAGGAAGACAAATTTCAAGTGCTGACCAAGCGTACTCATTTTAAGCAAGTACTAGATAATATTGAATGGTTATTAGAGAATGACTTTTCAGTTAAAGTAAATGCGGTTTTAATCAAAGGGATGAACGATAATGAAATCAATGATTTTATTGAACTTACTCGTTATAAAAAATTACACATTCGCTTTATAGAGTTTATGCCTTTTACAGATAATAGCTGGCAGGACGACCGCTTGGTTAGTCAACAACAAATATTAAATACTGCTCAAGAAAAATATGATGTAATTAAACTGCAGGATGAACAAAATGCAACAGCCAAAAAATATAAAGCCGTAGGTTGTGAAGGAACCTTTGCTATAATAAGTACTATGACCAACCCGTTTTGCGATAGTTGCAATAGAATACGCCTGACGGCAGATGGCAAAATAAAGAATTGTCTTTTTTCAAAAACTGAAACAGACTTGCTTGCGGCACTTAGAGGAAATTTAAATATTGAACCTTTCATTCGTGCTTCAATAAAGAGTAAAAAAGAAAAATTAGGTGGACAGCTGTTTGATAATTTCTCAACTGAAGATTTTGAGAAACTTGAGAACCGTAGTATGATTAGCATTGGCGGCTAATTATTTACGTGTTACAAAAACTATAAAATCCTAGAACGCGCTAACAATTGCTACTTATAAAACGTTTATAAAGTTAGAGTTGAAATTATGAAAAATAAATTATTAAAAATACTTGCGCTTTATGGCGCCGCCCTTACTATAGGTATTGTAGTACAATCATGCTGTAGAAACCAAGAAAGTAAGATTTGTAACATTTCTTTTACCACAGCTGCCAACAGCAGTGTACTTACTAACTTAAACCGCAATTTCAACGATGGCATTGATACGTCCTACAACCAATTTGGATTTTCTATAGACGGGCAGATAATTGACGAATCTGCTACTTGTAAAATAGCAATCCCATTCATTCATAGCGCGTATGCTTTTCAACCTTGCTTGCCTAGGATATTAGATTCAATCCCACGTGCCAATATTAATTTAAGCTTGGATAGAGATATAACGTTTAATGGAAATGTAGTAGGTGCTGGTAGTAATTTAATGACCGATGCGATTATTGGAAGCGCGATTGATTACGACTATTTGAATTATTATATATTCAATGGCTCCATCTCTATGGACTCAACAAACTATTCTCAATTAGTTTTAGATACTGGTTATTATGAAGTTACCTTAAGTGCTCGTTCGGTAACAGGAGCAACCGACATACAAACAAGAAAAGTTTTACTTAAAGAGTATTAGACTATAAACTATCTCCTCGTAACCTTCGATAATTTTTACGTGCACGCTCAGCAAACGTACTCCCTGGATAATCCAAAATGAGTTTTTCGTACAACCTTTGAGCTTCAGTAGCGTTATTGAAATTTACCTCATACAGTTTAGCTAGTTGATACAAAGCATCATCAGCTAGTACATCCTTAGCATGCTTATCAACTATTTTTTGTAGATACTTTGCAGCATTATTATACTCCTGTTTTTGTAGACTAATTTTTGCACGAGCCATGAGTAAATTATCACCGAGTGGATGCTTGGGATACTCGCTAGCTATTGAATCCAATAACACATAGGCCTCAGCGTATTTGTGCTGATACACAAGCAAGTCTGCTTTGGCATACATTTTTAAGGGTGTATCATTACTATCCTTAATCGGATTATTTTCTGTAATTAATACTGATAAGTCAATTGCGTCATTTGATATTAACTCAGAAGTTGATGCTTTTAAAATATCCAATTGCGCTTGACTCCATGTAAAATCTCCATTATAAAAAGAGAGCTTGGCATTTCTAAACTGCGCTTCTTCACCTAATAAATCTTGCTTAAATGCTTTATCAACCTGAGAATATAATAAGGTACTTTCCCAAATACTGCCGCGCAATAATTGATAGTCACCCATATCCAATTTAGCACGCCCCTTGAGTTGCTTACGTGCGCGTGGCGCATCTACAACTACTTGCAAAGAAGCAATTGCTCCTGCAGGATCATCGAGATAGCGCGCTAATAAATCAGCATACTCCCTACTCGATTCTGTAAGTTTAAAAGCAGTATTTGAATCTAAAAAAGTTTTATACTTATCAGCTACTAGTTGTACATCACTTTTGCTATAATTTGGCTTAGCCAAAAGCTGATTTTTCAAGGTTGTCAATCGCTCACTTGCAGCTGCCTTATAAAAGCGCTCTGTATTTCCTTGGCTCATGATATACTCATAACTTTTGAGGGCAGCGTCATACTTTTTTTCGCGTAAGGCGGTACGAGCAAAAGCTAAAACTCTTCTACCCTTTTCTTTCATACGTACATCAATACTTTTTATTTGACGGTACGCATTGGTATAATCATCTTGCTGTATATATATCCAAGATAGCAAATCATAATACTGCAAATTATCAGGATCTTTTGAGCTACGTTTTAATACTTTCTTACGCAGTTTATCAGATGCTCCTTCTACGGTAAACATCTCCTGAAAACTTGATTTTATGCTTTCAGCCTTCCGAGAATCTGCTACATACAAATCCAATAAACTTTCAGTAGCTTCTTCTTGACGCCCTGTCTTAGCGTACAGCACTGCTAATTCTTCAGCAAAAATGTATTTGTTTTCTTTATTCTTTTTCTTACCGTACTCATATAAGTCAACCGCTTCCTCCAAAAAACCTTTACGTACTAGTTTCCATGCAGTTGCTTTTACCTTTTGTTCGTTTTGGCCAATCCCTGCGGTATATTTTGCAATGGCTTTCTTTAGTTTTTTTGACTCTTTTTGTTTCTTGTAAAGCGATGCGAGGAGTAAATAATTATCTCTATTGCTTTTATTTTTCTTTATTCGTTTTTGAACAAATTTTTCTGCCTCATCAAATTTTTCTAACTCTAAAAGTGACTTATAATAACCACTTACAACCTCTTCATTTTTGGGCTGATATTGCAAAAGTTGTTTGAACGTTTCGGAGGCTTTATCATACTCACTATTACGCATATACTCCCTAGCCATATTGAGTAATTGGTCTTGCCCAAATACAGACTGCACGGAAAGTAACAAACCTACTATGATAATAATGCGTTTCACCTTGTTTCAAATATCCTACTTAATCGGCAATTAAAAATTCATTTAACTAATCCTTATAGAATATTGAATGTCGTCTAATGTAAATTTGATAGAAGTAGTAGGGGAATATATTATTCCTCTTTTTTGTTGCAAAGCAAGAAGGGAAGATGTAATTTTAGAAAACCTATTACGAAGTTTTAAATTATTCAAATTATGGCTACTAAAGCAGCTAAAGCTCCAAAAAAACCAGGAGCTACTAAGATCAATCTAAAATCCGAGCTCAAAAGCAGATTCGGATTTAAGGATTTTAAAGACGAGCAACAAAAAATTATCCAAAGCATTTTGGGTGGTACAGATACATTTGTAATCATGCCTACGGGTGGTGGTAAAAGTTTATGTTATCAATTACCAGCCTTAGTATCTGAAGGCGTAGCTATTGTTATATCGCCATTAATCGCATTAATGAAAAACCAAGTAGACTTGGTAAGAAGCTACAGCAGCGATGATAGCATTGCACATTATCTAAACTCCTCTTTAAATAAAGGACAAGTAAAAGAGGTAAAAGCAGACTTAGTAAAGGGCGGAACCAAATTGCTATACGTGGCTCCTGAAACACTTACAAAACCAGACAATGTTGAATTTTTAAAAACATTGCCAATTTCTTTTGTTGCAGTAGATGAAGCGCATTGTATCTCAGAGTGGGGACATGACTTCAGACCTGAATACAGAAAAATTAGACAAATCGTAGATGAGATAAATCCTGATATAAATATAATAGCACTTACCGCAACAGCGACACCTAAAGTACAAGATGACATTCAAAAAAATCTTGTACTGCGCAATGCAAATATTTTTATCTCATCATTTAATCGTACCAATTTACACTACTCAATTGTACCTAAAAAAGGACAAGAAAAAACCATACGTCATATGGTTAAGTTCATTACGAGTATGAAAGGGAAAAGCGGTATTATCTATTCCTTAAACAGAAAAACTACTGAGGACTTAGCTACCTTACTTGAAGCCAATGGGGTAAAAGCCGTGGCGTATCATGCTGGACTTGATGCCAAAACTAGAGCTAAAAGACAAGACCTATTTTTAATGGGCAATGTAGATGTAATTGTAGCAACTATTGCATTCGGAATGGGAATTGATAAGCCGGATATTCGCTTTGTGATTCATTATAATATACCCAAGTCAATTGAAAATTATTATCAAGAAACAGGTCGTGCAGGACGAGATGGCTTGGAGGGTAAATGTTTATTATACTTCTCAAATAAGGACCTCCAAAAACTGGAGCATCTTATGCGTCAAAAACCTCTCACTGAAAGAGAAATGGGTACACAGTTAATAGACGAAATGGTGGCATACGCAGAAAGTAGCAATTGCCGAAGAAAGGTTTTACTTCATTACTTTGGAGAAGAGTATGATGCTAAAGCCTGCGATGAAAAATGTGATAACTGCCAAAACCCAAAAGAAAAAATTGATGTAAAAGATACCGTATTCTGTGTACTTACTGCCATCAAACAATTAAAAGAAAAATTTGCGGTAAACTACGTAGTAGATATCGTATTAGGACGAAATAATTCGCAGATACAATCATTTAAGCATGACCAATTAAAATGCTTTGGCAATGGGGCTGAGTTTGAAATGGATGACCATTTTTGGTATTCGCTAGTTAGGCAAATGATGATTGAAGGGCTTATTAAAAAAGATATTGAGGAGTACGGCTTATTAAAACTAACCAAAACAGGTAAAGACTTTTTGAAAAAGCCTTACACTTTAAAATTAGCGTTAAATCATAAATTTATTGATACGGATGAAGAAGGCGGAGCAGACTATGAAAGTAGTGCAAAGGCTGTCAGTGCATTAGACCCTATAGTACTTAAAGCTTTAAAAGACATACGTAAAAAAGTAGCTGTTGAAAAAGGCGTGCAACCATGGGTGGTATTTGATGAAGCCTCATTAAACGAAATGGCTACTATGTACCCAACAAGTATAGAAGAGCTAAGTAAAATATCAGGTGTAAGCGAAGGCAAGGCACGTAAATACGGCAGAAAATTTATATCCTTTATAGACGATTACGTTGAAGAAAATAATATTGACAAACCGGAAGACTTCGTAATGAAAAGCGTGGTAAACCGCAGTGGTAAAAAAGTTTATATAATACAAAGTATAGATAAAAAAATACCATTAGAAGATATTGCGAGTGGTAAAACCATGAAACTTGATGAGCTGTATCAAGAAATGGAAACCATTGTACAAAGCGGCACAAAACTAGATATTGATTACACATTGGATGATTTTGTAGATGAATATGACGTTGAAGATATTTTTGAATATTTCAATGAAAGTGACTCCGGTGATATAGATGAAGCATTTGAAGCTTTACAAGAAAACGATATTACCATTGAGCAAATCCAATTGGTACGCATTAAATATTTGAGCGAGGTAGCCAACTAGTTTTCGTTTAGTGGATGGGCCAATATTATAGCAGCTAATAAATAAAATAAATATTGGTCTTTAGTAGTAGCATATTCCTTCTTTACTTTTTGCCAATATTTTTATTGGCTTACCAGTTTATACCTAAACAGTTTAAGAATTACTTTATACTCCTAGCAAGCATCTTTTTTTATAGTTGGGGGGCTCCCAAGTTTCTTTTTGTTATTCTAGCTTCCACTATTATTGATTTTTTTATTGTAAAAACTCTGTTTAAATCGCAAGCAGAAAATAAAAGAAAGCGCTTATTATTCCTTTCTATTTTTATAAATCTTGGTTTGCTACTTTACTTTAAGTATTCAAACTTTTTTGTAGAAAACGTAAACTCACTCCTATCAAGCTTTGGAATGGAAAATGTAGGTTGGACAAAAGTCCTGTTACCAATTGGTATATCATTTTATACTTTTCAAACCTTGACCTACTCAATAGATGTATACCGCGGCAAAAGCAAACCATTAGAGAAGCTCGCGGATTATCTTTTGTATATCATGTCATTTCCGCAAATGATAGCGGGACCCATTGTACGTTTTAATGAAATTGCAAAACAAATTACTAATCGAAAAGACTCCATTGACGACAAGCTCATAGGATTTTATAGATTTTGTATTGGCCTTGCCAAAAAAGTACTCATTGCCAATGTAATGGCTGAGCAAGCTGATCTTATTTTTAATCAAGACACAGCAGGACTCTCCATGGGGAATGCGTGGCTCGGTATATTAGCCTACACATTTCAAATCTATTTTGATTTTGCTGGTTACTCCGATATGGCTATTGGATTGGGTCGCATGATGGGCTTCCGTTTTCCTGAGAATTTTAACTCGCCCTATACCGCCAGTAGCATTACCGAGTTTTGGCGCAAATGGCACATAACGCTAGGTGATTTTATGCGTGATTACTTATACATTCCCTTAGGTGGCAATAGAGTGCCCACAAAAGCCAGATGGTTCTTTAATCTATGGCTTGTATTTCTATTATCAGGCCTGTGGCATGGAGCTTCTTGGAATTTTGTTCTCTGGGGTGCTTTTCATGGCATGTTCTTAATTTTGGATCGACTCTTTCTTATAAAAATTTTAAAGCGCACAGGCAAACTAACTAGCACCCTTATCACATTTATAATTGTAATGCTTGGCTGGGTAATTTTCAGAATTGAAGAGATTGAAAAAATTGGTCCTTACTTCAAAAAATTATTTTCATTTACTGATTTTAGCAAATCAGAATTAATTCCTGCTTTTGGTTTAATAGGAAGTGTTGCTTTTATTTTTTCTTTTATTACAAGTTTTGCCTGGGGTAAAAAACTTGAAAACTTTTTCTTTAAAAAAGAAAATTACACAACGTTTCAAACATGTGTTCTTACGCTATTTTCTATCCTTTTATTTGCCATATGTCTAAGTTCTGTTACAGGTTCTGAGTTTAACCCTTTTATTTATTTTAGATTTTAATGCATATTAAGAATACATATCAATCTATTTTAAAATTCATTTTTTATGGATTGGTAGTTGTGTTATTATTCATACCCATGCTACAACAGGCAACAGATTATTATAAGGAAACGCCACTCAATGGCTCTTATACAAGTACCGAAGACCCTACCCTAACGCTTCCTACTTGGCTTAATGGCGCATACCAAGAGCAAAAACAATCTTACCTAAATGAGCGATTTGGTTTTCGAACTGAATTTGTGCGTTTTTATAATCAGATCTATTTTGATCTTTTTAATCAAGCTAGGGCCAATGATGTAATTATAGGTAAAGAACAATAC
Organism: uncultured Chitinophagaceae bacterium; assembly: GCA_937981995.1. GTDB lineage: Bacteria > Bacteroidota > Bacteroidia > Chitinophagales > Chitinophagaceae > JAGNRR01. The sequence continues at coordinate 72,983 of CALJNC010000011.1, forward strand.
CTATATGGCGGCACTTATATTGATGCTTATACGGGAGATGATTTTATAGGTGCCGAAAAAATTCAAGAACAAATAAAAAAACTAGCTTTAATAAGAGACACCTTACATAAAAAAGGAATTGATCTTATTTATGTATTAGCGCCCGGCAAGGGTAGTTTTTACCCTGAATATTTACCAGAGCAATTTAAAAAATCTGATAGTGCACGTACTAACTATGAAGAAATAAAAAAAGGATTTGAGGAAGCAAATATTCTAACATTAGATTTCCATTCGTGGTTTTTACAAATGAAGGACTCATTACCCTACCCTCTTTTTCCAAAAACAGGAATCCATTGGAGTAAGTACGGTGAGTTTTTTGCCGCCGATAGTTTGCTGCATTATATTGGAAACTTACGCAATACTTCCATGCCTTGGTTAGATACTTTTGGTTTTGAAACCACAAAAGAAGTACGAGATACCGATGACGATATTGAAAAAGGAATGAATATCAATACCGAAATACCTGATTTAGAAATGGGCTATTTCTTTACACAAATTAAACAAGACACAACAAATAACTACCCTAAAGTATCAGTTATAGGCGATAGTTATTACTGGGGTTTAGTAGCACTAGGCATGAGTGAGAAAGGGTTTAATAAAGGAGATTTTTGGTATTACTTTAATGAAAGGCATTTTAGTAACGGTACACCCATGCAACAAAAAGGTGATATGACAGATGCTCAGATACAAGAGGCTATTGAAGATAATGATGTTATACTTATGCTTACAACGGATGCTAATCTATCGCACTTCGGACATGGTTTTATTGATAAGATGTATGAGATCTACTTCCCCAAATAAGCAGATTTAGAATTTCTTATATTTCTACCCATTTTTTACTCCTCGAATAATTTATTTTCCTTACTTTTGGCGCCTTAAAGGTTCGATAGCTCAGTTGGTAGAGCAATGGACTGAAAATCCATGTGTCGGCGGTTCAAGCCCGCCTCGAACCACTTCAAAAGCTTTCACGTTAACGTGAGAGCTTTTTTAGTTTCCGCTCCTCACTAATTCATACCACTTATCCCATTTTATGATATAAAATAGGCTTGCATCCCTTACTTTTGAGACAAATTTTAGAAAAAATGAAAAAACTAATCCTTTTACTTTCTTGTGTCTTTATAGCATTTAGCTCACATGCAGACAAGATAAAATTTGTGGAGTACGACTTACCTAATGGACTCCACGTAATCTTACACGAAGATCATACAACACCTACAGTTGCCATCTCCGTTTTATACCATGTAGGTTCTAAAGATGAAGATCCTAAAAGAACTGGATTTGCTCACTTTTTTGAGCATTTGTTGTTTGAGGGGAGCGAAAACATTAAACGCGGTGAGTATATGAAACTAGTTCAAAACTCAGGCGGTGTAATTAATGCTAATACTTCTTTTGATCGTACGTTTTATTTTGAAACATTGCCTTCCAATAAATTAGAGCAAGGCATATGGATGGAAAGTGAAAGAATGTTGCATGCTAAGATTGATAATATTGGCTTGGAAACGCAACGTAAAGTTGTAAAAGAAGAAAAGAAACAACGTTATGAAAATACTCCCTACGGACATTTGCTAGAGCAAATTTTTGCGAATGCATATGAGAAACACCCATACCAATGGACTCCTATTGGAGAAGCACAATATATTGATCAAGCTTCGCTTAGTGAGTTTATGGATTTTTATAAAACATTTTATGTACCTAACAATGCAACGCTTTCTATAGGAGGTGATTTAAACATTGCTCAGGCAAAAAAATGGATCGAGAAATATTTTAGCACCATCCCGAAAGGAACAAAAGCAATCCCTCGCAACACAATTGTTGAGCCAAAGAAAACAGCTCAGAAGTATGCAACTTATTATGATAAAATTCAATTACCTGCCTGTGTATTTGCATATCATATCCCAGGCCAAGGAACGCCTGATTATTACGCTTTAGAAATGTTGACCAATATTTTATCACAAGGAAAAAGTTCACGCCTTCAAAAAGCAGTAGTTGATCAAAAACAGAAAGCCGTTCAATGTGCAGCCTTTAACTTACCTACTGAGGATCCAGGATTAGCTATGATGTTTGGTATTGCCAATATGGGTGTAAAAGTGGGTGAACTAGAAGAAGCTATTGATGAAGAAATAAACAAAGTAGTAGCTAATGGCATAACTGCCGAGGAATTACAAAAAGCTAAAAACTCAACAGAAAATAGTTTTTACTCAGGGAATGGTAGCATTCTTGGAATTGTAGAAAACCTTGCAAACTATCATGTTTACTACGGGAATGCTGACTTAATTAATTCAGAAATTGATCGTTATATGAAAGTGACTTTAGCTGATGTAAAACGTGTAGCACGAAAATATCTTGTAAAAGAAAACCGTTTGGTGTTACATTATTTGCCTTTAAGTCAAAAGCCAAAAACAGATAAAAAAGAAAGATTTAAAAAAGCTAGAAAGAAAAAAACAGCAGTAACAGGTGTTAAAGAAGACAAGCCTGTGGTTAATGATCCAATCAAACCAATTGCTGCTGAAGCTATGGATAGCATGCCTTTTAATAAAGCATTTACTTACTACCGTGCAAAACTTGGAAGTAATAGAACATTTACATGGAGAGGTAAAACTTATTCAACGAACGTAAAAAGAAGATAATAAATGCAAACAATAATAAATAAACAACTAAAAAATAATAAGATGATTAGTAAAAAAATAATAGGAAGCGTTTTAAGTTTATTGCTTGTATGTAATGTAGCTCTTGCGCAAACATTAGATCGTAGCATACGACCTACACCTGGCCCAGCACCCGTAGTGCAAATGGGAGATGCTGAAAGCTTTGTAAGCTCAAATGGTATTAAAGTATACGTGGTAGAAAATCACAAACTGCCTAAAGTAAGCTACAGTATAGATTTAGATATAAAACCAGCACTCGAAAAAGATAAAATTGGCGCAGCCGGTTTTGTAGGAGACTTGCTTAAAGCAGGTTCTAAAAAAATGCCTAAAGATGAATTTAATAAAGCAATTGATATGATTGGCGGTAGAATTTCATTTGGATCAGAAGGAATGTTTTTTAGCAGCCTTACTAAACACAGTGATAAATTATTAGCCTTGGCTAGTGATGTATTATTAAATCCTGCATTCCCACAAAAGGAATTAGATCTTCAAAAGAAGAAATCCTTATCAGGACTAGCTACCGAAAAAGATGATCCACAAGCTATGAGCCGTAACCTTGGTGCGATGCTTAATTACGGACCAGGACATTACCGTGGTGAGGTAATGACGGAAGAAACAGTAGGCAATGTAGAAATGGCCGATGTGAAAAAATACTATGATACTTATTTCAGACCAAACGTTGCTTATATGGCCATTGTTGGAGATATAACCATGAAGGAAGCTAAAAAACAAGTTGAAAAATACTTTGGTAGCTGGAAAAAACAAGACGTACCTGTAGCAACTTATGCTACACCTGCTGCAAATACAGGTGCAAAAGTTGGCATCGTAAATAAATCAGGTGCGGTACAAAGTGTAGTTAAAGTAACCTACCCATTAGATTTAAAACCTGGTAATACAGATGTAATACCATTGAAAGTAGCTAATGGAGTTTTAGGTGGCGGTGCTACCGGACGATTATTCCAAAACTTACGTGAGAAACATGCTTGGACTTATGGATCATACGCAAGTGTACGTACTAGTAAGTGGGACAATTCAGGATCATTTAGCGCAAGTGCTAATTCTACGGCCGAGGCTACGGACAGCTCAGTTGTTGAAATTCTTAAAGAAATGGGACGTATGCGCACTGAAAAAGTAAGCCAAGAAGAATTAGAAGGATACAAAAACTATATGGCGGGAACTTTTGCATTAGGACTTGAAAATCCTCGTACGCTTGCTCGTTATGCAATTAATATTGCCAAGAATAATTTGCCTAAAGATTATTATAAGAACTACTTAAAGAACATTGAAAAAGTTACAGCTGAAGATGTAATGCGTGTTTCTAAAAAATATATCAAACCAGGTGTTGCTCATATTACTGTTGCAGGTGATAAAACAAGCAACATGAAAAAATTGGAAAAGTTTGGTCCAGTTACTGTGTATGACGTTTATGGTAAAGAAGTAAAAGATGCTCCAGCAAAAGCAGTACCTGCTGGTGTTACTGCGAGAGATATTATTAAAAAGTACATTGCTAATACCGGTGGTATGGATAAATGGAAAGGAATTAAGGATATTAAAATGGTAAGCGGCATGCAAATGCAGGGAATGGATATAAGCATTACATCTATGAAAAAAGAAGGTGGCAAACTATATGAAGAAGTAAGTGCAGCTATGGGTACCTTACAAAAAACAGTTTTTAATGGTAAAAGTGGTACAACTTCAGGCATGCAAGGTTCAAAAGATATTGAAGGCGATGCAGTTGCAGCTACATTGAAAAAATCAGTAATTTTTGATGAGGAAGCATACCTTGACGATAGTCATAAATTAGAATTAGTAGGTACTGAAAAAGTAGATGGTGAAGATTGCTACGTAGTAGCAGTTACAGATGCCAGTAATGAAAAGAGTACTGAATTCTATTCAATAAAATCTGGTTTGAGAGTACAATCGGTTTCTACTATGAAAGCACAAGGTCAATCAATAACAGTAACAACCAAACTAGGTGATTATAAAAACGTTGATGGCATGCAGTTCCCTCATAGTATCAAACAAAACATGGGACCACAAAACATGGATATTAAAGTAAAAACAATTGAAATAAATAAAGGCATAGATGATAAAACATTTGAAGCCAAATAAATAATTTCAATCTAAATGTAAAAGCCCCACGCATTAGCGTGGGGCTTTTTTTATTATCAGTTTCAACTATTTACTTAGTAGGTTGCCCTTCGCCAAAGTTTACAAATAGGCGCAAATAAAGGGCACGAGATAAACGCATAAGTAAAGGTTGGAGTAATCCAAGTATACCTACAGCTATTCCTAGAAATATAAAGATTGAATTATCATCAAATTTAAAGCCATAAGTCAAGCCAAAAATTACTGCCATTACAATAATTAAGCCTACACTTACACCGTAACTTATATAACCTGTACCAAACCAAAAACCAGTTTCTAACTCGTACTTAAGATTGCAATTAGAGCAACGCTCAGGCATATCTAACATTTTATTTAAAGGAAAAATACTGCGATTAATAAACATTCTGCCTTCCCTGCAATTGGGACACTTAAGTTGAAATAAACTTTTTATTGCTGATGGTACTTTACTCATGCTAGGTAATACAAAGGTAATTTGTTTTGCAACTTTGCAGCTCTAAAATTAGACCTAATTAAAACGCTCCCCAATTTGCTGACGCCACATGGCATAATACAAACCTTTGTCGGCCACCAATTTTTCATGACGACCCGTTTCGATAATCTTTCCTTTTTCCAAAACATAAATCCTATCTGCATGCATAATGGTAGAAAGTCTGTGTGCTATCAAAATATTTATCTGCGTACGCGACTTTGAAATTTCCTTAATCGTATTCGTTATTGACTCCTCCGTTAAACTGTCCAAGGCACTTGTAGCCTCATCAAATACAAGTAAGTTGGGCTTGCGAAGTAAGGCCCGCGCAATAGATAAACGTTGTTTCTCACCACCCGACACTTTCATTCCTCCTTCTCCTATCGAAGTATCTAAGCCTTTCTCAGCGCGCTCCATTAAATTATTGGCCGATGCTTTTTGTAAAGCAACTTTCATTTCTTCATCAGTAGCATCTGGTTTTACAAAAACTAAATTTTCACGAATTGTACCAGCAAATAACTGAGTATCCTGTGTAACAAAACCTATTTGATGTCTAAAATCATCGTAGTCAATAGTGTTATAGGAAATCCCGTTGTATTGTATATCTCCTTCATCTGGCTGGTAAAGCCCTACTAGCAACTTAACCAAGGTAGTTTTTCCGCTACCACTTGGACCTACAAAGGCAATGGTTTCCCCAATATCAGCACCAAAACTTATATTGTCTAATGCCTTTGTTTTAGCTGTTGTATGTTTAAAGTCTACACTTTTAAAAGCTAATTTTTTAATCGTATTGATTGGCTGAGGATTTTCAGGTTTTGTTTCTAATGGCGTATCCATAAGATTCTGAAAATTACTTAATGAAGTTTGTGCTTCTCTGTACGAGATAATAATATTACCCAACTCCTGCAATGGATTAAATAAAAAGAAACTAAAAAACTGAAACGTAAATAATTGCCCCATTCTTATTTCACCTTGAAATACTGCAAGTAAAAGAATAAAAACAATGGCCTGACGCATAAAATTAATTATGGTTCCTTGCACAAAAGATAGAGAACGAATCCGTTTTACTTTTTTAAGTTCGAGCATTAGAATTTTAAGCGTTGTAGAATTTAAACGCTCAATTTCTTGATTTGTAAGGCCTAAACTTCTTACCAGTTCAATATTACGCAAGCTTTCGGTTGTTGCTCCAGCAAGGGCTGTGGTTTCCCCTACTATATACTTTTGTATATGTTTTATCTTTTTTGAGATAAAACTCATAAGCAAGCTTAGTACAATTACTCCTATTACATATACAATAATAATTTTAGGAAAATATAAGAAGGCATACACAAATATGAACAGTACCGTAACTATCGAAGAAAAAAGAACATTGATAAAATAAGCAATAAATTTTTCACAATCAATACGCACCTTCTCCATTATGGCAAGCGTTTCGCCACTGCGTTGATCTTCAAATTTTTTAAACGGTAGCTGCAGTGCATGTTTTAAGCCATCTGTATATACATCAGCTCCAAATTTTTGAACTACAGAATTTACAGTATAATCTTGAAATGCTTTTGCAATCCTACTTACCATGGCAACTCCAATAAGAATAAGTGTAAACTGCCCTATAATAAGCATATACTCCCATTGGCCCATTTTCATGTTTTCGTAAAAGCCATCAACTAGTAACGCATTGGCATCCCAAATTTCCTTGGCACGATCAATCATCTTACCAAAAAAAACAGGATCCAATAATGAAAAGCCTTGATTAATTGTAGCAAGTACAAATGATAAAAGCACCAAGCCTCTGTAGCGCTTAAGATATGATAGTAATAACTTCATTGAAAGATGCAAAGGTAAATTGTACTACTTAGTATTTAGTAGTAAGTACATAGAATTTATAGGGGCCCCTACTTTAAGTTTACTATAAAAAAAACTTACTTCATCGTACTTACTACTTACTACTGAAATACCTTTGCATCGTGAAAAAATTAAGTCTTCGCTCAATTATTCTAGGAAGTGGAATTGCAATTTTTGTCCCGCTTATTTGTTTTCTTATACTGCGCAGTGCGGGCCATACAGGGCATGTAGCAATGCCTGGTTATGTTGGTATCGATACGGTATTACAAAAAACAGTAGATGGCAAAACGCAGTTAGATACAGTTTACCATCAAGTAGGTAAAACTAATTTTATGAGTCATCTAAATAAACCGGTTGACTTGTCAACTAGCTACCCTCGCGAAACCCTTGTAATAAACTATTTTACAACAGGAGAAAGTAAAGCAAGTGATAAGCTAACGTATCACCTAAGCCATATTCAAAAAGGCTTTAAACTAAAAAAGCACGATACCTCGCTACAGCTTATTTCTATTGCGGTAGATCCTGAGAACGATAATTTAGAAGCAATGAGAACCTTTGCTAATAAATATACACTAGATCATGATACATGGACTTTTATAAAAGGGACCCAAAGCGAAGTAGAACAAGTAGCTAAAAATGAATTCTTTTTGCCTAACAATGAAATAGAGTTATTAAAGCAAAATAAAGTACCGGGTACAATTGTTTTGATTGACAAATATCAAAATATTCGAGGTCATTATAATGGCTTAGACTCCATGGATGTAAAACGATGTATAGATGACATTGCATTTATGATGGTAGAAAAAAATAAAATTCACGAAAAATCAAGGAGATAATTATGCTACAGGCCTCACTAAAAAAGAACGATAGAAACGCTCATATACTTATTTGGATTTTTTCAGCAATTGTATTTGCATTAATCCTTTATACCGAAAGAATTAAATTAGACGTAGAGCTCCCGTTTAACCCTCATGTATTCGCAACTTTAAGCGCAACTGTAAATTCTGCCGTAGCTATCTTATTGGTTGTGGCATTGTACTACGTCAAACAAAAAAAATACGAACTACACAAAAAGTTAATGATGGCCACCATGGTACTATCTATTTTCTTTTTGGTATTTTATATAGCCCACCACTTATTTTCAGGACCAACACTTTATGGTGATTTAAACTTGGATGGCATTGTAAGCCCAGATGAAATTACTACAGCAGGAGTTTCAAGAACGATTTATCGTATCCTAATTGCAACTCATATTGTACTAGCAGGTATTATCATGCCTTTTGTGCTGTACACAGCATATCGAGCCTTAATTGGCGAGTATAGCGTGCATAAAAAAATAGCCAGATGGACATTCCCAATCTGGCTATACGTTGCGGTTACTGGAGTAATTGTTTATCTAATGATAAGCCCTTACTACTCTTAAAATTGTTTAGCAATTTTATGAAGGCTCATCTTTCCATTAATCATTAACTGCACAAAATATAATCCTGAAGGCATAGCGCGCATATCTTCTGTAACTTTTGTAGCTGTACCATTAACAGTAATTTCTTTTTTAGTCCAAATCTTACCATTCAGATCAGTAATCGTATACATTACTTTATTTTGTTTATTAGTTAGGCCAGTAAGGTTAATAAATAAATCTCCACTAGTTGGATTCGGGAATAGTACAATATCTGTTTCATTTGAATGAATCATTTGAGTAGCTACCTTAGAATAAGATGACTGTCCGTCAATATCAGTTTGTTTAATGCGATAGTAATTATGACCATTCACATTTACTGCATCTTCAAAATTATAATAGCTTGGTAAAAAAGAATTCCCTTTTGCTTCTACCATTGCAATTTTGAAAAAGTTGATGCCATCTTTACTTTTTTCTACTTCAAAGATTGAGCTATTAGTTTCCAACTCTGTGGACCATCGTACATCAATATTATTTTTGTGATTTAAGTTAGCAGTAATACTGCGCCACATAACTGGCAAAGGAGCACCTACAACTGTAACTGTAAAATCTTCAGCCTGACCATAAGTTAACTGACCTGTTGGTGTTATCGTAGGATTTGAACCAAAATCAGACATTACGCGCATGCGCAAGGGAGTATTTAATACTACAGTACTTGGTGGAGTCACGGTTGCCGTATGTGTTTGAGAACCACCAGCACCATTAGAGCTCATGATTCTTTCAGGTGCGGCATTTGCAAATACACCATCATTATTCCAATCAATATAAGCTACAGCTTTTTGCGTATTGCCAGATGTTTCTACAGTGAGTGAGTAGGAATTATCTTTTAGTATTGTAGTTGATTGATTACATGTATTATCAATATATACGTTATACCCACTACCTTCAAATGAAAAGCCCTTGGAAGTATGATCAATAGAATTAAAGCCTACATACTCTGGCCCCATGTCAGTATTAGAACTACTATTAGCAGGATTAATTGTTGGTCCCGCAATTACTGTTGGCAATGCAGCCGGAGGAGGATCAATACCTGCACTGTTTTTATAACTTGTACGTACTGAATTTAAAATGCCCATTATTCTTGCAGATTGACCGGCCGTAAAACGATCCGTACAACCATTGTAACTCATATAATTCCACTGCCCGCCTGCATAAGGCGCACTAGTACAAGTATTATTTCCGCTTGGGTTACAAGAAAACGATGCGAGCATCGGTTCTGTATCACAAATTTCATCGTTATCTGCGGAGCAGTTTCCATTAGGAGGACAAGTGCTTCCTGATTGACCTTGAAATGTATGCGCTAAATCAAAACCATGGCCAAGCTCATGAATAAAAGTAGTACTTGTAGGATTCGCTGCCGCAAAAGCTAAACATACCATACCATCTTGTTCATAACTACCTCCCAACTGAGGATAGTAAGCATAACCAGCGGTATAAGATCCCACTGTTGTATATCCATCTTCACCATTTATTTTACTTACGATATAAATATTATAGTAGTCAAGGTCATTCCAATAGCTTAATGCTTTTAACGCACCATCAGACATGCCACCTGTACCCACGCCATTAGCCACATAAGCAGCATTGGTTACTTGTACTCTATTAATACCTGTGGAGGCTGCACAAGCATCAGACCGCTGCGCTAAGTAAAATCGAATTGGAATGTTAACCCCATTAAATGTACCGGCAATAGATGCATCATCAAACGTATTAGCAAAGCCATTATTAATTTGAGCAATCAAAGCATTAATTGTAGCAACACTTGGATTGTAATTTGAGCCTATCGCTCCACCAGTATGCATTACATGAACAACTACTGGTACGTGATATTCTGTACCTGCTGCTGTTGTTACGGTTTTGTATTTGTTTATTTTATTCTTGGCTAAAAATGCACGCGTTTCGTTATACCCATTTTGATAACGACCATCTGTCTTATTTAAGTTTTGATGTATATCATCCGTTCCGCAAATAGCATGTTTCTCCTGAGCTGTCAGGCTTACCATAGAAAAGCTAAAAAGAATTAAAAGTAAATAATGCTTCATATGTAATTTGTTTTTCGTAAAATTACGATAATATGCTTGATTGGAATAAAGTTAAAATCATTAATATTGAACGTCTTACCAAAAAGACGTCTATTTTTTGGATTGAAACGCAGTCAGGGCAAGATTTTAAGTTTACTCCTGGCCAATTTATAACTTTTGATTTACCTATTCATCCTAAACGAAATAAGCGTTTGCGCTCCTATTCAATTGCCTCAGCTCCAAGCGATTCTAATCAACTTGAATTAATTATTGGCAAGGTGCCAGACGGCTTGGCATCGGCCTTCTTTTTTGATGATGATCAATGTAAGATAGGAACTGAACTTGACTACCGCGGGCCTTTGGGCGTTTTTACACTGCCCGAAAACTTAGATAAGCATCATATTTTTATATGTACTGGAACGGGCATTGCGCCTTTTCGAAGTATGATAACATATTTAATCAAAAACAAAATGGCTTTTAAATCCATTGATTTAGTTTTTGGAGCGCGAGTAGCAAATGATATTTTGTATAAAGAAGAGTTTGAAAAACTTGCTCGAGAAGTTGACAATTTTAACTTTCACATTTGCCTTTCCCGCGAGGAGTATAATGGCTACAAAGGATATGTTCATACCAAATATCAAGAAATTGCTGAGCAAAAAACTAAAGAAGATGTTCAATTTATGTTTTGCGGCTGGCGCGATATGATTGACCAAGCTAGGCAAGAATTAACTGATTTGCAATACAAAAAAGAGCAAATTATTTTTGAATTATACGGCTAAATTTACTCTCTAAAAAAGACTCTTTTTACTCTTCGAGAAATTCCAGTAATTATCTCGTAAGGAATTGTATCAATCCATTGTGAAAGTTTTTTCACTGAAAGCTGATCACCAAATATTATTACCTCTTGTCCTTCTACTACGCCTGGTATATCTGTTATGTCTACCATAATCATATCCATGCATACATTGCCTACAACAGGTGCCAATTTATCATTAATAAGTACCTTACCTTTCCCTTGGCTAAACTTGCGCGAATAACCATCGGCGTATCCAATATTTAAAGTAGCAATCATACTGTCTCTTTTTAGCACACCAGAACGACTATAACCAACCGTATCAGTTTTTACTACCTGTTTAATTTGCGATACGTTTGTACGCAATGTACTTATTTGCTGAAGCTCACTTTCAATAGTTTCGTTACTGCTTACACCGTATAAGCCAAGGCCTAATCGTACCATATCAAACTCTACATCTTGATTGCTAATGGCACCACCACTATTTGCCAAATGCTTCATTACGGTATACCCTAATCTATTTTCAATTTGGGTATGCATACGAATAAAACGTTCTTTTTGCTGTAACGTAAAATCAGCTAAATGCGCATCGGTACTTCCTGCCAAATGTGAAAAAATACTACGTACTTTAAAACACTCTTGAGAAAGTAAATAGTCAATAAAATCATTCAGATTTTTTTCTTCAACACCTAAGCGATGCATGCCTGTATCCAATTTAATATGAATTTTTAATTTGATGCTTGCATCTTGCATTCGTTGACCAAACTGTTTTAATAAATCTAGCGAATACATCTCAGGTTCTAAATCGTAATGCAGCATGGCATCTAAGCTTGTCAGCTCAGGATTTAAAACAAGTATTGGTAATTGAATCCCATTTTTGCGGAGCAAAATACCTTCATCAACATAGGCTACCGCTAAATAGTCTACCCCATGATGCTCCAAGGCTTGCGCTATTTCATAGGACCCACTGCCGTAGGAAAATGCCTTTACCATAGCCATTATTTTGGTTTCTGGCTTTAGCCTTTTTTTAAAGGCATTTACATTATTTACAAGTGCTGTAAGATTAATATTCATAACCGTTCTATGAATATTTTTTTCTAACCTATTTACGATTCGTTCTAATTTGTATTCACGTGCACCTTTAATTAGTAAAGCCTCTTGTTCAAACTTTCTAATTTCAAATTCCTTTAAGAAAACCGGTACATCTGCAAAATGAAAAACATCATTGGCCACCGTATCAAAAAGGGACACAAAAGGTTCAATCTTAGATCCTATTAAAACTAAGGTTTTTAGTTTTCGTTGCGATAGCAACTCAACTACCTCAGCATAGATATTATTAGACTTAGTATGCTGCAATATATCAGAAAGAATCAAGCTAAATTCTTGATGTTGTTTTTGTTCATACAAAAAATCTAATGCAATACGAAGAGATGCTAAATCAGAACTATAGGTATCATTTATTAAAGTGCATTCTTGTATTCCTTTCAACAACTCCAAACGCATTTTTACTGGTGGCAAATCAGCAAACCATTCGCTTAATGTATTGGTATCATAGCCATTATCTAAAAGTACGAGTAGGCAATGCATGGCATTTTCTATATAGGCTGAATCTGTATAGCGCAGTTTAAACTCAAAGTCTTTTCCTCTAAAATTCAAACGTAAAATTGTTTCAACCTTCGTGCTTAGTCGCTGTTCTATTCTCAAATCAACACCAGCTTGTGCACCCCACGTACAAAGCTTCATTTGAGGATTTTTTTCTTTTACAAAATCAGCAACTGCTGTATGAATTTCTTGATGATCCATACAGTAGTACAACTTTTTGGTGCGAATAAATAGTTGTAGTTTTTGATTAATTTTTTCTTGGGTATTTTCAAAATTAATATCGTGTGCAGCTCCTATCATGGTAAAAATTCCATGGGTAGGCTGTATCATTTTTTCAAGATAATGCATCTCATCAACTTGGGAAATGCCCGCCTCAAAAATAGCCACTTGGTGCTGCGCCGTCATGGAAGAAACAGATAACGCAACTCCAATTTGCGAGTTATACGATTTGGGATTTTTTACAACATTTACATCCTTACCTAATAGTTGAGCAAGCCATTCTTTTACAATCGTCTTACCATTGCTACCCGTTATACCATATACAGGCAGGTCAAATAATTCACTATGCGCTGCTGCTAAACTTTGTAAGGCTCTTAAAGTATCCTCAACAAGTATAAAACTTGCATCAGCCATTGAGGCACCGTCAATAGTTGATTTACTTACCAAAAAACAACGCACCCCTTGGGCATAGGCTGTGCTAATAAACTGGTGCCCATCGCGCACCTTAGTTTTTAAGGATACAAAAATGCTTTCTTTGGCGCGCATTATTTTTCTGCTATCAGTAGCAAAATATTTAAGAACATCGCTTCCTTCTTTCCCTTTTTGTAAAAAAGTTCCATTTGTAATTTCAGCTATATGTTCTAATGTAAACTGCATGCCTTATGACTTGTCGCCCTTGCTGTAAAAAAATGAATATACTACTGAACCGCCTAAAATACTTACAATTAATGCAAAGGACAGCCAAGTAGGAATTTCAATATGAAATACAAAATGTAACAATATTTTTATTCCAATAAAAATCAATACAAGAGATACCCCCTCCTGAACGTAATCAAATTTGTCTTTTGCTTTTTGCAGTATAAAATATAAAGGACGTAAACCTAAAATGGCAAAAATATTACTGGAGTACACCACCAACTTATCCGTAGTAATAGCCAATACAGCTGGTATAGAATCAATGGCAAACATAATGTCGGAAACTCCAATTAATAAAACAGCTAAACTCAGTTTTGTAAAAAATCGCTTGCCATTAATTTGCATGGTGTAATTACCATCAGACTCAATATTAGTAAAACGCATCCGCTTACTTAAAAAGTCTTCGATCTTTCCAAGTCGTTCCGCTTCATCACCTTCATCTTTTATAAAAAATATTTTAATACCCGTATACAATAGGAAAATTCCAAAAATGGCAAGTACCCATTCAAAGCGATTTACAATACCAATGCCAATAAAAATAAACCCGATACGAAGGAAAATTGCAAGTAAAATACCTACCGTGAGCGCTTTAGCAATATTGATTTCCTTAATCTTAAGAGTGGAAAATACGAGTATAAAAACGAAGAGGTTGTCAATAGATAAAGACATCTCGGTAAAATAAGATATCAGATAATTTAAGGAAGCATCACGATCATAATTGAAGTAGAGAAATACAAAGTAACCAATAGCAATAGCTATCCAAATAAGGTATTGTGTAAGAGCAGATTTAAGCGATAGCTTTTGCGAACCACCTGACTTGCTCCTGCCTAGAAATCCTAAATCTATAACAAGACTTATTACAAGTACTACAATAAAAATTAGATAACTTAGTTGAACAATGCTCATATACCTTCTCTTTAAAGGAATGGCAAAGGTACGCTAGTCTTGGTGAATCATTTAGAAGTTGAGGCCGGAGTATTTGATTTAAAAAATTCCTGGCGTTCCCTTAGCATTTTTTGTGCTGTGCTACTACTTATTAATACAAAGTCCTTGTTATTCAATAAGCCAAAAAACGTATCTCCATCATAGTCCTTACCATCTACAGTTAATATTCTGTGTGTTGTTTTATTTACTTGTTTATAGTACAATTTCAAGCTTTGTTTATTGCCTCCAGTACTTGTAACGTTTACTTCGGCAAAGGGCTTAAATGCTTTTACAAAAGTATCCTTGAGTATATATTCATTTTCAAAACCCATACAAAAGAAATTTTTGTAAAAACTCACATACTTTTCTAACCGTATCGCATTGGGCTCCTCCCCTTCCAAAACAGGCGACACGTTCAATACTGGCTCCAACACTACGCTATAACTTGCTTGTGGTTTTTTAGGATAGGTCACATTTATTGTCTTTATTTTTTCATTCGGAAAGGAAAAGAATTGTTTATCACGCCAGTTTTCAAGTTCGGTAGCATATCGTATTCCTAAAAAACTGCCACCATAACCACATGCTACCAAAAAAGGTCTAGGCGCATTGGAACCATCTTTACGTATATTAAGCATCACAGTAAGATTATCCTTACTTGGATCCTTTGCTACAAAGTATGAGTGTGTCTTTTTATCTCCTTTATAAATCTCTGCCTTTACGCCGTTTCCTGCCAGTTGTTTTACAGCACCATTGTGCATGGCTTGTGGCACCATTTGCGTTACGGTTTGTTTTGACATACCGTCAAGTAAAAACGTTACCCATTCAGGTCGTGCTCTAAAGCTATCATTTACCATCCATACACCGGCATCAGTTTTAGTTAGTTTTATATTACCTACTCCTGCATCACTCAAAAATATTTTAGTTACATCCTCAACATTCTCTACCTTGAAATTGGCATCCTCTTCTGAGAAAACACGCTTTTCTTTTTTGAAAATAAAAAAAGCTATCAAAGTAATTGCTGCTAGGACTGATAAGTAAATGAGGTTTTTCTTCATTGGGTGCAAATGTACATTTTTATACAAAGTGTATTTTCATCGCAATGTCTTATTTTAAAGAAAGGCTGTATGGCAAAACAGCTTAGCCCATTTATTTGTAAAAAAAAATAGATTGCGCAATAAATCACTAACTTTAGCGTTACATTATTATGAAACTAATTTATTTATTACCCGTTCTGTTACTTACATCGTTTCAAGGCTTCAGCCAAAAGAAAAGCATGACCGCTACCCTTGAAGTAAAAAACCTAACTAAGGAGAAGCCAACTATTGCTGATATGCAGAAAGGGACTTTTAGTTTTGAATATGCTCTAAACGGAAAACTAATACCCGCAAAATTCAGTTCTTGCACTGTTATACACTTAAAATCAACTGGTGATATTCTTCCACCTATGGTTTGTATGGTAGGTAAAAGATGGTCGACTCCTAAAGAGTATTTACAAAGTTTAAAAATATCAGAAGGCGATCAAATTCTTATAGAAGACATTATAGTTCAGCATAATGGTAGAAAGATTAAAATAGAACATTTTACTTTAAAATTTTAAAGCTTGAGAAAACAACGCAATCTGTTATCTTAATAATTCAATTTTACAAATCTAAAGTGTCTCCTTCAACCACCTAAAGAATTCCTTTTGCCATACCATAGCGTTTTGTGGTTGTAACACCCAATGATTTTCGGTAGGTAAGAAAACTAAACGACTTTTAATTCTTTTAATTTGTGCTGTTTGAAAAGCTTGTAACCCTTGCCCAATTGGCACACGATAATCGCGCCCTCCTTGGAAAATTAATATTGGCGTATCCCAATCATCTGCATAAGATGAAGGGCTAAAGTTTTCGTAGCTCTTACGTGCTTTTTTATTTTTTTCATCCCAATACGGACCACCAATATCCCAATTAGCAAAAAATAATTCTTCAGTAGTACCATACCAGCTTGGCAAATCATACAAGCCGCAATGCGAGATAAATGTTTTAAAACGACCTTCATGAATACCCGCTAACATAAACACGGAGTACCCACCATAACTAGCTCCTACGGCGCCAATTCGTTTCTTATCTACGTAATCCTCCTGAGCTAAATCATCAATCGCTGCTAAGTAATGCTCCATGGCAAGGCCACCCCAATCACCACTTATTTGCTCATTGTGCGCCGTACCCCAACCTGGCATACCCGTACGATTAGGCGCAATAACAATATAACCTTGGCTAGCCATTAATTGAAAATTCCAACGGTAAGAATAGAATTGAGACAGCGCTCCCTGCGGACCACCTTGACAATATAATAAGGTTGGATACTTCTTATTCGGATCAAAATTTGGCGGGTAAATTACCCATGAAAATAACTCCTTGCCTCCTTTCAACTTTGTACGACGAGCTTTTACATCAGGCATTGCAATGGAGTTATAAGCAGCATCATTTACATGCGTTAATTGACTCATATCGCCGCTTAATGTATTTACCTTATACAGCTCTGTAGCATGATTCATATCGCCGCGGTGCACAATTAGTTGATTGCTTGATTGCCCTATGATACCTCGGATATCGAATTGACCATCGGTTAGTTGCTGTATGCTTCTTTTACGGTTAATGTTTAATTTAAAAATTTGCTTGGTACCATGGTGAGCAGCGGTAAAAAAAATTGTTTCATTATCGTCTCCCCAGTGAAAAGAAGAAACACTTTCATCCCATTGAGCTGTCAAATTTGTTTTTTGTTTTGTAGCCCAATCCATTAGTATAATATCATTTTTATCCGCCTCATACCCATCTCGTTGCATTTGGGTGTAAGCCATAAAATTTCCGTTTTTACTAAAAGAAGGACTCATATCATAGCCAGGATTTTCCCATGTGAGGTTATCTGTTTCGCCAGTTTCTATATGATATAAGTAGATGTCTGTATTTGTACTTTCGGCATAATCCGTACCACTTTTCTTTTTTGTTACATAAACAATATGCTTACTATCTGGCGTAAACATATAATCTTCGCTTCCGCCAAAAGGTTTTTGCGGACAATCATAAGGCATATTAGGCATCAAATCTTTTTCAGCTACAGCTGTTCCTGCCACTACATCAGCTACAATTGGGTGATCATAATTACCGTCTTCCCATGTATCCCAATGTCTATAATTTAAATTATCATAGATATAAACTTTTGAGTTAGGCATGTCAGGATAAATTTCTTTTCCATTCACTTTTTCAACTTTTACATTGCGTATAAGTAATGCATGATTGCCATCCGGCGAAACTTTTACATCTTGCGCTTTACCCAACGTTTTACATTTTTTATCCGAAGGAAGTGCGTCAATGCGTTTGGCACTTCTACCATTGATAGGTATCGCAAAATACATTCTTTCCGATTTTTCGGTATAAACGTTTTTACTGCTTACGGAGTAATATACCGTTTGGCCATCAGGGCTTATGCTATGACCGCTTACCCTTCCTAAGCTCCATAAAAACTCGGGCGTGCAAGCTTCCTGAGCCACTACTTGAAAAGTAAACAATGTAAAAAGAGAAAATAAAAGTATCCGTTTCATCCCCTAAAGTTAGTTCAACTTTAGAATTTTGAAGCTTTTCAATTGCATACATTTGTAGTAGAATGCGCAAGCTTGGTTATATTTTCTTGGGATTACTATTGGGTGTTGGTCTTTATTGGTTTGCAAGTAAGCAAATAGGTAGAAAATCAAATACCACAGAGCAATCGAACACGATTGTTACTAAACTTGAAAAAGTGTTTAAGATAGTAAGTGCTGAGGGTCACTTTAATGAGGTTTATAATTACAAACAAACCAAAGAATATTTTCATTTTATCCCTTCTACCAAAAAAGCCTTACTTATGATTAATGCCAAAGTGCTTATGGGGTATGATTTTGAAAAATTAGAATATGATTTGGACGAGAAGACTAGAACGCTGCGCATTACCAATCTTGGTTTCCCCGAAATTTTATCTGTTGAGCCAACTTATAATTACTATAATATTGATGATGGGCTACTGAATAAGTTTGAACCAAGTGAGTTAAATAAAATTCAAGATAAAGGCAAGCAACAAATTATAAAAGCGGCCTACAATAGCGACCTAATAAAAACAGCACAGGATCAATTACAACTTTTACTAAAAGAGTTTTTTGCGCCAAGCGGTTGGAAAATTGAAACTAACAAACCCAAAATAATAATCAATAAAGGACAAAATGGCTAAGTTATCCGTAGTCATAATCACTAAAAATGAAGCCCACAATATTGAGCGGTGTATAAACTCCTGCTTGCCCTTGCAGGCAGAAATTATTGTGCTTGACAGCCATAGTACAGATAACACAGTACAAATTGTAAAAAGACTAGGAGCCCAAGTACATCTTATAGATTGGAATGGTTATGGCGCTACAAAAAACCACGGAGCCAAGCTAGCAACACACGATTGGATTTTAAGCTTAGATGCCGATGAAGCTTTAGATGAAAATTTGCAAAAAAATATTTTAGAGACCTTACATTCCGAAGATAATTTCTACGGATATTGGCTACGGCGTGCACTCATATTTAACG
Source organism: uncultured Chitinophagaceae bacterium (assembly GCA_937981995.1). Classification (GTDB taxonomy): domain Bacteria; phylum Bacteroidota; class Bacteroidia; order Chitinophagales; family Chitinophagaceae; genus JAGNRR01. The sequence goes on from CALJNC010000011.1 coordinate 92,399, forward strand.
GTCAACAATTAACTCATGGTGCTGTAAAAAATGAAAAACGCTTAAGACTTTTCAATAAAAAATTCCTTCAATGGAACTTAAATGAAGTACATGAAGATTTAGAAAAAATAAATGAGAACCAAGCGGTGTTTTACGGTCAGCTGGAGGGTAAGATTTTACACTACTCTTATAAAAACGAGCTAGATATGGAAAAACGATTGGATAAATATGCCAAACTAAGTGCGCAAAAACTTTCTTCGAAAAGCACAGTTTATCTTAAGTTAAAAAAATATTTTGCGCCAAAGTTTTCTTTTATACAAAATTATTATTTCAAAAAAGGATATCAAGATGGCACGAATGGCAGACTGTTTGCCAAAGCACAAGCTCGTTATGTACGGAAGAAATATTCGTACGCACTAGAGACAAAATAAGCAAGAGCTAATCTCGTGAACGTGGATAATCAAAGAAGACCAATTTCTTATCAGCCTCGTCAAATTTTTTCCATTTTTTGCAGTCAACTTCAAAAGCTACCATGCCGCAAGTAGGCAAATTATCAGTTACATAACCAGCTAAAGAATTTACAAAGTCAGTAATTCCTGTATTATGGCATACAATCATTACGCTTTCATATTCTTTATCTAAAGTATAAATAGTTTCCTTTATTCGATCTTTATTGGCATGATATAAATCATCTGACCAAACTATATTTTTTTTGTCATAACCTATAGCCGCAGCAATACGTTTAGAAGTTTGTTTGGTGCGTTTTGAAGAACTTGAAACAATTACATCAACATAATAATGTCGATTTTTGAGTCGGTTACCCATATCGGGTGCGTTTTCTTTCCCTCGTTTATTTAATGGTCTGTCAAAATCCTTAAGGCGCAAATCACCCCAATCAGACTTTGCATGTCGTACCATTAATAAACGCTTCATATCCCAAATTTAGAGCAGAACAGCTAGCTAAAAATATTTTTTATCAATTTTTGTAACTTTCTTTATACTTACACGATATACTATTACCCTATGAACCTAAAAAGCTATAATCAGGCTGTAAATGACTATTCCGATAGGCTATTTGGGTTCGTACTAAAAAATTTAAATAAAGACGTGGAAACTGCAAGAGACATAGTACAAAACTGCTTTGAAGCCCTTTGGAACAAAAGAGCTGATGTATCTACAGACAAAGCAAAAAGTTACCTGTTTCAAGTAGCCCACAACCAAGTTATTGATGTTTATCGTAAAAGTGGCAGAATGCTTTATGTAGAAGATTATCATGAAAATGTGATTAGTGATACACCAAGTACAAATGATTATAAAGAGATAATGCATAAAGTATTAGCTCAACTTCCTACACTGCAACGCTCCATGGTTTTATTAAAAGATTATGAAGGTTACTCTTATGCCGAAATTGCTAAAATTACAAACGTAACAGAAGGACAAGTAAAGATTAACCTTTTTAGAGCACGTAAGAAACTAAAAGACCTATTGAATTCATCAAAAAATAAAAAAGCGCTGTGAAAATAGATTTACAAAACTACGAGGAGTGGATGGTTACTTTTATGGATGGCGAGTTAAGCCAAGATGAATTGTTGGCTTTTCATGAATTTTTAGCGGCGCATCCTGATTTACAAACTGAGCTTGATTCGTATGAGGCGGTTAAGTTTGATGACAAAGAGGGGGTTGTTTTTGAGAATAAGGAGATGCTCTATAAAAAAGCAGGTGCACTCGTATTCTTAAAAAAGGCTTGGCCCTTGGCTGCAGCAATAATTTTGGGAATTGCTATCTGGCCTTTTATTCAAAATAAAACGGAAGAGCTACCAGTAGTTACTCAAGAAAATAAAGTAGAGACTAAAAAGACTGAAGTTGATGTAAAAGAGGAGAACCTTACACAAGTTGAAAAAGAAATATTAGTAGAACCAAAACAAGTTACTCCTGCTGTTGTGATGGCACAACAACCCCATACCAAGACTGAAAGTGCGCCGGCGCTTGTTAGTAGAAAGCAGAAAAAAAATGTTCAACAGCTTAAAGAAAATATAAAGGAGGAATATGTTGATGTGCCCAATGTAGATGTTCAAGAAAGAGAAATACAAAAAATCCCAGAGTCAAAAATTATTGATCGGTCTTTAAAAGAGGTGGTGTTGGTAAAAGAAAAAAAGAAGTCTCTACCGGAACCCAAGGCAATACTTACGCCAAACTTTTTGGACGTGGAAGAAGAGGAAAAGGCCTTGCTTGTTATAAGTGCAGACTCGCATCCTGTTATTTATGAAAAATTAAATGCTGCCGTAAACAAAGTAGAAACTAAACTAGAAACAATAAAAGAAATTAAACAAACGCCCATTACAGTTTGTATTGGCAAAAGAAAATTATTTACAATAAACAACTAAAACTTAAAATTATGAAACACACATTTTATCAGATTATCGGAGCCTTCATTTTGCTTATATTAAGCACAAGCAATGCATTGGCACAAAATAAGGACACCACTACAGTTAATATTGACAATATAAAAATTATCATAACAGATAATGGAGATACCATAAAAAGGAAAAAAAATAAAGAGGGAACAATCTTATCCATTAGTAACCAAGGTATCAAAATCGGGAATGCCCTAAAAAAGAAAAAAAAGAAACATAAAAAATTGCACACAGGTATGCACTTTGATTTTGGAATCAATAATGTGATTGATAATACAAATTATACTAATGCGCAAACAAACGGAAATTTTCTAACTCGAGATACTTCATCTATTATGATGACAGAAGATGATTTAAGCTTAAGAAACGGTAAATCAATTAATTTTAATTTTTGGCCAGTATGGCTAAGCCAAGATATTGCCAGGCATAATGTACAAATCGAAACAGGGATTGGTTTTCAATTCTTTAATTATAGGTTTACGACTGATGTTGTACACCAAGATGGTGAAAGTGGTGGAATTGTAGCCGCAACACAATTTAGAGAAGTAACGGACCCTGCCCTATTCAAAGGAAAAGAAAAAAATAAATTTGGTGTAAGCTATGTAAGTGTACCTCTTATGCTACGTTTCAATTCTAATAAAAAGAAAGGTCACAGATATTTTGTAGGAGCAGGTGTTATTGGTAGTTATAAGCTTAAATCCTGGACCAAATTTTATGGCAATAAAAACAGCGGAGACTTTGGTGTAAATGACTGGATGACCCAAGTAACAGCTGAACTTGGAGTAACGGGTATCATTAAGTTATATGGCACCTATGCATTACAATCCATGTATAGTAATGGCTTAGACCGTCAACCTTTTGCCCTTGGGATTAGGCTGTAAATTTAGTCCCTTAGAGTAATAAGATTTTAAAAATATCCAACGCGATAAGAGAATTCAACTATTGATCTGGGCAATTGAAAATTTAAAACCCAAAATTATCAAACCCAGTTTCAGATAGTTCTCTGTATTTTTTATCATTGAACTTTACATAGTGAGATGGCTTGTGCGGTACACCGGTTTGTTTCTCATCTAATAAAGTCAATATATCTAACTTTTGAATTTTACGACGGAAATTTCTTTTATCAATCTTCTTGTCTAAAATCGTTTCGTACATTTTTTGTAATTGACCCAAGGTAAATTTCTCAGGTAAGAGATTTACACCAACAGGTTGGTGGGCTAGCTTATTTTTTAATTTATCAAGTGAAGTTTTTAAAATTTCTAAATGATCAAAAGCTAAGTCTTTAATATCAGCTACAGCCTCCCATTGTACACTTTTGGCAAAAGAAGAAGCCAGTAATTGGCACTTCTCCATGGGTAAAAGCGAGTAATAGGCTATTGTAACAACTCGTGCCTCAGGTTGTTCACGTATAGATTTTAACCATTTTTCGTCTTTTTTATTACGCACACGATTGGGATCACCAAAAGCGCCAACTTGTTCCAAATAGACATCTTTTAATCCTGTAAGCTCCTCCAGCACTCGCTCTGCTGCCATATCGAGGTTCTCATTATCATAAATTAAATCTCCAGGTAAAGCCGTTCGCATTAGTTCGCTTCCATTTCCTGTTCCTCTTCGAATGGTCACCACATTTAATTTTTCGAAGTCGAATCCAAAAATGACGCAATCAACCGAAATATTTGGATTCAAGCCCTTATTCTTTGTATGATTGTAAGCTCTATTCACTGTTTGTATTAAAGCAATAATTACCCTATATTTGTATAGTGTCTTTATTACACTAAGTAAATGTACAACAGAGAATTTAAATTTTATATGAACAAAATTATTTTCTTATTGACGTGTAGCTTTTTTAGCCTTGCTATAAACGCTCAAACTAACATCATTAAAACAGATACTGGTTATACGATGATGCGCAATGGTAAACCTTACTATGTAAAAGGTGTAGGCGGAGATAAAAATTTAGATAAAGCCATTGCTATTGGAGCCAACTCAATAAGAACATGGGGGATAGATAATGCACAAGATGCATTGGATCGCGCACACGCTAAAGGAATGACGGTTATGTTAGGACTTTGGATGCAGCATGAGCGTCATGGTTTTGATTATAATAATGAGAAAAAAGTAAAAAGACAATTTGAACATTTCAAAAAAGTAATTCTTCAATTTAAAGACCACCCCGCACTACTTACATGGGGAATTGGTAATGAGCTAAATCTTTTTTATAAAAATCCTAAATGCTGGGACGCTGTAGAAGATCTTGCAAAATTTATTCATAAAGTTGACCCTAACCACCCAGCTACAACGGTTACAGCGGGTATTAATAAAGAGGTAATCAAGGAAATTATTAAGCGAACACCGAGTATTGATTTATTATGTGTAAATACCTACGGTGATATTACAAACATTGCCAATGTAAAAAAGTTTGGTTGGAATGGCGCCTATATGGTAACCGAATGGGGACCAAACGGTCACTGGGAATCTCCAAAAACAAAATGGGATGCTTCCATGGAGCAAAGTAGTAAAGAGAAAAAAGAATCTTATTATACCCGTTATAAAAAATATATTGAACCCAATAAAAACTATTGCCTTGGTAGCTATGTTTTTCTTTGGGGTGCTAAACAAGAGTATACTGAAACTTGGTATGGCCTGTTTACCAAAGATAATGAAGTAACGGAGTGTATTGATGCTGTTGAAATGGCATTTAAGGGAGGCAACCCCGATAAACCCTCGCCTACATTAAATGATATAAGAATTAATAAGTTACAAGCTAAAGATAATATTCATTTAAAAAGTGAAGATTTTTACACGGCCAATGTAAAAACAGCTATTGGCATTAATATGACCGAAACCAAAGCTATAGGAAACAAGGCAAAATATACCTGGCGTATCCTTAGAGAAAGTACTGATAAAAAAGCAGGTGGTGATGCTGAAGAAGCTGCATCAAGCGTACTAACTCGTATTAAAAATAAAAAAAGTAACCGCATTGAATTTAGAGCACCTAGAGATCCCGGTGCGTACCGTTTATTTGTAAGTGTTACTTATAATGATAAAGTTGCTTATGCAAATGTTCCTTTTTATGTAGATGAGCGTTCTGCCAAAGATGGTGAAGCGCGCTTCTTAAAGTTTAAACAATACGACATGAATAGTTTTGATAATGACTAAAAGTTTGATGAACATAAAGATTCTTGTCTGCACCTTATTAAGCGTGTTAAGTGTTTCTGCGCATGCACAAGAAGTTACTATTGACAGCTTACAAGAAAAAGAAGCGGATACCGATGTAGGTATTTTCCCTAAAAGAATCACGGAGACTTTAGATGGCTTACGAATTTCAGGTTACTATCGTTTTATTGGAAACTACCGTGATATGAAGGAGTCCTATCCAAGTATGCAAAACAATCGTCGTAATATTTTTATTGGTGATGATGCACAAATTCCTCAACTATCACTCAACATAAGTGGTCGAGTTTCTGAAACAACATCATTTGGAACTGACTTGTTTATGTGGACACCCATGACAGGTGCCGGTCAAGCCGAGAATGTAAAAGGATTAAATTTAGGTGTGAATCTTTATGGTTCATTCAATACTGATTTTGGAAGTTTTAATGTGCGTGCAGGTGGTATTCATTGGTACGAACTTTCTTCCTTTACGTTCCAAACAAATCGTGGTTACAATCGCTACTCATTATTTGAGCGTAACCCGTGGGACCCTGCTACCAAACGAGTTGATAGTAGATATGATGACTTCTTTAGTAAAGGAGCGCTTGGGCAAGATCGCCGTTGGGGAATGCAGGCTTTTCAAGGCTTGATTGTAGATGGTGCTAGTTTGCCTTATGATTTTTATGGTTCACTCATGTATGGTAAAACACAATTAAGCGGAGGAGTTAACCCGTTACCCAACAATACCATTGCCGGTAAAATTGGTAAAAAGTTTAAAAATAATACGGTTGCTATCAACACATTCAACAATGTAACTTTTAGTGATAGTACACAGAAAAACAGAATTGGTTTAAATGTACTAACAGGAACTTTTGATATTAAGCAAAGTAAGTTTCAGTTAAGCGGAGAAATTGGAGCAGGACGTTACTACTCAAATGAAACGGATAAAAATAATTGGGGCGAGGCGATTTCAGTAAAACTAAATCTCCCTAAACTTTCAAAAAAACACAACACGGAAATTCACTACTACAGAATAAGCCCCAAAGTTTTAAATAATAATGGTTCCTTTATAAATACTTCGGTAGCTGAGGCGCCATCTTATTTAAATAATAGCGGCAACACGCAAGCTGTTATTGTTGCACCTAACAGCACCATGAATGCTATAGGTCAAATGGTAAACAACCGCCAAGGTTTAGAAATTAATACGGATTTAAACTTTGATAAGTTTAAACTTTCATTGGGTTATAGCATTTCTGCTGAGTTAGAAAACCTATCTAACAAAATAAATTATGGTCACCCGATTAATAATATTGCGCGTTCGCATTTTTATCGTTGGGCATTTCCTTCTGGTGTAGGACCGTATCAAAACCTAAATAAAATTTACCGTGGAGTATATGAGACATTGGATCTTTTAGAAGTTGATGCAAATGGCCTTCCGCTACAAAAGAAATTTTATAACAGTTTAGAAGTAAATGCAAAGTATAAGACGAAGCTTTTAAATAAAAACCTTTATGTATTCTATTTAGGCCAATTCAACTCAGCTCAAAATAAATTAAAACCAATTACTGATTTTAGTGATCAAGCTTTACTGCGTACCTATTATCACCAACTAGAGGCTTATTATAAAATTAATAAGTACCTGCTATGGTGCAATTACATAGGATTTGAGCGCATAATTGCTAGCTACAGAACTGAACTAGATGCTGTATCTCTTAAGCCCAAAAACCAAACAGGCTTCGGATTTGCAACTGGATTTGATATTTACCTTGGCAAAAACGCAGGACTTTATTTAAGACAACGTTGGATGAATTATGCAGACAGTAGTTTTGAACTTGACCGCTTTAAAGGATTTGAAACAACCGCAGAAGTAAAAATATTTTTTTAAATGAAAAGGAAATCAACTTACGGATTATTAGTACTCCTAGCTATCAGTTTAGGAACAGTTGCACAAAGCAAAAAGAAAGTTTCTTTTGTGGGCGGAGCGCGTTCTTTAATGACAAACAACCAACTATTAGTTACAGATAGCTTGCCTGACACAACATCCGTAAAAAGAAATAGCGGTGGTTATGCGTTGATTGATTTAGGAGTAAATATTAAACCAAATGACAATACTGAAATTTTAGGAATGTTCCGTATTAAAAATGACTACGGTGGTTTTTGGGGAGCAGGTGTAAACTTTGATGTGCGTCAATTATGGTTAAAAGGAATTATTGCTAAAAAAGTGCGTTATCAAATAGGTGATATCAATTTAAAACAAACACCATTCACACTATACAATCATCAAGCAGATCGTTTAGATGATCTACCAGAAGTATTTGGGATGCAAAGCCGTGTGGTTGATTATGAAAAGTTTTATAGAAGAAATACTTGGCGCCAACAAGGTGCGAATGTTGATTTTGCCTTGAATTTTTCTAAGTACGTAAAAGAAGTAAATTTCAATGGCTATATGCTACGACTTGGCGCTTCAAACTTTGCCAGTATACCTGACAGGTTAATGGGCGGTGCAACTGTAGGTGTACAAATAACAGATGACCTATACGTTGGCTACAATCGCGCCTCAGTATTTGATGTAAAAGGAACAGTTGCTGATAGTAACACCTTTCATAACAATGTAAATACAATCAATGCGAAGTATACAAAAGCAATAAACAAAAACACTTTAACCGTTCGTGCAGAAGCGGGAAAGAGTTTATCATGTCAAACCTTTGATACCCTAGCACCTGAACTAACCGACTACTTTATAAATGCATCAGCAAGTTTTGAAGTGCCAAAAATTAAAACAACTTTTACCTTAGGTTACTTAAATGTCGGTCCTGATTTTAGAAGTATTGGAGCCCAAAGCAAAGCAATCAATTACGGCAATCGACCTGTTTTATATGGCCGCTATACAAATGCGCAAGCTGCCCGTTCGCTTTCCTTATTGGATGTAATTGCTGATGACGGATTATACAACCGATCCATTAATCCCCAAATGGCACAATACAATCAAGGATACAATATTGTAATGCCCTTTGGTATGGCAACCTTTAATCGGAATGGTATCTATGCGCGTGTAGCTCATAAAACCGAGAACTACTCTGTTAGAGCAGAAACTTACCTACTTTCTGAAATAAGAGGAATGGGTACCACTGCACTGCGCAATATGGCACAGCATAAACTAAATGCTTCTGTAAACTTGAACAACTATCTAAAAACTAAAAATAAGTTTAAGATGCATGCAGGATTAAATATACAAACAAGTAAGCGCACTGGCGCAAGTCTGGGTAATGTAGATTTTAAAAGAAACATTATAACAGCAGGCCTACAATACGAACTATTTAAAAACATGGAAATCCTTGGTGGATTAACCATGTTGAGTGCAAAAGGAACAGAGTTTACTGAAGATAGAAACGACTATGAAGAAGTAACCTACTTTAATCAAACAAACTACGACAATCAACAACGCCTTTTAGGTGGTGGCTTAAAATATAATTTTACTGATAAAATATACTTATCAGCTTATTATCAATCAATACAAAATCAATTAGCTAATCAAGCTGATTATACTATTAATCAATTTGGTATATTATATAATATGACATTTTAAAAAACATACGATATGAAAAAATATTTATTGCTCCTATCCATTCCATTTGTAATCTTTTCCTGCAGGAAAGACAACTTGGTTGAAGGGCCAAATATCGACGACCTGCTTGGCGAGTTCGGTATCACTGAAGCTTTTAAGGCCGATCGAGATACTGTGAACTTTGCCAATGGTGAAAACGTACTTTTTACTGCTAAGTTTAATAAACTTACTGATTGGGAAATACATATTACGGGACAAAACTCAGGAGCTAAAAAAGTAATGAGTGGTCAAAGTAGAGAAATCAATGCTAGCAATGGTACTTGGGAAGGCAGTACAACAGACTTACCCTTTTTTAAAGCAGAAAATTGCGACGCAGAACTTATCATTCCTGATATTACAGATACATATACCGAGTCAGTTGAAGTGCGTGCGCCTAAAACAAATGCAGGATTTCTATTAAGTGATTTTGAAAGTGGTGTTTTTGATCCAGGTTGGACCAAATTTGTACAAACCGGCGCTGATATGGATTGGGGAATTAAAAACGATGCATCAGGCAGCCCAGAAAAAAATCATTACCTAAATATGGCAGGTACTGTAAGTTGGGATTGGTTAATTGGCTTATTAGATTTTAATGCTACAGCTTATGGAGCAAATACATTCCCCCTTTCTTCCAATGCCGATAATGAATATTTTAACTGCTTACTTTATGGAGAAGCTGGTAACAATGAATCAGTAATCCTTTTTCAATTTAAAGAAGATGAAAATAGTGATGGGACCTTTAATGAAACCAATGAAGATATGTACGCATTGGAAGTTCGAGTAAACTGGGAAGGTTGGCAACTAGTGTCAGTTAAATACTCAGATTTAACTGCACTAGAAAATGGTCAACCCGCTACTCCAAAAGGTAACGGAGTGCATAATCCTGATAAATTAGGCATTGTATCTGTATTAGATTTAGCTGATCCTGCACAAGGTTTTGCTAGCACAAGAATTGATTATTTAATCTTTACACAAAACAACGCGCTACAACCATAATGAAATACTCGTTTGTCATATTACTAGCTTCATTGCTTTTCAGCTCCTGCGATATTATAAAAATGCAGGATAAGGGCTTATACGACTATAAGTCAGCTAAAAAAGAAAAAGCGAATATTAATGGCTTTGCAGATTTAATAGTTTTTGACGGCGCAATGGATAAATCAGTTTGGGTTTCTCCTGAAACGCATTGTGTTACCATGAAGAAAGAAATAGTAAATAAAAAAGTTTCTAAATCCGCAATGCATTTAAAGTGGGATAAAGTAAGCGGCGGTTGTAAATGGATAGGTATTGGTTTTGGTTGGAACAATTGGTTAGGTAAGGACATGACCGAAGTAGTTAATGAAGCAGCTATTGTATTATATGTAAAAGCTGCCGAGGGTAACTTCTCCAACTTACCTGTTGCATTTGCACTTGAAGATTATAGCGGTACGCAAGCTTACCTAGGTTTTAATAAAAAAATGGTGGCTAGTGATTTCACAACTGACAAATGGACACCAGTAATTATTCCATTAAAAGATTTTCCTTTTAAAGCGCAAGACTTTGATGCTAGCAATGTGAAACAATTTATGATTCAACTCGAAGGAGATGGAAACATATACTTAGACGATATAAAAATTATACGACTGAATTGAAGAAATTATTAATCATATTATCCCTTTTACCATTCGAATTGTTAGCACAGCGCAATGTTGATATTGATATGCTTATACAAAATATGAGCATAGAGGAAAAGGTAGGCCAAATGACACAAATAGATCTTGGCTTATTAGCCGATGGAAATATTTGTGCATTAAAAAAACCACAAACACTGAATGCAAAAAAACTAGCAACCGCTTTTAAAAAGTATAAAGTAGGTAGCGTACTCAATGTGGGTTGCGGAAGCGGAACCATATCATTAGATTTATGGCATAGTATAATTGACGACATTCAGAAAGAATCTTTAGCTTCTTCTAAAAATAAAATTCCTGTACTTTATGGAATTGATGCAATACATGGTGTAACATATACCAAAGGCGGCACCTTGTTTCCACAACAAATAGGACAAGCAGCTACTTGGAATCCTGCCCTGGTAAAACGTGCTAACCAAATAAGCGCTTATGAAACTAGAGCCTCAGGCATACCATGGAACTTCTCTCCTGTTTTAGACTTAGCTAGGCAACCGCTATGGTCTCGATTTTTTGAAACCTATGGCGAAGATGTATACCTAGCCAAAACAATGACGCAAAGCGCTATTGAAGGATTGCAAAATAATAAAGAAGAATACCGTGTGGCCGCTTGTATGAAACACTTCTTAGGATACAGCCTACCTTTGAGTGGTAAGGATCGCACACCGGCATGGATTTCTGATAGAGAATTACGTGAATACTTCCTCCCTACTTTTCAAACCGCAATAGCTTCTGGCGCTAAAACAGTAATGATAAACTCAGGTGATATTAATGGTACGCCAGTTCATGCCAATTATGATATACTTACTACCTTATTACGCGACGAATTAAAATTTGAAGGGGTTGCAGTTACTGATTGGGAAGATATCTATAAACTCCATACAACGCACCGCGTGGCAAGCTCAAAAAGAGAAGCTACTAAAATGGCTATCCTTGCTGGTATTGATATGAGCATGACGCCAAATGACTATGAGTTTACTGAACATCTAATTGACCTAGTTAAAAAAGGAGAAATTTCAGAAGAGCGCATTAACCTTTCTGTGCGTAGAATTTTACAATTGAAAAAAGAATTAGGTTTATTTAAAACAACTCGTTTTGATAAAATCAATTATCCTAAGTTTGGTTCTGCTCAATTTGCAACTGTTGCTTATGAAGCAGCAGCTGAAAGTATTACCCTTCTAAAAAATAAAAACAACACGCTTCCTTTAAGTAGCGCTAAAAAAGTATTGGTGTGCGGCCCTTCGGCTAACTCATTAGACTTATTAAATGGTGCATGGACGCATACATGGTTAGGACGAAATGATAAGACCTATCAAACACCTAATAAACAAACAATACTTCAAGCCTTGCAAACAAACCTTGGTAAATCAAATGTACTTTATGCCAAAGGTGTAAGTGCTGACTCAGCCATAGACATTCAAAATGCAATAAACAAAGCATCTCTAGCTGACTACATTATAGTATGCCTAGGTGAAACTCCTGCTACTGAAATACCCGGAAATATTAATACGCTGGAACTTGAAGATGCTCAAAAGGAATTGGTAGAATCACTTAGCAAAACCGGAAAGCCCCTTGTACTGGTACTGTGTTTTAATCGTCCTAAAATTATTCATTCAATCGTAAACAAAGCAGATGCTATTATACATGCTTACTTACCGGGTAACGAAGGTGGGCATGCAATAAATGATATCCTATACGGCAAAGTAAATCCAAGCGGCAAGTTGCCATTTACGTACCCTAGTGCTACAAATAGCTTGGTAACATACGACCATAAAAAATCCGAAGAGATGCATGTTGATTTTTCTTTCAATGGTTTTCAACCTGAGTTTGAATTTGGACATGGACTTTCTTATACTAGTTTTAATTATGGTGATTTCCTAATATCAAAAAATACGTTAGGTGATAAAGAAAATATAATGTTACAAATTCCTGTACAAAATACAGGTACTCGAAAAGGTAAAGAGGTTGTTCAATTATATTATGATGATGTATTCGCTTCTATTACACCTTCGGTAAAAAAATTAGTACGCTATAAAAAGATAGAATTGAACCCTGGCGAAAAGAAATTGGTGAGCTTTAAGCTTACGAAAGAAGATTTTTCATTTATAAATAAAAAATTGAATCGTGTAACAGAGCCAGGTGATATTATTTTAATGTGTAAAGACAAAAAACAAAAAATAGAGATTAAGTAAAATGCAAAAAATAGTAACCATCTTATTCTGCACCGTTTTATTCTTCGGCTGCAAGCAAACTCCTTTACCCGAGCCTATAGTGCCTATTGGGCCTGAGGAAAAAGGAGACATCCGTTTCTCTGGATTTGAATGGTGGTTTAAATCTAGCACCATACCTGTTGGTCCAGGACCCTGTATTTTTTCTGACTCATCAGATAATATCTGGGTAGACGCACAGGGAATGTTGCATATGAAAATTACGAATCGAAATGGTCAGTGGCAATGCGCCGAGTTAGTGAGTGTAAAAGAAATGGGCTATGGTACCTATACATTTACAACTGCAAGCAATGTAGTAGATATAGATCAAAAAATTGTGGTGGGTCTATTTACGTGGGATACGTACTCGTTCCAAGCACAGGCAAATAGCGAGATTGATATTGAGTTTGCTAAGTGGGATGATCCAACCGATACGCTAACCCTTACCTGTAGCGCCCAACCAGTATCTCATTGGCCAGTTAAATTTACTGAGCGCTCACAAAAACCACCTATGGCAAGCTTAGAACCTTTGCGAGGTGTTTCTACACATGTCTTTGAATGGACTCCTTCTATTGTATGCTGGAAATCTTATACAGGTGACCAAGCCAGCGGCACACCTTTTGCAACTTTTGAATTCACTTCAAATAATGTAACCCGCACAAAAATTGAAGGCGGCAATGTTTCTAATCCAATTGTAATACCCGCACCAAGCGATAGTACAAATGCACGTATTAATACCTGGTTACTATTTGGAGATGCTCCCGTAAATGGACAAGAGTTTGAACTTGTATTAAAATCTTTTGACTACAAACCTTTATAAAATAAATACACACAAATTAAAAACAAACAAGAACAATTAAAACAAAACAAAATGAAACAAAAAAACAAAATGATGAAAAAATCAATGCTGCTAATTCTATTCGTTATAGGATTTGCACAAATTAGTAAAGCACAAGTCAATATAACAGTTGATACGGGCATGAACTGGGTAGGATACATGAATGTATTTGATTCTGTAGGAGCAAATTATATCTTCGGACAAGCTTGGGGTGTTCCGGATTTAAAAACAGTTGTAGATCCTGGTAATGGTTCTATGCAGTTAAAACCAAACTATAATAACTACGCTGCCGCTGATCCTTTTTGGGCGAATGGAGCAATAGGCAATAAAGTTTGTGAAGCAACTACTTATATCGAAGACTTGGCTCTACTTGGTAACACAGTAAACTTCGCAGGTTTCGTTGATAGCTTTGACATTGATCCTGGCTATACCGTACATGCTTTTGTAAAAGTATTAGATGCTAATAATGGATACGCAACCGTATTATTTGATTATGACACTTTATCTGCTACTGGAACGTTTGCAACTTCTTTAGTTGTACCTAACACGGCTGGTTTTATCCCGCAATATGGATTTACAGTTAGAGGTCTTAATGCTAACCCAGTTGACGAAGCTGCTTTTGGAAAAGTATTAATTAGAGGTAATAATGCACCGGCTATGCCAATGGTAAATGTTACATTCCAGGTACAATCTCCAGATTCTATGCCCGTTTATTTATTTGGTAGCTGGAGTAATTGGAGCAACTTCCCTGGTGACCCAATGACCTCAATAGGTAACAATACCTACGAAGCTACAATCGCTTTAACTTCAGGATCTAACTATGAATATTTACATGTAAACGGGAGTATTACTGAGGATATGGATTCTACTGCGGCATGTACTAACATGAATGCAATGTTTACAAATCGTATAGTTACAGTTGGTGCAAATGATAGCTCAGTATGTAATATTTGGGAAACTTGTAATGCATGTATTCCTGTAAGTGTTGATGATGTACTCAAAGAAAATCTAGAAGTAATTGTAAGTAATAATTACATAAGATTAAATGCTACTGAATTAAATGCCGTTGATGGTGTTGAAATTTTTGATATTGCAGGTAAGACTATTTTTAAATCGAATAGATCTGTAGCTACAAACCAAAATATAGATGTTCAACTTCAGTTTAATACAATTTATTTAATTCGGGTTCAACATGGCGATGAATTCCACACAATAAAATCAATTATTACTCAATAAAAGTTATAATAAAATTTAACGAAGGAAAGCTTCAAAATGAAGCTTCCCTTTTTTACAAAATAAAATAAGTACTCCAATGAAAATAAATATCAATAAAGCTATTACTCTCTTACTGTGCATGCTTCAAATAACTGCGGTTTGTAAATCACAGTTAAACCCAATAAATTTTGAGTCAAATGGCTATGGTGCTAATTGGACTTGGACAACATTCGAAAACGACACGAATCCTGCGACAATGGTAGTTGCCAATCCTGTACCAGGAGGTATTAATACTTCTGACAACGTTATAGAATTTACTGCATTACAAACAGGTCAACCCTGGGCAGGATTTGAAAGTTTGCACGGAGGAGGCATAGGCACTTTTACTTTAGATAGCACAAATAGTGTAATTAAAGTAATG